>DASZEU010000474.1:0-4134 GCA_035940535.1 Candidatus Angelobacter sp.
TCTTGTCGGCCACGCCTGTCATTACCTTGCCGGCCACGCTTTCTGCGATTGGCCAGTCCACGCCCGTCAGCATTCACGTGAGCGATCCACATGGCGTTCGCAGCATTGCCGCATACATCGAACAGAACGGCAGCCGCTCCAAGGTCTGGGAGACAACCCAACCGGCGCGGCGCATCGTATGGCAGCGCGGTGTTGCTGATGGCGACTGGATTTTCAAGGCGGGCGCGCAGAGTGCGCCTCAACTCAAGGACGGCAAAGCACATCTGATCGTCGAAGCTACTTCGAATGATTTTCGTGGAAAAACGGCCACTGTGGATCGCGAAGTAGAGGTCGTGACTCGCCCGCCCCAGGTCAGCGCCGATTCCGACCAGCACTATCTTTATCTGGGCATGGCCGATCTGGCGACATTTAATCTTTCAGGCTACTGGACAGAGGCCGGTGTCCGGGTTGGAAATCAGACTTTTCGCGCCTGGCCAATGCCCGATGGAAAGCCCGGCTTCTTCTCGCTCTATGCGTTTGCCTGGGATATGCCGCCCGGAACCGCTCCAGTCGTTTACGCCACCAATCCAGGCGGGAACCAGGCGATCAGCCATATTCAATTTCAATTCCCAAAAAGCGAGCAACCTAAATATCGTGTTCGTGATTTGCCATTGGACGACCGCTTCATCGAAAAGGTCGTCAACGAACTCGACCCGAACGGCACGGGCGATCCGGTAGCGCGTTTCCTGAAAATCAACGGCGAGATGCGGCGCGCCAACAACAAGACTCTTTCTGATCTGCGTTCCAAGACCGAGAGCAAGTTTCTCTGGTCCCAGCCCTTTCTGCAACAATCCAACTCCAAGGTCGAAGCCAATTTTGCCGACGTCCGCAACTACATCTATAAAGGAAAGAAGATCGACCAACAAGTCCATCTTGGCTATGACCTCTCCATTACCCAGCATGTGGACGTGATGGCTTCCAATGATGGCCGGGTCGTCTATGCAGCCCCGCTGGGAATCTATGGCAATTGCATCGTTGTAGATCACGGCTACGGATTGCAATCCATCTACGGCCACCTGAGCGAGATCGCCGTGCATGAAGGCGACATAGTGAAACGCGGACAGAGTATGGGCAAGAGCGGGATGACCGGCATGGCCGGTGGTGACCACATCCATTTCAGCATGCAGCTTGAAGGAATTCAGATTGATCCGAAAGAGTGGTGGGATGCGCACTGGATCAAAGACCATGTGGCCAAGAGGGTGAGTCTGCCTGGGTTTGAGCAGTAAGAGTTAGTAATATTATTAAAATAAAGCAGTAAAATGACGCAATGAGCAGCCAGCAGCTACCTATACAACAAGTACTTCCCCCGCCTCTCCATAAACTTCTCCAATTCATCGCGCCATTCCTGAGCGAGCATGCGAGGATCGGTACCGGCGCTCAGGGCATCGAAGATCTGCCGGTTCACTAACAGTTCGATCAACCTGCCTATCTTATAGTCGTTGGGATAGAGTTTTTGCAGTGCGGAAGCCAGTTCGATACCGAGTTCCGGCGCATCCAGCACGTTGCGCTCGGTAACAATTATGTTCACCCCGCCGCATCGCTGGTTCGCATAGACCTCTTCGGTAGGCGTAAATGTGACTGGCACAAAGCGCACTCCGGGAATCAGTCGCGCATTGAGATAGTCGGCAAATGCGCGAGGCTCGATCCAGGGAGCGCCCAGAAGTTCAAACGGAGTATTTGTTCCGCGTCCTACCGAGATGTTGGTTCTTTCGATCAGTCCTACACCGGGGTACAGAATAGCCTCGTTTATCGATCGCAGATTCGGAGAGGGATTCGTCCAGACGATTCCCGTGGAATCGAACCAATCCCCGCGCAGCCAGCCTTGCATGGCGACCACCCGCAGGCGCGCACCGAGTTTCCGTTCCACGTTGAACATCTGTCCTAACTCGCCCAGGGTCATTCCGTGGCGCACTGGAACCGGATGATAGTTGTTGAAGTTCTTCAGATCGGCTTGCGACATCGGTCCCTGCACAAATGATCCGGTAATTGGGTTGGGACGATCCAGCACCACCACTTCTGTGTTGCTCTGGGCCGCGGCCTCGAGCAGAAACCCAAGAGTGGTTGCGTAGGTATAGAAGCGGACACCTGCATCTTGGACATCCATGACTACTGCATCTAGCTTCTTCAATATCTCTGTCGGAGGGCGGCGTTTTGCATCCGTGTTTCCATACAAGCTGTAAACGGGGATGCCGGTTACAGTGTCCGCAGACTCTTGCACGTCTGTGGTATTCACTGCGCTAAAAATTCCATGCTCAGGGCTGAAAATGGCGGCTAGCTTGATTCCGGGCGCAGAGGCCAGTACATCGATGGTGCGCTTGCCTTGGGAATCGAGTCCAGTTTGATTCGTTAGCAGGCCAATCGTCATCTGTTCCCGGCCATGCTTGAGTGATTCGAAATTCTCTTTTTCCAGAACGTCAATCCCGGTCAGCACGTGCCCATTACGAGCTTCAATGTGGCGGGCTGCCGGGCGGGTTTCGTTATAGCCCGTGATGGTCACGATCCGGTCGTTAGCTTCGGCTGTCAAGTTCAAGTTGAGCACCGAAGACACCGCATTGGCTACTCGCGAGCGCAACGAGACCACGGGAACGCCAGCTCGGGGTCTAACGTTATTGGTGAGCAGAATAATGTAAGTGTTGCTATATGGATCGATCCATATTGATGTGCCGGTAAATCCCGTGTGCCCAAAAGATCCCACCGGCAATAATTCGCCCCGGATGGAGAATGTGGAATCGATGTCCCAGCCGAAGCCTCGCACCTCCACAGCATTGGGCGGCTGCTGGGGCGTGGTCATCTTCTCGATCAGATCAGGAGTGAGAATTTTGTTGCGATCAATCAACGCCTGCGCATAGAGCGCCAAATCTTCGGCAGTGGAGAATAACCCGGCGTGTCCGGCGATGCCCCCCATGCGTTCAGCAGTTGGGTCCTGAACCATACCGCGGAGCAAGCGCCGATTATCAATCGAGAGATTCGTGGCGATCTGCGGCTCCCACGAGGCAGGGGGAAGAAACCGCGTATGTTTCATGCCTAATGGCTGGAAGATGTGCGCATCTGCATATTTATCGAGTGGAAGGCTGGAGAGCCGCTCCACCAGTTCGCCCAAAACAATAAAATTGATGTCACTATAGACGAACCGTGCGCCCGGAGGGTTCTGGAGCCTTTCCTCATGAGTGCGGCGAAATGCTTCTTCTTGCCCTTGCCACGCGACATTGAGGTCGAGGTCGGGTCGCAGTCCTGAATAATGGGTTAGCAATTCACGAATAGTGATCGATTGCTTGCCATTGGCCGCAAACTCAGGGATAAACCTGCTGACCGGATCATTGAGCCGTATCTGCCCGTACTCCACCAGTCGCATCACGCTGGGAGTCGTAGCTACGACTTTCGTGAGCGATGCCAGATCAAAGATCGTGTCGGTCGTCATTGGCTCAGGCCTCGGTGAAAAGCTGCGCAATCCGAATGCCTGTTCGTGGACGACCTTTCCGTTATGGCCAATCAGCAGGACTGCCCCAGTCACGCCTTGGCTGGTGACAACTTCGCGGACCAGGGAGTCGACCGGAGCAAATTTGGCGTCGGCCTTGGCCGCCTTCGATGTTTGCGGTTTTTGCGCTGATTTTCGCCTTTGCGGCGTTTTAGGTGTCTTTTTCTGGGCAACAGCCGCGGCGAGACAACCGGAGGCCGCGAACCAACAGCTAAGCATGAGGGCAGCGATGCGTAAGAATTTCATCTGTAAACCGAGTGTGTTATAAACCAAGAACAAAAGCAACTAGTGACTTGACCGTATAGAAAGTATCTTTACGTGAAGACGTGTAACAGGGCATGACTTCAGAGGTTGCGGAAAAACGATCATCGGAGGCGTATTGGTGTCAGGCCACGGCCTGTCCTGAGTTTCGCCGAAGGAAGTTTACTCGTGCCGCAAGACGTTTAGAATAATCGGGCTTTAGCCAGGCTTTAGCCCCAAATACGGTTCACTTAAGGAATGGAAATAACGTTCGGAGCTTGGAAGAACCAGCCCTGCAAGGGCGGAAGAGAGTAGCCCAGCACGTAAGTGCTGGGAAAGGTTAGGGATAAATGACAAGCCCCGTAGGGGCGACACTGGTT
>DASZEU010000475.1:0-5750 GCA_035940535.1 Candidatus Angelobacter sp.
ATGCGGATCGACACGCGATAGATAAAAGAGCAGTCCTGCCGATCCAATAAAAATTAAATCGCCAGCAATTATGCCTATGGCCGTTCTTGCATTCATGCAGAGCTGATTGTAGCGCGAACCAAGTTGGGATATGGTGAAGTGATATTACGCTTTAGCCTCTGAGGTTCTCTGGCACTCCCAAGAATGAGTTTTTCCGCAAGCTCTTTAAGTCGTGTCGAAGAATTCTATGAATGCTGGCTTCAGCGCTTGCGAAGCCGACCTGCGATGCTGTGCAATTCAAATGACCCAACTGCCACCACGAGAGATGTACAATGCCATCACTCCAGATTCAACATCGCTGACATCACCTCATTTTCAAATGCTGAAGGAGCCTCCGATGCGATTTGCCTTCCTGCTCGCCTTTTTCCTGACGTTCGCTGTCGAGGCATCCCGAACAAGTGCTGGTACAGAAGATCAGGCTATCAATCAGATTTTCATGGATTACGCCAGAGCCGGCTCCCCAGGCTGCGCGGTTGGCGTGATACGCAACGGAAATTTTATCTATCGCAAAGGCTATGGCATGGCCAGTCTTGAGCTAGATGTTCCCTTGTCGTCGCAATCCGTCTTCTATATGGGGTCGGTCTCGAAGCAATTCACTGCTGCCAGCGTTGTGCTGGCGGCGGAGCAAGGGTTTCTTTCACTGGACGACAACGTCCGCAAATACATCCCGGAGCTGCCCGATTACGGCCAACCCATTACCTTGCGCCAGATGCTGCACCACACCTCCGGGTTCCGTGATGTGCTGGCCCTGCTTGCGCTCTCTGGACGTAATGCTGAGGACCTGCATCCCACGGCTGAACTGCTCGATCTCGTCGCCCGCCAGAAGGCTCTTAATTACAAACCTGGAGAGGAGTACCAGTACAGCAACACAAACTATTTTTTGCTTGGGGAGGTCATCAAGCGAGCCACCAAGAAGCCGCTGTCAGAATTTGCTGTCGAGAATATTTTTCGACCTTTGGGTATGGCACATACCCGTTTCTATGACAATCACACTTTGGTGGTGCCCGGGCGAGTTGCGGCATATAGTCCCGGGAAAGACGGCGCCTTTCTCGTATCTTGGTCCACGAACTTTGAAAAGGTTGGCGACGGCGGCCTGATGAGCAGTGTTGATGACCTGCTTTTATGGGACCGAAATTTTTATGAGAACAAGCTTGGGAAAGGAACGCTTCTCAAGGAAATGCAGAGCCCCGGCGTCTTCAATAACGGCCAGCAGAGCAGCTATGCGCTTGGCCTTCAACTGGGAACGTATCGTGGGCTGCCAATCGTGGAACACGATGGCGCGCTTTTCGGCTACCGTACCGAGATTCTCCGCTTCCCGGAACAGAGGTTCACCGTAGTGTGCCTTTGCAATATAGCGAATGCCAACCCAGAGGGCCGGTCCCAAAAGGTAGCAGAGATATATCTAAAGAAAGATCTGCAGTCCGCCCCCACCGTGGCTTCTGCTTCGGATTCCGCTCGATTCGCAGGAAAATATTTCGACCGCGACCGCCATTTCCTGCTTTCATTCGCGGCTATGGATGGACACCTGGTAAGGCAAGGTGGGGTTCTCACACCCATTGCCAGCAACCGTTTCGAAGGTCCCATTGGTTACTTCAGCACGTTTTCAAGTTCCAATGGCGCTGCGGAAGTGACTGTCAATCACGATAGCCAAATATCATTTTCCGGCTCCAAAATCGAAGACCTTTACCCCGATGCTGCAACTCTTGCCAGCTATGCCGGTGTTTATACAAGCAACGAACTGAATGCGACGTATAAATTCTCGGTCGAAAAAGGGGCCCTCGTGATGCGAACAAATTGGGAACAGCCAACCAACCTTGATCCTGTTGTGCCCGACGAATTTTTGCTTTACGGCGGTGCGGCAACTCTAGTGTTCCGCAGAGACGGCAACGGGCATGTATCCGGTTTCAGCGTGTTCACCTGGGCAGCTCGCAATGTCAGCTTCGAACGGGCCAACTAACGGCGACACCCTTTTTCGCCACGAATGAACGCGAATCAACACGAATGCAGCCGTAAGCCCTTAGTACTTAGCCGTAGTTTTTGACAGATCGTTGTAGAGCTAATGCCATTTGCAGAGATTATGCCGAATACTAAATACTAAAAGCTAAATACTAAAAGCTAGCAGTCAGGAGCTAGCAGCTAGAAGCTCTCCAAGATGTCACTCACGCCTTTGCCCCATACGACGTTTCAAACCGTTTACCCAATATCTGATTCAAATGATGTTTAAGATGATCGACATAGTCCTGGGCAATCCAGCCCAGCGTGGCGGGTTCGTGGTCTCCAATCTCGCATTTGGCTTTGTAGGCAGTCTTAGGCAGACACGTCAAGACATGGGCGAGATAACGGTTATAGCTGGCCCAGAAATCCACCAGAAATCCCCAATCCATTTCCCTGAAGTCCTGGAGCTTAACCAGCGCATCTTGATCGTATCCCGGAAACACCAGGCTGCCTTGCAGCGAGGCGCGCACAAAGCGCTGATGATTGTTCGAGGCTGAATCCAGCAGGTGTCCAAGAATCTCTTTCTTCGACCACTTCTTTGGACTGGGACGGGTCGACGTATCAGCATTGGTCAGCTTCGCCAGCCGTGGCTTGGCCTCGGCAACAGCTCTGCCAAGATCGGTAGCTATTTCGCTAAATGTGTTATTCAATGCCCAGCTCCTTCCATTTCTTGTCTACGAGTGCCTTGGTCTTGTTGTCCATGAGAATCTCGTCTGGCCAGGGACGGATAAATCCCTCGGTTGGCCACTTCCGGGTCGCATCAATGCCCATCTTCGATCCAAAGTTCGGCAGGCGAGATGCGTGGTCAAGAGAATCGACTGGCCCAAGTGTGAACTGGATATCACGCTCAGGATCGATGTTATTAAACACCTTGAGCACCACGTCCCCGATGTCTTGAACATTCACGTCTTCATCGACCACCACGATGCACTTAGTAAACATGGCTTGGCCCAGTGACCATATTCCATTCATGACTTTCCGGGCATGCCCAGGATAAGACTTGCGAATAGAAACGATCATCAGGTTGTGAAAGATGCCCTCGACCGGTAGATTTACATCGACAATCTCCGGAAGCGTCAGCTTCATGAGCGGAAGAAAGATGCGTTCGACGGCCTTGCCCATCCACGCATCTTCCATGGGGGGCTTGCCTACAATCGTCGTCGCATAAATCGGATTCTTACGATGAGTGATGCAAGTAAGATGAAAAACCGGATATTGGTCCTCCAGGGAATAAAAGCCGGTATGATCGCCAAAAGGGCCTTCTGTCTTCAATTCGTCCAGCCTTACATAACCTTCCAGGACGATCTCGGCGGTCGCCGGGACCTCTAAATCTACAGTCTCGCACTTGACCAACTCCACCGGCTTCTGTCGCAGGAGTCCGGCGACGATAAACTCCTCCACTTCCGGCGGGGCAGGCACAATGGCAGAGAACGTCAGAGCCGGCTCGGTGCCAATGGCTACAGCGACCTCCATGGTCCCCGTAGGCTTGTCTCCTTCGACCAGCATGGAGCCTCCGCCGGAACGCGCCATGATCGCTACCCCTGAGCGGACGTCTTGCGCTCGATTTGCTTCTCCACCTGCTTGAGCTGCCGCCATACGCAGCCGGTCGCGGTAGTGTTCAGCCGCCACCTTTTGCCGCTGCCAGTGCATCCCGGCGGTGGTCGCGTCATAGACCTGCATACGATACATACCGACGTTGCGCTTTCCAGTCTTAGGATCGCGGGTAATCACGCATGGCAGAGTGATAAAGCGTCCTGCATCCTGAGGCCAGCATTGCAACACCGGCAAGTCGAGCAGAGAGAGGTTGTTTTTCTTGATCACCTCTTTGCACGGGCCGGTCGCAACAATCTTAGGGAAGAACTTACCCATGTCCGCTAGCTTGGGCAGCATCTTAAGCTTCTCCAGGAAGCCTTCAGGAGATTTCATGTTGAGCAATTGGCGGATGCGCTCTGCAATCTCATCCAATCGGTCCACACCCAGCGCCAACTGCATGCGGCGCTCGGAGCCAAACTGGTTGATCAACAACGGAATGCCGTTCCCGCCCTTCACGTTTTCGAACAGCAGCGCCGGGCCTCCAGGTCGTCCGTACTTTGTGGCTGCGCCCTTGGAAACCCGGTCGGTAATCTCCGTGACCTCCAGGATAGGATCAACCTCGGTGCGAATCCGTTTCAGTTCGCCGGCTTTTTCCAGTGCGGCAATCCATTCTCTAAGGTCGTTATAGGCCAAAAGGACGCTCCTTTGTACTACTATCAAAGCATCAAACCATGCTTTGTGCCAACCCGAAGAGCGGCAGTTCTCATCCTAAATCATAGTCAACACAGGGACTGGAGCACTTCGTCGCATGGCCAAGGCTGTTGAAGCAGAGAAACAATATATTGACGCATTCCTCAAACTGACACTTCGGCCCACATCTGCGGCCGATGTCTTCCCATTACTCACCTCATTGACCGCCGAACAGCGGCGAGATTTTGAAGACCTTGCTCAGTCGAACCATGTCGTCGTCCGTACCTTTGAAGTCATAAACCGCGTTGCTGGGAACCGTGGCAACACTGATATTCAGGCATGGGCCATAAGTATCTTGACCGTCGAGCGCGCCCGCATTGCCAAAGCGCTAGCCCACCTCGAGCAGGTCTGTGAGGCCCTGGAAGAAGACGATTGTCCAGTAGTTGTGATGAAGACGCTCGACCATTGGCCAGACTTGGGCAACGACCTGGATCTGGTCTCTACCGGTGACCGCAACAACATAGTGCGCGTCTTCAAAGATAAATTTCATGCTCACGTCGAGCGCCGCAGTTGGGGCGATCGCCTGGCCAACAAATGGAATTTTTCCCTGCCGGGATTGCCGGAATTGATTGAGGCCCACATCGGCCGGTTAGGCCAGACAGGGGAACACGTGGAACTGGCGCAACGCTTCATTGACCGTCGCGTGGTTACCCAGCTCAACGGCTACAAGTTCTTTACTCCGGCTGCGGAAGAGCGAATCTTCGCCGCCACTCTGCAACGCGTGTACCGCCATTTTTATTTCCGGGTATGTGACATTCTGAATGCCGCATCGCTGGTCGAGATGGGCGAAGTGGATTTCGTCGAGTTGCGCTGCGCCGCTCATCGTGCCGGCATCTGGACGGGCGTCGCTACCTTTCTCAATATTGTTTCCGACTATGTAAAGCAATACCGGGGGACAGGTCTAAACATTCCTCCAGAAGTAATCGCATCCGCTGCCGTGGGCGCAGACAAGATATATACGCGGGCGCGGTTTCTGCGGCTGCCGGTTATACCCTATGCGGCCCGTCTCTATACGCGTCAAATTACTGAGGCTGCATTTCGTGGAAATGTTCCCGCCACGTTCCGCTTAAGCCTCTTGCCCCCACTGGCTTCTGCGGCGGCCGTTGCTTTCAAGTTGACTGGCAGCGACAAAGGAGTCTGGTAGTGCCCCTGCCGACCGTGCCGAAACCATTAAAAAAACAAAGCTGGGCTTTAGCCCAATGTCACTTACTTTTCGTCGAGTGAGCAGCAATTTCTCCCTCTAAAACGCGTTGTCATCCTGAAGGCGCGTTCTTTGCGCCTGAAGGACCCCGAAAATGCATCAATATTCCACGTCAGATTAAGAGGCAACTCGGCAACGCTCGATTTTTCCGCCAGAAGCCAGTCCCACGCAGCCCGCAGTTCGTATAGATCAAACATAGGGCGGGTGTTCTTGTTCTAAAGTAAGTGACATT
>DASZEU010000476.1:0-6147 GCA_035940535.1 Candidatus Angelobacter sp.
TTGGGGAATTCTTGAAAAAGCACGTACCCCCGGCTAAGTGCGGTTGTAACATCAATGACTGAGGAAAACCAAAACCCACCACGGAGGCACAGCGTGGCGCAGCCACAACCAAAAGCTCAACGCTGATGAACGCTGATGTGAACTGATTGGTGCAAAGTATTTCACTGTCATGCAAAGGATAGACCCTCATGATTACTCCCGCAAACCTCTTTGACGATGCAGGACAGAAATCATCGCAAGGCCGGCACGAAGATGCAGTTAAACTACTCGACCAATGTATTTGCTCCAAGCCGACCCCCGATCTCGCCGTACAAGCCTATTATCCTAAAAACGGCAGTTAAGTAGGCGCCACAGCGAGGCGCGGAATACCGCCCAGTCCCTTTCCGTGTAAGTATTTGTCAAACGCTCGGCTCAGAATGAGTCGCCAACGCTCCGCTCTTGTCAACTGCTCCGCACTTGTTTTGACCCACTTCAGAAACCGACTTACCGCCCCCACTGCCACTTCAATGGCCGACGCCTGGGCATGAGTGCTGGTAATGCTCACCGTGGTTTGATGGCTGTGGCGCGTCTGACGCGCAATTCCATGCAACAAAAGGGGACGCGAGGTGATGGCTTCGGCATGTTTATCCGGGGTCACCAGCCGTGTGTACAGCGTCCACCAGTTATAGATGAGTGCAACGATGCGCGCCATGATGGCACAACGTTGATGATCCTGGGTGGTATAGCCAGACCAACCCCATTGGTTTTTCAGTTCGTCGTAGTTGTTCTCCGCATCGCCCCGATCCCGGTAGAGTTGGGCGATGCTGAGTACCCCCAGAGACAGCGAAGTTACCAAAACCGCGTATTCATAAAACACCCCGTGATGCATCAACTCTATGCCTTTCAGCCGGAGTTGCGCCGCACCCGCTTCCTCTGGGCTGGAGTCTGCCTTCTTCTCCCGCACCCTGCGTCGCAGCACCACCACCCGCCTCGCCCCACTCCATCCCTGCAACTGCAACTCGCAGGACACTCCTTGCCACCCTTGTCCTGCCTCTTCCCATCCCGAACTATCGATCAGCCGCTCGATGAGCTTGGTTACATTCTTGCTCTGGCGCAGCTTGAACAGATAGGCCAAGCAGCGTTGCTCGGCTCCTAGCATCATCTTCTCCGATCCCCAATGGCAGTCTCCGCGCAGCAGCGCCGGACGGTGCTGGGCTTGCAGTCCATCGATAAACTTCCACAATCCCGGCTGCGCATACACCGGCGCCGTTTGATTCCCAGCTTGCACTTCCACCTCCAGCACTAAGCGCAAGCTGCCCACAAAGTAGCTGTGATACACATGCGAAGGGCGTCCAGGCTTGTGCGGATTGTAGCCTACCTTGGCTTCTTCCTGATGCCCGTACAGCGGCTTCACCGTGGAGTCCACATCCAGAATCCACGGCTCCACCAGCAAGGGCTCGTAGCTGGCTCGCAGATGCTGGCTCAACCATTGCTCCCACTCGGCTCGGCTCACCCCCGCCTGCGTGAACATCCGCCGCACCGAGTCTTCGCTGGCCACCTTCTTCATCCCCAGCAGGGCCGGATTGACCCCGTCCCCGCGCAAAGCCGAAATGTGAGCATAGCGCCAATGGCCCGCCAGCACTGACAGCAGAATGGTGCCCAGCACATCCCGTTTGCGGGGCGCATTGGGGCTGCGATAACGTACCGGACAGTCTTCCACCCAGCGATCAAATAACTCCGCCGTCTTCAGAAACTCGATGAAAAACGGCATCTGCCCCAGAGCACTGACCGCCGCGTCTGGCTCCCATCGTATCTGGACTTTCCCGGCGTAGGTGTCCACCGTCAGGGGCTCTTCCACTCGCGGAGTTTGCGTCTTTTTCTCCTCACCTTTTTGGTGAGCCTTCACCATGTCTTTCGGCGCTAACATGTTCATCAGTATCAATTACTTGTGCATCCACCACAAGATTCAATTGCCGTTCTTAGGATCATTAGTCCTTCTCCTTCTTGATAAAGCCCTCGTTCATTGGATTGCTCATTTTTCCTAAGCTGAGGTTATCGAACGCTGTAAGTCCATACACTCCGGCTCTTGCTTTCAAATTGCTCATGCAGATGATCATCAGTCTGAAAAAGGCATGATGCCGCTGGTTTCCGTCGACTCAAAATCGGGAGACGCAATTTTTGCAATTGATTCGTCGAGTCGTCTCACGCCACGAGATCGAAACGTTTCGTGATACACCGCGCGCTAACTGTTAAATGAATTTGACAGCAAACTTCGGAGTGCTCGAGGCAAGGACGGCTAAGTAAGTTTTGACTTGCAGGAATATCTATCAATGTCACTGCAATCTCAATTCAAAGGAAACTAGTTATGTCGAAGGTAGAACAGAACAAAGCTCTCGTAGGACGTTGGTTCACAGAGTTCGAATTCAAAAGCAAGATTCGGAGTGACTGACTTAACTCATTTGGTTAGTCTCATGGCGAGAGTTTTTAGCGAAACCCAAATAAAAGTCGTAGGAGATGTGCGTATGAGCAGAATGCTGAACCGTAGGGCAGTTTTGGGTCTAGGAACACTTGCTATCATGGGTATTTTAAGCACGCCTCGTCGCGCAGAGGCTAATTCAACTGTGCAGTCAAGGAACAAATCGATTGTCGCGCGATGGTACGCCGAATTATGGGGCAAGACGTACAGTCCGGCTGTAATTGACGAAGTAACCTCTCCCGAAATCACACTAAAACATTCACTGCACCGTGCGCTGATTGGCCCGAATGCCCTTCGATCATTCATGGCCGAATTTCGCAGCGCTTTTCCTGATCTCGGTTTCGAGCTGACGACTCCACTACTCGCCGACGGCGACCGCGTAATTGCCCAGTGGGTTGGAGGCGGAACGCATACGGGGCAAGCGTTCAACGGCTTCGCCGTTGGACCTCTGTCTGCAGCTTCAGGCAGGAAGATGCATTTTGCAGGCATTAGTATTTTTCGCCTGAAAGGCGGCAAAATCATCGAAGAAAATGGTCTCGATGACGGGATAACGGCATTACTACAACTTGGTTTGCTGGATCGAGCAAAACTGGATAATGAAAGCATAACATCGATTTGTGCCAAATATTGCTAACTGCGAGCGCGGCGCGTCGAGTTTCAATCACAAAACAGGAGCGTCAGAAAACAATTTGTTTTGCACAGTCATACTTTCACGATTCACTTCCATTGAGCCATTGGGCCGTATACTTGATCCAACGAGTTCTCAGCGATTCGACCGGAACCATTCTGATCAGCTTAATCCGCTTGCACAAAGCAAGGGCCATGCCGACTTCCAGTGCGCGCCATGGGCCGTGAACAAGATGTAGACGATTTTGTCGCTGCGAAAGCCTCCGACTTCAACAAATCGCAACAACTTTCGATGAGCGGTGTGCAACAGATTCAATATCAATCAGTTAAAAACCGCAGATTTCTACAGACTTCAATAAGGGTTGGAATCTGGTTCGGGACCAAGGGGGTCGGAGGTTCAAATCCTCTCTCCCCGACCAATTCTTTCAATGGCTTACATGCAATTTCTGGTATGCCGCCCTCAGCAATCTGGCAACGGCCATGTAGCCATTCGTCTGTTTCGGTGTCCTTGCCGTTTGAGCTAGCTCAACGATTCTTCGTCAGCTTTCTGTTTGAAGTATCTCTTATGGAGTTTGGTTTCGATTTTGAAGAACGTCGGCAGCTTGGCTACAAGGTCATTGATCGCGTGAATGAGTATTTTGACAGCCTTCCGAATCGCCCGGTTCAGCTTCCTTCACACCAACGCACTTTCTCCGCGCTTGACGAAACCCTGGAGCTGGCGAAGATGCCCTAGCGCTCTCGACGAAGCCTGTACAGAGTTGATCGAGCAGGGATCGATCCCACCCAAGAGAAAGAGCCAAGCAAGACCAATATCAGCGGTACTTTGGGTCTGTCCCAATCAACAAGACGAGCCGCCAATGAGAAAGCTCCGAGACCGAGCCCTGGAGCAAATGAAGAGAAAGGACTCCCAGGCGGCAAGTCGCTACGATGCTTGCCGGGAACAGTCCAGGGTCAAAAATGTTTTCTTCGTGTCAGTAGGTGAGGGGATGGGGAAGAAGGGGCAGGTGAACCAGAATCTTTAGCCGCCGCGGAAGTCCTCCGCCTATAGTCCTGGATGAAGAGATATCGCCCTATATCTTTGTAATCCTCCGTCTCTACGCCCGGCTGAGTATGGATGGCCTCTTCCAATTCCTTCAACTGCCGTACCTGTATTTGGAAATCAAAGAATGCGATCATGATGCCGGAACCATTCTTTTTCTGCTGCATAATCTCCTCCAGATCGCGGCTCGGTTCCCATGCGCCCGGGCCGCCACGGAGAAATTGCCTGTACATCAGAGGTGGCTTGTTATCACCAGGCTGATGGGGCTCTATGCCCCAGTCGGGAATCCAGTGGAAGGCGGGCCAATGAACGCGGTAGAAGGTTTCGATGTCCGAGCGATCCTGTTGAGTGGAGTAGGTGCGGGTACGCAAGCGCAGATTATCGGAGATGCCGCTTTCAAATCCCATATCCATCATCAGCATGAGTGCGGCCTCATGCCCGGTTGCGAATTCGACATGCGGGGGCACGGGCACGGATTCCAGGTCGGCCAGCAGAGGAATCAATGGATGGTCTTTATTCACGGCCTGCAAGATGGTTTTTGCTTCGCCCGGACGGCCCTGATCGGCCAGGAAATAGGCAAGCGTTTCGCGATACTTGATTTTTTTTGGCGCGTACTTGACGGCCTGGCGAAGGCACTCGACTGCCTTATCCTGGTCTTTTCTGCGCACAACATGCGTGCTCACCTGAATCGGGAATCCATACAGGCGTCCTTTGTAATAAAGGGCCTCTGCATCATGGGGATGCGCGGCCAGCACGCGGTCCAGGGCCTCCTCGGCGGAGGGTGAGGCCGTTCGCTTTTTGGCCATCCAGCCGAAGGAATCAGCCAGTTGGAGACGCGCCCAGAGCATCAATGTGTTCCGGTCCTGTGGTTTCGTCTTGACCTGCGCCGCCAATTCCTGCCAGGTCTTTTCCGCGTCTGCCTCCCGCGGCAGCATCCTCACCTCATCAACGGACCACTCTATATCACTGGATTCCCACTGAGTTTCCAGGCTATTCACAATCTGCTCAGGCGGAATAGGAGCGGGAACCTTGCCGAGAACCTCCTGCAAAGTGCGGATGACGTTGGTATCTGCGCGGCGCTGCGCCGAATCCATCTCAGCTTTTGCGTTGGCCCCGGCAGCGATAAGGATTTTAGCGAGCTCGCGGCGCTCCCACGAGAGAGCGGAGTACAAGGGACTCAATCCCTCTCCGGGACCATTTGGGTTAGCGCCCAGCGAAAGGAGAAGGCGAACCATTTCTACATCGTCGCGTTCAACGGCACTCAGGAGAATCCTTGAACCGTCAGTGCGGTTCAGATTGGCTCCGGCCCTGGCCAGAAGACGAACAATCTCGAGATTGTTCGTAGAAACTGCCTCGAGCACTGGTATGCGAGCCAAGGCATCGCCGTCCGGATTGGCGCCGGCTGCGAGCAGAGCCTTACATTTCTCGATATCGCCAGCCGTGACTGCCTGCATCAGTTGCTCGCTTTGGGTCCCCTTATAGGATGGCTGCGGCGCCTGAGGGAAGGGCGTAGCAGCCTGTTGTGCGGCTTGCACAGGGAACAGCATGATTAGAGCGAATATCAGGGACGCAGCCATTAGCTACAATTTTAAGGCCCGACTTGGGTGCTGGTCCAATTTTCCAGTTGCAGCAGTGAAGTTTATGGAATTATCGGGGATTCCTGGGCATTCTTCCCGGAGCAAAAAAGTTCTAAAATCGTCCGCTAGGGCCGACCATTCTAAATAGACCTTTAATTTCAGAAGTTTCCGGTCGTACCCATTTGGCAGTTTAGAACTTTCTCCGCCGAAACTGCGTCCCGCCATAGGGTCTCAGCTCTAAGCCAACATAACGAGGCAGATCTGTTTTAGGAGTTTAGCGGCAGGATTGGGAGAATTCCAACCAACGCCACGAACTAGGCTCGGAATCCTCGTCCTCGTCCTCGTCCAATACGTCGGGCTCTCTTGGTCCGTCCGATAACTCCTTTCGCTCGCATCTTGGGTGGTCGAGTGGATTGGATCAACACCTCAGCAGGAACCCCCAGTTTGCT
>DASZEU010000477.1:0-4296 GCA_035940535.1 Candidatus Angelobacter sp.
CCAAATTCTCCAGGGTCATTGCTTGGCCACAATCACGACGCCAGCCGGCGCGCTACCACCCGAAGAAAAGGGCGAGCCGCTCACAGGCATTAATCCGCCGCTCGTTGAGTTCACGGCAAACGACGAGATGTTGTTGTCAACCTTGTTGGCCACCAGGAGAAAGTTACCCATCGTATCCAATGCCATGCCAAAAGGATGCTGGCCGGTCGCCATCGTAGGAGTGGCCGGCGTAGGTCCGTTGTTGATATTGAAGACCGAAATGCTGTTTGCTCCCACATTGGAGACAAACATGAACTGATCGTTCGGATGTATAGCCACCCTCAGGGGCGCAAGATGGCAAGACACGCCGCAGCTTGCCGGAGGGGCGGGTGCGCTTCCTACGCGTGTCAGCGCACCGGTTGACGGGTCCGCGCTGAACGTTCCCACTGACTCGGTCATGTGTTCTCCCAGATACAAGAACTTGCCGTTCGGATCAGCCGTGATTCCGATCGGAGTCGTACCTGTTGTAATTGGCGAATTCACGGCGGTCAGCGAGCCAGTCGTGGCATCGATCATGAATGTCGAGATGCTGCTGGGTGAAAGTCCTGAGCCGGTATTGGTGTTGGTGACATATAGAAATTTACCTGAAGTGCTTATGGCGACCCCGAAAGGACTGGTGGCGGGAAACGGCGATCCTGGAACCGGCGTAAGCGCTCCATTGGTGCTGCTGATGCTGAAAGCCGAAACACTGCCACTCTCATTTCCAACAAACACAAATTTGCCAGCGGGATCGACCGCTACGCCATGGGGCGTGGACGCAGTGGGAAATGGCGAGCCGGGAACCGGAGTCAAGACTCCCGTGCTGGTGTTGATCGAAAAAACTGAAAGGCTGCCGGCATTTTGATTACTCACAAACAAAAACTTATGCACAGAATCCAGCGCCAGAAACTCCGCTCCAGCCCCGGCAGCAAAGGGCGAACCGGCAACAGCCGAAAGACCGCCCGAACTGCTGATTGCAAGCGCGGAGACATTGCCGGAACCTGAGTTAGCCACGAACGCAAAGCTCGCGGTCGGGCCTGCCGCCATCATTGGGTTACTCATATTCCCGCCACATCCATTCACGATCACAAGAAGAGCAAGCACGGTCGCTAAACTGGAAGATAAAAGAAGTGCTTTATTGAAGTGGCGAGTCTCAGATTTCATTACAACTTCTCCTTCGTGTTGCTTCAAATTACAACGCGCCTTATTTTTAGTTTCCAGGCTGCGCCAGACGAAGAGGCTGAAATTATAAGTCTCCGATAAGCACAGTTATGTCTCTGGTTTGTAAATTCGTAAGTTCAGATCGCATCCCATTTTTGGAATCCAACCGCCAGTTTTCTCGATGAACGTAGCGTAACGGGCAGGCATTTCGCGGGAATAAGTACAATGCCGGGGGTACTGTTTGTGCAGGGACCAAAAAATCAGTAACATAAGGTCCATGTACGACCCAGAAACTGAAGCCGGTTCTTCCAGGCCGGACGCTCAGGCCGCAGATGTGCGTCGCTGGAACCGCCATAAAATCGATGTGCGCTTGAAGGTCTGCGCTGCTATGAAAGATGGGACCACCAACTCTGTTTTCGGGCGCGGCAATAGCTTAAGTCACGGCGGGCTGGGGGCCTACATTCCAAGTTCTATTCCTGTAGGTGCAACTGTCGATCTGGAACTGACTTTCCCTCATTCCAGCAAAGAGGTGAAGCTGAAAGCGGTCGTTCGCAGTTGTGAAGGGTTTCGCTACGGCTTGGAATTCATCGAAGTCCCAGACGACATCCAGCGGACCATCGTGAAAAGTTGTGGCGATCCAGATTCAGTTCGATAAACTGTCTCAAACAATACTCGCGCGCCAACTACCAGCTAGTTTCATCAAGCCATCAAGATGCAAACTTTTTCCGATGACCAAGTACGTCAATTGGCCAAACCCGGCGAAATCATTCTCATCATTCGCAATGCGTTTGCCCGCGACTTTCGTGCCACCTTGCGGATGCCGGTGCGCACCCAGATCGAACTCGCCGGGAGCATCTTGCTGCTCATGCCTTGCTTTGACGAAGAGCTCCATGCCGCTGGGGTAAAGATTGTTAGTGTTAGCCCAAAAGCAGGCGTCAATGCCACCTATGCGCTGCTCGATGCCGAGACCGGCAAAGCTTTGGCGGTGATGGAAGCCAACTACCTCACCGACCAGCGCACAGCGGCTACGTCAGCCATAGCGACTGACCTTTTGGCGCGTAAAGATGCCAAATCCCTCGGTGTTTTTGGTAGTGGCAGGCAGGCTGTTGCTCATTTGACCATGCTGCGCCACGTGCGTGACTTCCGGCAGTTCTTTGTCTGCGGATCAGCCCGCTCCGATCTAGCGGCGTTTGGCGCCAGGATGAAGACCGAACATGGTCTCCGCATTGAAGTTGTGGATGCTCAGACCTGTGTGCGTGAGTCTGATGTCCTTTGTACATGCACCACTTCGAGCGAACCGTTATTTAAAGGAGAGTGGCTTCGCACCGGCACTCATCTGAATCTGGTTGGCGCTTTCCAGCCGCACACCCGCGAAGTTGACGATGAAACCGTGAGACGCGCGCGCGTCGTGGTGGACACCTTCGAGGGATCTCTTGCAGAAGCCGGCGATCTCCTCATTCCGATGAATAAAGGCATTGTGAAGGCCGAACATGTCATCGCCGATCTGCATCAGATCGTGAGCGGGGAAAAAATCGGCAGAACCAGCGCTGACGACATTACACTATTCAAGAGTGTAGGATGCGCTCTGGAAGACCTGGTAACCGCGAAACTCATTTTCGAAAAACATAAGCAAATCCAATTTCCAATATTAGAAATTAAGAATAGTTAAAAATTATGAAAACGATCTCTCTAGCAAAAAGCTCTGACCAAGTTTCCATCATCGGTCTGGGCTGTATGGGCATGTCGGAATTCTATGGTCCTCGCGATGAGCAGGAATCAATAGCTACGATTCATCGGGCGCTCGATCTCGGAATCAACTTCCTCGATACTGCAGACATGTATGGCATCGGCGAAAACGAAAAACTAGTAGGCCGGGCTCTTCGCGACCGTCGTCAGCAGGCATTTCTATGCACGAAGTTCGCCGTAATGCGCGACCCACAGACCCGTGGCGTTGTCGGGGTAAGCGGCCGTCCCGAATATGTCCGGTCGGCATGTGAGGCAAGCTTGCAGCGTCTGGGCTTAGAGACCATTGACCTCTACTACCAGCACCGCGTGGATCCACAAGTCCCCATCGAAGAGACCGTAGGGGCTATGGCGGCATTGGTCCATGAAGGCAAGGTACGCTATATCGGATTATCGGAGGCCAATGCCGATACCTTGCGTCGCGCCACCAAGATCCATCCCATTGCCGCCTTACAATCGGAATACTCGCTCTTCAGCCGCGATGTGGAAGGCGACATCCTCAACACATGCAAGGAATTGGGCATTACCTTTGTCGCCTATAGCCCGTTGGGACGAGGCTTCCTCTCGGGACAGATCAAGAGCATCGACGATCTCGCACCCGACGATTTCCGCCGGATGGCTCCACGCTTCCAGGGCGAAAACTTCCAAAAGAACCTGGAGTTGGTGAAGAAAGTAGAAGAACTGGCTGCCAAGAAAGGCTGTTCAGCTTCTCAGTTAGCGCTGGCGTGGGTGCTGGCGCAAGACAGCCATATCCTGGCGCTGGTGGGCACAAAACGTAGAAAATACCTGGAAGAAAACGCCGAGGCGCTGCAAGTGGTGCTGACCGAAGCAGACCTGGACCAGATCGAAGCCGCTATGCCCAAAGGAGCAGCATCCGGCCCCCGCTATCCAGAGATGGCGATGCGCTTTGTGCAAAGCTGAGACATTGGGTAAGTGGGTGATTTTGAATTTTTCAATTCTGTGCAACTGCACAGGGGCTAAAGCCTAATGTCACTTACTTTGTAACAAGAACAGCAGATGTGCGTTTGATTTATACGAGCTGCGGGCTTCGCGCGACTGGCTTCTGCCGGAAAAATCGAGCGTTACCGAATTGCCTCTTAATCTGACGTGGAATATTTACGCACTCTCGGGGTTCCTTCGGCGAACCTCAGGACAGGCTCTTCCAGGCGCAAAGAACGCGCCTGTCAGGATGACAGGGTGTTTTAGAGGGGAAATTGATACTCAACTGAACGAAAGTAAGTGACATTTGGCTAAAGCCAAGATTTATTTTCAACACTTTCGGCACGAGTAAACTTCTTTCGGCGAACCTCAGGACAGGCTATGCCTGACACGAGTTTCACGCAAACAGACCCACTACTATCCGGTTCGGTGCTG
>DASZEU010000478.1:0-3353 GCA_035940535.1 Candidatus Angelobacter sp.
GGTCGAAAACCGCCTCCAGACACCAGAAGCAGCCGCCGCCCAAAATTGCTGTTTGCAGATTAGCCATGATTGTTCAATGCACAACGCCGCGTGAAGTAGCAAGTGCGAAATTCCGGCATTTTCGATTATAACTGCGAACCGAGGAACTGAATGACTATTCATTCAATTTGGATATAATCACCTGCGCCCGCCAAAGGCACGCCGGGAAGCTGTCGAAATCTTATTTCTAAAGAGAGAGACTGAAATTCATGGGGATTCTCAAAGACAAAGTGGCCATCGTTACCGGAGCCAGCCGGGGCATCGGCAAATCCATTGCGCAAGTCTTCGCCCGCGAAGGCGCGAAGGTCGTGATCTGCGGACGCAAGCAGGACACTCTTGATCAAGTAGCGCGCGAGATTGGTCCTAACGTAAAGCCTGCGGCTTGTCATGTTGGCAAACTCGATCAGATGGAGGCCCTGGTTAATTCCACTACGCGCGAGTTCGGACGCATCGATATTCTGGTCAACAATGCCGCCACCAACATTGCCCACGGTTTCTGCCTCGACTTCGACGAAGGCCAGTTCGACAAGATGGTTGAGGTCAACCTCAAAAGTATGTTTCGCTTGGTCAAACTGGTGGCGCCCGGCATGTGCGATCGTGGCTCCGGCTCGATCATCAATGTTGCATCCGTCTCCGGTCTGCGCCCGCAGCCCCATGGGTTGCTCTACAGCATGACCAAAGCAGCCATGATCATGATGGGCCAGAGTTATGCCTTGGAACTAGGTCCCAAGGGGGTAAGGGTCAACACCATCGCTCCGGGACTGATTCAAACCGTGTTGAGCGAATATTTCTGGAAGGATGAGGGACGGCAAAAAGAGATCGTTGGCCGACAGCCCATCCGTCATTTAGGCCAGCCCGAAGAGATCGCCGAGGTAGCTCTGCTGCTGGCCAGCGATCGCGCATCGTATATGACTGGCCAAACGGTAGTAGTCGATGGTGGGTCAATCTTAAGATAGAACTTTGCAACAGAAGCCGCTGGAGGCATTGCACTTGGTCGATTCCGATACTGCCGCCGTCCGTACGGGCGAAGAGCTGAATGTAGGCGCTCTCACTGACTACTTGAAAGGCAAAATCGAGGGAGCGGAGCGTGGCATCGTTGTTGAACAGTTTCCAAACGGCCATTCCAACCTGACTTATCTGCTCCGTACGGGCGGCCGTGACTATGTTTTGCGACGCGCTCCCTTGGGGCCGGTTGCACCCAAGGCCCATGACATGGCGCGTGAGTATCGGATCATTCATGCGGTGCATCCGTTTTTCCCCGAAGCCCCTGAGGTCTATTACCTGTGTGAAGATCCCGCGATTATCGGCGCAGTCTTTTTTCTCATGGAGCGCCGGCACGGAACTGTGATTCGAGATGACGTTCCGCCTGAAGTGAGAGCGGTTCCCAATTATCCCCGGCTGGTGAGCGAGGCGGTGATTGATTGTATGGTGCGGATGCATGCCATCGACATTTCGGGCAAGGGTTTGGCGGCATTGGGCAAACCCGAAGGTTTTATCGAGCGCCAGGTGCGGGGCTGGGCCGATCGCTGGGGCCGCGCCAAGACTGAGGAAATGCCCACCATGGATCGCGTGATCCAATGGCTCGCCGACCGGCTCCCCGTATCTCCTGCGCCTACGCTGGTGCACAACGATTACAAACTGGATAACTTGATGCTTCGCTTAGGCGCTATTAATCAGGTGGAAGCTGTTCTCGACTGGGAAATGACGACCGTAGGTGATCCTCTGGCAGATGTGGGACTGACGCTTTGCTACTGGACTTGGGCGACAGCACCGCAGGTGCGCGCCCGGGCGATCTCTGCCATTACTTCGGAGCCCGGATGGTACACTCGCGAACAGTTTATCCAGCGTTATGCGGATAGCACCGGGCGCGACCTTACCCACATCACATATTATGAAGTGCTGGGCATCTTCAAGCTGGCGGTAATTCTGCAACAGATCTATTACCGCTTTTATCGAGGTCAAACTCAAGACACTCGCTTCAAGAATTTCGGTGAACGGGTGAGAGGGTTAGTAGATCTGGCAGGATCGCTGATTGATCGGCCATGGCCAAATCATAGAGGGCATAATCATGCATTTTGAATTTTCAGACAAAGTTAAAGACCTGCAAAAACGGCTGGCCGCGTTCATGGATGAGCACATTTATCCTAACGAGAAACGCTTTTATCAGGAGATCGAAAAAAATCGCTGGGCGCCAACACGCGTGATTGAAGAACTCAAGCCCAAAGCGCGTGCTGCTGGATTATGGAATCTGTTTCTGCCCCATGACGAAAACGGAGCCGGATTGACCAACCTGGAATACGCTCCCCTGTGCGAGATCATGGGCCGCAGCACCATGGCTCCTGAAGTCTTTAACTGTTCAGCGCCCGATACCGGCAACATGGAAGTACTGGCCCGCTATGGCACCGCCGAACAGAAGGAGCGCTGGTTGAAACCCTTGCTGGCCGGCGAGATTCGTTCGTGCTTCGCTATGACGGAGCCGGCAGTGGCTTCCTCGGACGCCACGAACATCGAGTCGAGCATTGTCCGCGATGGCAACGAATATGTAATCAATGGCCGCAAGTGGTGGTCTTCCGGGGCGGGCGATCCGCGCTGCAAGATTGCCATCTTCATGGGCAAGACCGATGTTTCAGCGCCCAAGCACAAGCAGCAGTCGATGATCTTGGTTCCGTTCGACACTCCCGGAGTGAAAATTGAACGCTTGCTGACGGTGTTTGGCTACGACCACGCCCCTCACGGACACGGAGAAGTTACTTATAAGGATGTTCGGGTCCCGGTCTCGAATATCTTGCTGGGTGAAGGGCGGGGTTTTGAGATTGCGCAGGGCCGCTTAGGTCCGGGCCGAATTCACCATTGCATGAGATGTATCGGCGTAGCCGAGCGGGCTTTGGAAGCGATGTGCAAGCGCGTGCATTCACGCGTGGCCTTCGGCAAGACACTCGCTGAGCAAGGTACGATACGTTCAGACATTGCCATCTCCCGTATGGAGATCGAGCAGTTGCGCCTGCTTGTATTGAAGGCTGCTTATATGATGGATACCGTTGGGAACAAAACAGCCCGTGCAGAGATCGCCATGATCAAAGTCGTGGCCCCCAACGTAACCTTACGTGTGCTGGATCGCGCCATCCAGGCACACGGCGGCGCAGGCGTTGCCCAAGACACATTCCTGGCAGCAGCATGGGCCAGCGTTCGTACCTTGCGCCTGGCCGACGGACCAGATGAGGTCCACACTGAAGCCATCGCCAAATTGGAATTGGAGAAATGGGGCAAGCCCCGTGTGCATTCGGCATCGCATTAAAGGAAAGAGACCGCACTAT
>DASZEU010000479.1:0-4168 GCA_035940535.1 Candidatus Angelobacter sp.
AGGAATGCGTCCGGGAAAAATGAACATGATGTCGCGGCCGATGGTTTCAAGTTGGCGGCGATTTCCCGAACGAAAGCCTTCGCCCAAGCCCACCAACAAGAGCAAGGAACCGACCCCCCAGGCAATGCCAAACATGGTGAGGAAAGAGCGCAGCTTATGCGCCCAAAGCACACGCAGCATCTGGCCGAAAATATCAATGAGCATTCGCATTGCAGAATAGGATCATTGGCAAAATAGAGAATTCCCTTAAGAACAATACGCAGCCGAATCACGTGGCGTTCCATTGATTTTAGACGGAATCGGAGGCAGGAGGTGATCTGGTGATCTCAATCAGTTCTCCCTCTAAAACGCGCTGTCATCCTGAGCGCAAGCGAAGAGCCTGCACTGAGGCGCCGCCGAAGTGACCCCGAAAATGCATAAATATTCCACGTCAGATTAAGAGGCAACTCGGCAACGCTCGATTTTTCCGGCAAAAGCCAGTCGCTCGGAGCCGAAGCTTGCATAAATCAAACGCACGGCTGGTGTTCCTTGTTACATTTTGATGTGGAAATTCCTGTCAAATTTGATACCCTCTTACGCACGTTCTAAGTTCTCCAAAAATTAAAAACCAGAGAGGATCAATGAAGAAGAACATTTTGTTGTTGATGGCCCTTTGTGTGCTGCTCTCGTCTGCATCGCTGTTCGCCCAGAGCAATACATCTCCAATGTCGCAGAATTTCGTGGCACAGGACAGAGATAAGGATAAAGACAGGGACAGGGACAAAGACAAGGATAAGGACAAACACAAACACAAAAAGCACCACAAAGATAAAGACCACGACCACGACAAGGACCACGACAAAGATAAAGACAAGGACAAGCACTAAGCTGGATATTCGATCCCAGCACGCTCTAGGTGGACAGCTCTTCCTTTTCAATAGAGGAGCTGTCTATTTCCCCTTCTTCTCCATCACAATGCTGTGCTTGGCCTGGCACTCGCTGGCTGGATTAACAGAGGCCACTCCCACCAAATCATCTTTTGTGGCGCGAAACTCCAAAGGGGGTTTGTGGACCTTGGCGGGAAGGCCGATAAACTTTCCCTTGCCTTCAGCATTCGTGTAGACGCCGGTATCGAGTTTGCGCACGCCGGCAAAGCCGTAAGCGATGTGGACGTTGATCAGTGCGTTCAAGACTGGTTTTCCTACAGCGTCGGTCACAGTAAATTCAACCGAACAAGGTCCTGCCTCTCCGTCCATAACAGGAACATCATCACTCGGCTTGGATTGCGCTGTTGGCGGCTTTTGCATCCCGGAAAACAAGACCAGCGCCGTGAACAGCAACGCACAACGCGAGCATAGGCGGATCGATCTGTCTCCAGTCATGAAAGCTCCTGTTTAATTATACGTAGGGATTATTGCAGTTCCCATAAGCTTACTTGCCCTGAGCTGTCGCCGACGCTCAGCAGCTTGCCATCCCGTGAAACTGCCAAGGAATCGATCCGGCTATGATCGGTGGCAAAAAGTCTCGGGCTGCCGCTGGACGAGAGCAATAGGACCAACCCGTCGTTACTGCCCACGACAAAACCGGTGGGCGAGTTTGCAATGGCAGAGACGCTTCCTGTTCCTTCGCTGCCAATAGAAGGCACGTCGATGGAGTCGGCTTGCTTGCCCGCCCAGCGCACCCGGCCATATAGGACCGATCTGGTGATTTCCGATTGCCCATCAGCCGAGGCCACCACCTCGCCATCGATCGGTGGAAAATGCGCGAGCGGCTGCCCTGCACGCACATCGTAGATGGCCGTTCCATCGCTGGAAACAGCGATCCAGCGGTTGTTGCCATAGCTGATCCGGTTTCCTGGGCTGGAGAAGAGTTCGTTTCCAGTCCGAGGATCGAAAACCGCCACGCGTTTAAGCATTCCAACACCCAGATTGCCGTCGGCGCCGAACGCCAGCCAGCGCACGCCATCAGCAGCAATCTTTTGCACGATGCTCCGGGTGCTCACATTCCAAATCTGTGGATGCCCATAATGTTCGGCGGCCACCAACTCGCCATTGTCGGAGATCGCGACAGCCGAGGGTTCGTCCTCGACGGGAATATCAGCAACAAGTTTTCCCGAGGCCACGTCGAAGACAGTAACCAGCGGGCTCTTCTTCAGGTCCGGCTGTGGCGTGCTGTAGTGATATGGCTCATGAGCGACAACCAGGCGGCTCCGGTCGCCGGAGAAGACCATCTGTCGCACCTTGTCGGGACTTGTAAACGGCAAACGCAGCTTCAACTTGGCCACATCGGGCTTGAAAACAAGGCGCAGCCACTCCTCCAGTTGTGACACCGGCCGCGATCCAACTCCCGCGCCGGGATGCCATTTGATAAACGGGGCTTCGCCGCCAAAAATCCCGCTCTTCTGGAAATAAATGCCCGCGTCCGGCAGCCGCAGCACATACACGTCCCAGGTGGGTGTGTAGGCCTTGGCGCCCGACTCGTACTTCCCCATTTCCAGCCGCTCCTCTAGCACGCAGACCAGCGTATGGGCAGCCCCAGGCGTCGCCGCTCGCATACCCGGTAATTTCACCTGAGGATTCGGTCCCCATACTTTGGAGTTGGCCCGCTTGAAGAGCAGGTAGACCGGCAATTGCGGCCACTCTGCCTTTAGATCGTCCCCTTTATATGGGTCGTCACAGATCTTGGCCAGACTGGTCGCGGGCGCGGCACTCTTGGGCCGGGATGCTGGATCTTTCTGAGCGAAAGATGATAAAGCGGTTATGAATGCAACGCAGAGAAGCGCACATCGCAACAAGCGAGGGCTCATGGAATCCATCCTGTTAACAGAGATTAGGGGAAGTTTAAATCTAAAATTTCAAACTTAAAATTTTAAATTGAGCTTCACTCGCACACCCGGCAAAGGACGCAGCGTCACCGAAGGATCAAGACGCACAGTATCATCCTCCGAGGCCGGCTCCAGGCGAAAGCGCTGCAATAGAAGAGCCAGCACTACCTGGATTTCGGTCATGGCAAAGTTGAGTCCTACACAAGTGCGAGGGCCTGCGCCGAACGGCAGATAGGCATAGCGAGGACGTCCCGACGAGTTTTCCGGGGCGAACCGCTCCGGGCAAAATCTATCCGGCTCACTCCACCACTTTGGATGGCGATGGGTGATGTACGGGAAGATCAATATCTCCGAACCGGCGGGAATGAAATATCCCCCAATTTCATCGTCTTTGATCGCTGTACGTGAAAGCACCCACACCGGGGGATAAAGACGCATGATCTCTTCAATTACCAGGCGCGTGTATTTGAGCCGGAACAAATCTTCATAAGCAGGCGCGCGGCCGTTCAGGAATTGGATCTCGGCGCAAATACGCTCCACCACCTCAGGATGCCGGGCGAGCAAGTAGCAGGCCCAGGAGAGGGCCAGGGAGGTAGTTTCATGTCCGGCGGTCAGCAGCGTGGCCACTTCATCGCGGAGTTGCTTGTCCGACATGGCTTCGCCGCGTTCATCGCGGGCCTCCATCAGCATAGTAAGCAGATCGGCAACGCGTTCCGGGGCACGGCGGCGGGCAACGATCATCTGGTCGATTATTCTGTGAAATTTTCGCAAGGCGTTTGAATATCTGCGGTTACGAGGAGTAGGAATCTCCTCCGGTAGCCGGATGATCGACCATGCTCTATCCACCGAATATTCGCGCCCGACTTCCAGCGCCTCGCGGATCACTTCAATTTCGGAATCCAGGTTGGTGGTAAACAGCGCATGGCTCGCAATATTCAGCGTAAGGTGCATCAACTCCGGGGTCACATCGAAAGCTTGCTGCTTGGCTGCATAGCTCTCCCATCGGCGCAGCAGAATCTCCGTATGCTCCGCCATGATCTGGACGAACGAACCCACCCGGTGACTCTGGAAAGAAGGCTGCGTCATCTTCCGCTGCCTTTGCCACGTCTCACCTTCGCTGATCAGCAGTCCCTCTCCTAGAGAGGACTTGAGTATCTTGTAATCACGTCCCTTGCGGTAGTTGGCGACATTCGTTTGCAGTACCTGCTGGATATCAGCCGGGTTCGTCAGTTGGTGCGTAATCCACAGGCTGCGGTAGCGAACAACATCTCCATATTGCCGAACGGATTCGAAAAAGCCTTTGAGCGGATCCTTTCGAAATTGCGGCAGACTCAATAAGAACGGAATCGTGCCGGGTCCCGGAGC
>DASZEU010000480.1:0-10470 GCA_035940535.1 Candidatus Angelobacter sp.
TATTGCTGAGAGTCCGCAAAGTGGTGCTGGAAGCTGCAGAGCATGGAGACGTGCCTTTCGGCAGGGTGGCCGACTGCATTCGCTGCTCTGGATCGCAACCGGCCTCTCTTCTCAGCGCTATGTTCAGCTACGTGAGCCGGCTCAGGAACCTTGCATTCGAAGGCTTGGCTTGTCGCCGCCGTCCCACGGACCGTGGCATCACCGACCTTGACTTGTTCATGACGATTTTTCCTGACCATGATGAGTGGCACGGCGTTCTCGAATACAGTGCTGACCTGTTCGAACAGCCCACGATCCGTAATTTGATTTCCGCGTACATGGACATTCTGCAGGCGGCATTGTCTGAGCCTGAGCTGTCCGTGGTCGGCCTGGCAGCGCGCGTGCCCATGAAGCCTCCTGCACGCCTCGCCATAGCCGCAACGTTTACCGCCGACCCGCTCATGGAAATACTTAAATTCTGGTCCAGAGAACTCGACCTGCAATTTACTCCAGTAATTGCCGCATACAATCAGCTTTTCCAGCAACTCATGAACCCTGACGGCCCACTCCTCTCCTCGGGCAATGCTCTCAATGTATTGCTGGTGCGGCCAGAGGATTGGATACGGTACGCCGAACCGGATTTTGACCGGCAAGCGCATCTGCTGGAGCGTAGCGCGCAGGATCTTATTGCCGCCGTGCGTGGCGCAATTCCACGCATGAGTTGCCCGCTCAAAATCTACCTTTGTTCGCCTTCGGCGCATCTTGCACCCGGCATTGCGTCTGCAATAAGCATGGCTGAGCGGAGGATCTGCGAGGCATTTGCCGGCGTAAGCTCGATAGAAGTGCTGAGCGCACAAACCTGTATTGAAATGTATTCGGCTGCGGAAATCCATGATCCGCAAAGCGAACGCATGGCCAATATACCCTACAAACCCGCGTTCTATGCCGCGCTGGGGACTCAAATCGTTCGCCAGCTCCGGGTGCAGGTCTCCAGATCGTGCAAAGTCCTGGTGCTGGATTGCGACAATACGCTCTGGCAGGGTTTGTGTGCTGAAGATGGTGCTCAGGGTGTAGTCATCTCTCAGGAGCACCGCGCCTTTCAGAGGTTCGTCCTGAGGCAGTCGGCCTCCGGTATGCTCATTTGTCTCGTCAGCAAAAACGTGCCGGAGCATGTGCTCGAAGTGTTTCGTCAGAACTCCGGCATGATTCTCAAAGAATCGGACATTGCGGCGTACCGCATCAACTGGGAGCCAAAATCTTCGAACCTGGAGTCCCTGGCGCAGGAGTTGCAACTGGGACTCGACAGCTTCGTCTTTCTCGATGATGATGCTCGCGAATGCGCGGAGGTATTCACGCGCTGCCCTCAAGTCCATACCCTACGGATGCCGCAGAATCCGGCAGAGCTTCCCCGCTTCATCCAACATCTCTGGATCTTTGATCGCGAAAGCTTGAGTGATGAAGATCGCCGTAGAACTGCCTTCTATCGTGATAATAAGCACCGCGAACAGGCTCTCCAGCAATCGCCTTCAGTGGCAGAGTTTCTTGCCACGCTGGAGCTACGCGTGGATGTCCGGTCCGCGATGCCCGATCAGATTTTGCGTATTGCACAACTCAGTCAAAGAACAAACCAGTTCAACGCCTCCGGACTCACCTTCAATCAATTTGATCTGCAGCACCTCATGCGGCAGGGGCTTGAAGTAATGGCAGTGGAGGTTCGTGACCGTTTCGGCGACTATGGCCTGGCTGGCGCCGTGATGTATAGAAAGGATCAGGAATCCCTCACGGTCGAGGCCTTCTACTTGAGCTGCCGCGTACTGGGCCGGGGCGTGGAACATCGTATCTTGTCGGAATTAGGACGCATGTCCCATACCGCGAGCCTGCACCAGATTCGCATTCATTACAACGAGTCGTCGCGCAATCAGCCGTTCCGCCGCTTTCTGGATCAGCTTCCGGCCAAGATAGAAAGGCCCGAAAGTGGACCTTGCACATTTGTCCTCACGGCGATGGATGCCTTTCAGACCAGGCTGGTTCCGGCAGACAATGCGCCGGCTGCTGCTCCTGAACACACCAATGTCGCGCGCAACCGGGAAGTGACAGTGCGGAGCTTGGCTGCTCTCGCCCG
The DNA here is from genome assembly GCA_035940535.1 of Candidatus Angelobacter sp. Classification (GTDB taxonomy): domain Bacteria; phylum Acidobacteriota; class Terriglobia; order Terriglobales; family Acidobacteriaceae; genus Angelobacter. The sequence goes on from DASZEU010000480.1 coordinate 2,102, forward strand.
GCTACCGCATGAGCTTTCAACCGTGGCACATATCCTGGGCCAGATTAATCTTTCCAATTCCAGCCAGCGCGAACTGCGGAGTGGGCGGGCTTATGTTGCTCCACACGATGGCCTGGAAAAAGCAATTGCGGCTGAGTGGAGCGCAATCCTGCGGCTGGACAAGGTCGGCCGCGACGATAACTTCTTCGAACTGGGCGGCAACTCTCTGCTGCTCGTGCAACTCAATGGCAACTTAATCGGCAGGCTCGGTCGCGATATCAGTGTCACCGAAATGTTTCAATACGCTACTGTGGCTTCGCTGGCTAGTCACATCACTGGCCAGGTACCGTCCGGTCTCACTCCTGAACCTGGTACTCGGGGCGCAAAGGCCAGAGCTGTTTTGCAGGACCGCAAACGTCAATTGGCAATCCGGCAACCGTAAAAACCAATTCAACCAGAAAAGAGAGAAATCCAATGGCTACTGAAAATGGTTCCTCCCCGGCGCGCGACAACCTCGATATCGCAATTGTGGGCATGGCCGGCCGCTTTCCCGGAGCTAACAACCTTGAAGAATTCTGGAGCAATCTGGTCAATGGCGTAGAGTCAATCTCCCGGTGCTCGGAGCAGGAAGTGATTGACTCCGGCTTTCATCCTGAGATTGCACGCGATCCCGAATTTGTGCCAGCAGCGGGCAAGCTGGAAGATGAGTATATGTTTGATGCCGACTTTTTCGGAGTTGCGCCCCGCGAGGCGCAACTCATGGATCCTCAACATCGCGTCCTGCTTGAGTGCGCGTGGGAAGCTCTTGAATCATCTGGGTACAACCCGGAAGCCTATCCCGGACGAATCGGCGTTTTTGCTGGAGCGAGCACCAACACATATTTTCCCTTCCACATCGCGCCCAACCATCAGTTGCTTGCCTCGGTTGGACTGCTCCAGGCCATTACGGCCAATGACAAAGATTTTCTCGCCTCCCGCGTCGCCTATAAGTTGAATCTTAAGGGACCCGCCATCAGCGTACAGACTGCCTGCTCAACCTCGCTGGTAGCAGTGAATCTTGCCTGCCAGAGTCTGCTCAATTATCAGTGCGACATGGTATTGGCTGGCGGGGTTTCGGTGACGCCCAAAGGGCGGCTTTATAAAGACGGTTTCATCTTCTCCCGCGATGGACATTGTCGTCCATTCGATGAAGCTGCCAATGGAGCGGTCTTTGGAAATGGCGTGGGAGTGGTGGTCTTGAAGAGAGTGGAAGATGCGCGCGCCGATCGAGATTTCATCTACGCCGTTATCAAGGGCTCAGCCGTTAATAATGATGGTTCTCTCAAGGCCGGCTACACTGCACCCAGCGTAAATGGGCAGAGGGAGGCGATTGTCGAAGCCCATGCCTTAGGGGGCGTGGAGTCGGAAAGTATCGGGTATATCGAAGCCCATGGCACCGGCACCGCGCTGGGTGATCCAATTGAGATCGCTGCTCTCGCGCAGGCTTTCCAGGGAAGCCCCGGCAAGAAGCCTTACTGCGCCATTGGCTCCGTTAAGGGAAACATCGGCCATTTGGATGCGGCTGCGGGAATCGCCGGACTCATTAAGGCCGCACTGGTGCTCGACCGCAAACAGATTCCTCCAACCCTGCACTTTCATAGGCCGAATCCACGCTTGAACCTCGAAAACAGCCCGTTCTTCATCAATGGGGAGCTGCGCGACTGGACGGAAGGTGATCGCCCGCGCCGCGCCGCCGTCAGCTCGTTTGGCTTTGGAGGCACAAACGCCCACGCGGTGCTTGAGGAAGCCCCAGCACGCCCTCCATCTTCCCCTGAACAGGATTGGCATCTCGTGCCGATTTCGGCCCACACCGAGACAGCTTTGCAAGCTACGTCTCTGAAGTTGGCCGGGTTTCTGGAGAGTCATCCATCCGCTAATCTCGCTGATGTAGCTTTCACTTTGCAATCAGGAAGAAAGGATTTCAGGAAGCGTGGTTTCGCCGTGGTCAACAACATTGCCGAGGCGGCAAAAATTTTTAAGAACCAGAATTCCAGTCACTCAATGATGGGTGAGGTTCCGGAGAACGGCTTGCCGGTAATCTTCATGTTCCCAGGCCAGGGGGCGCAGGCCGTAAATATGGCGCGGGAGATTTACGAATCGGAACCGCTGTTTCGCGAGGTGGTGAACGAATGCGTGCAACTCTCTTCGCAATATCTGGATCGTAATTTGATCGACCTTATTTATCCCCGGAACGATCAAGCTGCGGAAGGCGAAATTCTTCTTACGCGAACGGAATATGCGCAGCCGTCCTTATTCATTATTGAGTATGCCTTGGCCCGCTTGTGGCAATCCTGGGGTGTCAAGCCGGCCAGCATGATTGGCCACAGCCTGGGAGAATATGTGGCCGCGTGCCTGGCGGGAGTCTTTTCCCTGGAGGATGCCATCAAGCTGATTTGCGCTCGAGGCGCAGTGATGCAGGAGCAAGCGCCCGGCAGCATGATGTCAGTCCCCCTAAGCGAGATGGAACTGACTGCATTATTACCAGGAGATCTTTCGCTCGCCGCCATAAATGCTCCGAACCTCTGTGTAGTCTCCGGACCCACAACATCCATCACCAATTTCCAGAGCTTTCTTGCCGGTCGTGGCGTTTCCACGCGGCTGCTGCGCGTTTCTCACGCCTTTCATTCTCAAATGATGGAATCTGCAGCACACCATTTTTTGAGAGCTTTCGACGGAGTAAAGTTATCACCGCCACAAATCCAGTTCGTTTCCAATGTAACCGGTGACTGGGCCTCTGGTGCTGATGTCTCTAAACCGGAATACTGGGTCCGCCATATTCTCTCTACTGTTCGTTTTAGTGATGGTTGGCTCTGTCTCGCTCGGAACCATCCTGCGATCTTTCTCGAAGTAGGGCCAAGCCAAGTGCTCACGGCTCTATCCCATCACTTTGACGCACCTTTGAACCATGATCTGCTGAATCATGACCGGCGAATTGTCCCATTATCATCCTGTAGCAGCAGAGGTGGTTCCGATCGTGCGCACCTTCTCACTTCGCTCGGCAATTTGTGGACGCATGAAATCAACGTGGATTGGAGCGCGTTGCACCACGGCAAAATACGGCATCGGATTCCGTTGCCCACGTATCCATTTGAGAGGAAGCTGTATTGGCTCCCGCCGGTACATGCAGCTTCTAATACTGTTCCCGCCTCTGCACCTTCACGAGCAGCCGACTTCCAGGATGCTGTTGTGAACCAGAAGAATACAGCGGTTGTCGGCTCTTCGATGAAGGACGACGAGCTTGAAGAGGTCATCACAAGTATATGGCGGGAAGTACTCGGCGTCGACCAAATTGGCCGCGAAGATGATTTCTTTGTCTTGGGAGGCCATTCTCTCATGGCCATCCAACTAATCGCAGAGATACGCCGCCGGACCGGGGCAGAGGTCCCGGTCAAAGCCTTCTTCCAGGGCCCCACAGTGGCCGCATTGGTTAGCAGGATTCGCGATTCACGCGCATCAACTACCGCCGAGGACTCCAGCCGGATCATCCAACCCATTCCCAGACAAGGCGATCTCCCGCTCACATTTCATCAGGAAGACGTATGGGAATTTGAGACTACCGTACCGGGTACTGCACGATTCACAGGCGTAGTAAGCATCTCCTTACGAGGGAACCTCGTTCGAGCTGGCCTGGAGTTCGCTATCAATGAAATCGTAGCGAGACACGAGGTGCTGCGCACCACGTACAGCCCCGGCGCCAGCGACCGGGCGGTTGCACGAATTCATCCGCCGCAACTGCTTTGCATACCATTCAAGGATATTTCTCATCTGGATGGCGAATCTCGCCAGCAAGAGCTTCTGCGGTCGGCCAACCGGCTTGTCCGTACCCCTTTTGACCTCAGCCGTGATGTGTTGCTCCGGGTGCTGCTGTTCAAGACCGGCGAATCTGAACACGCCCTCATCTTCTCATCGCACTATATAGCCGTGGATGGCTGGACCGTCGGATTGATACTGAAGGAAATTACGGAACACTATGGCGCTTACGTGGAGGCGCGTCCATCCAATCTTGCCGACGTAAAGCTACAGTGCGTTGATTATGCTCACTGGCAGCGCTCTCAATTGTCTGAGAAATCGCTTGCACCCCATCTGGCATACTGGCGGCGGCAACTGCTTGACGTCGCGCCCCAGGAACCGGCGCCCCTGGATCGTCCCCGCCCACGGCACAAAACCATGCGTGGGGCAACGTTCCATTTTGCTCTGACTCCGGATCTGACTCGCAACCTCAAGCAGTTTAGCCACCAGCATGCTTCCACATTATTCTTTACCTTGCTTTCAACGTTGAACATTCTTTTTCACATCCGGTCCGGAAGCGAAGACATTGTGATCGGGACGATTACCGGTGACCGGGAGCCCGGCATGGAGACGGTCTTTGGTTCTTTCGTGAACTGTCTGCCCTTACGCAGTCGCCTGCATTCCGAACAGACGTTCCTTGAGGTCATGGAAACTACTCGCAGATGTACCACCGATGCCTATACCCACCAGGTCCCATTTTATAAAATCATCGAAACTGTGGAGCGGCACCGCGACCTGATCAACAATCCCTTGTTCAGAATTTCACTGGTGCTCAGGAATATTCCCTTCACCGAAATGAAAGGTGGGGGCTTGGAGATTCAATTGTCACCCCTACAGGTAGATCGCGCAGTTTCTGAGGGGGATATGTCCTTGTACTTGCAAGACGTGGGCGGCGCACTCTCAGGCTACTTTGAGTACGACGATCATATTTTTGATACCTCCACGGTGCAGGAGTTAGCGGAGGACTTTGTCAGACTGTTGGGCAAGTTCACAGCCGCCCCTGAAGCTAAATTGTCTGATTTTACGTCCTTGTCGGAATTCGCCGGCAGGATACACTGCACGGCTGCGGAATTGAGTTATGTCTAGCGGCAGATCAGGCCTTGTCCCAAGGCAATGGCGACCGCATGAGCGCGAGAAGAAGCCTCCAGTTTCACCATCACATTTTGGATGTGGAACTTCACCGTGCGCTCGCTGATATTGAGGATCATTGAGATCTCCCAATTCGTCTTGCCTGCCATGGCCCAGGTTAGCACTTCCGTTTCGCGCTCCGAGAGCGGCGAACGTTTGGCTACGGATGCAGTAGGGGTTGCTCTGCACATAGCTTCATGAAGATAAGGCGAGAGATACCGCAGCATCATCTCGTCCCGCTCGTTGCTGGCCAAATCTGTGCCGATAAAAGAAAAAAAACTGATCAGAGTGGAAGAATGCTTTTGCGCTCCAACCGTAAGTCCCTCATAGACGTCGTGTTCGCGCGCCTGCCGGATGTATTCCCTTTCGACCTTCTTCTCAGCCCTCGCAAATGTGTCGGACCACCGCAGGAAATCCGCGCCTGAAAGTCGCGCCCGTTTGATCGGATCGCAGGAAAAATAGTTGCGGGCGAGGTATTTCTTCAGCCATTCGTCCGAGTATCCAACATTCACAAAAGGAATCTCTTCGGCTTTCAGATTCTCTGATGGCTCAGGAATCAGACCGGCAACTACACCTTGGGTCGGCACTTGGTTGCACAGATACCGCAGCAAGCCTTCCATTTCCGCGCCATCCCGGACCAATAGACTTCGATTGGCGACCTCTAGAAGCAGCACCAGATCGCTTCGTCCAAGCTTGGTTAGGTCTAGATCCATAGGCCAATTCCGCTCTGCCTTAACTGGACTGGCAAACTTTGCAGCAATGAGAGTATCGTTAACAATACTTTATCATAAACGGGTCCCCCAAATTGCGATGACAGGATTCACATCCACTGAAGTAAAGCGCGATTTGCGAGAATGATGGGCATGGTGCTTTTACCTGGCGGTACGTAGCGGCTCGGTGCCTTTGCTTACGGGCTTGAAGTAGCGGGAGTAGGTGAACAGACGATCCCTGCGCCGTCCTGTCACCTCTTCCACCACACCGATACGGACAAGGTGATTCAAAGCCCCAAAACAAAATGGCCCAGTAACGGGCCATGGTCATGCTCCGTAGGATTCTCCCTCAAATCTCCCTCGGAATCCTCGTAATTGGTTGCGGGGGGTGGATTTGAACCACCGACCTTTGGGTTATGAGCCCAACGAGCTACCAGGCTGCTCCACCCCGCAAATTCATCATAACAGTGAGTTTAAGCCGGGTCAAACTTTGCTTTTCAGATTTGCTTCACAGGTCACGTCAGGTTGCATCGGAATCACGCCGATGGGACAATCATTGCTATGACAAAATCTGCAATGTTCATGGGAATTTTGGGGTTTGCAATCATTCTTCATGCTGGGGCGTCTTTCGCCCAGAACACTACACCGTCGGCTAGTACTTCTTCGACAACTAATGCTTCTTCGACAACTAATGCTTCTTCGACCAAAGGTTCGACTGGCAGCCAAGGCGCTGCAACCAGTAAAGGCTCGGCAGCCGGCCGGAAGGCGACTACTGCGGCGAAGAAACCGGCGAGCTCTTCACCGATCGTTCTGAAAAATCAGAAGGACAAGGTCAGCTACGCCCTGGGTATGAATATGTGGGCGAATTTGAATGGCCTTCTGCATAGGGACGAGATCGATATAGACCCGAATATTGTTTTGCAAGGAATAAAAGACTCCATGGCCGGCAGCAAGCTCCTGTTGACAGAGGCCGAGGAGCGCGCCGTGTTGACCGAAGTGCAAAAACAGGTGATGGCCAAGCAGAGGGAAGCTATGGTCAAAGAAGATGAAAAGATGAAAGCGGCGGCTGAGCCAAACAGAAAAGAAGGAGAAGCGTTTCTGGCGGCCAACAAAACCAAAGAAGGAGTGGTCACCCTGCCCAGCGGACTCCAATATAAAGTCCTTACCGAAGGAAATGGACCCAAGCCAACTGTGACTGACACCGTGGTTTGCAATTACCGGGGCACCCTCATCAACGGGACCGAGTTCGATAGCTCGTCTAAACATGGCGGACCAGCCACCTTTCAACTTGGCCGCGTCATCAGGGGCTGGACTGAGGCCCTTCAGTTGATGCCGGCAGGCTCGAAGTGGCAGCTCTTTATTCCTTCCGATCTGGCTTACGGCGAACGCGGCACGCCAGGGGGAGACATCGGACCGAATGCTACGCTCATCTTTGAGGTGGAATTGATTTCGATCCAGGGGAAATAGACACCAAACGTTCATGGCCCATTGCCCGCAGGGGTTAAGGCGGCAGCGTCAACCACAAATTACACAACTATTACACAGCTCAGCGTCCGCTCCTGTTAGCTTTATCGTCTAATTTTATACGTGTCGATGAAGACATCCCACGCAGGAGAAACAATGGGCCTTTTGACGAACGACCGCACATTTAAAGAAAGCATTAGCTGGTTTACCACGGTTGTTATGGTTGTATTTCATCTCGGCGCCGTGGCTGCCTTATTCATGTTCAGTTGGAAGGCGGTTGGCTTGGCAGCCTTCTTATGGTGGGTTTCCGGCAGCCTGGGAATCGGGATGAGCTACCATCGCCTGCTCACCCATCGCGGCTACAAGACTTATAAGTGGGTAGAATATTTTCTGACATTGTGCGGCACCCTGGCGCTGGAAGGGGGGCCGTTCTTTTGGGTTGCAATTCATCGCGTCCACCATCAAAACACCGACAAAGAGGGCGATCCTCACTCCCCTCACGATGGCGGTGTTTGGTCGCATATCGGCTGGATCATCACTGGCCGGGCCATGCACAACCATGCGCCTGAACTCCTGCCTTATATCCCCGACCTTCGCAAAGACAAGTTTCACACCTTTATCAGCAAATGGCATTGGGTGCCTATCGTAATTCTGGGTGGGGTACTGCTGGCCATCGGTGGGCTGCCGTTTGTGATGTGGGGCATTTTTCTGCGCACGACCGTCGGACTGCACGCCACATGGCTGGTAAACTCTGCCACGCATATATGGGGATCGCAGCGATTTCTTACCCACGACGATTCCAAGAACAGCTTCTGGGTGGCCATATTGACCTTTGGAGAGGGCTGGCACAACAACCACCACGCGCATCCGCAATCGGCGCGCCATGGACTTGCCTGGTACGAAATCGATTTCAACTGGTACGGAATTCTCGCACTGAAAATGCTGGGCTTAGCCTGGGATGTGAAATTGCCCAAAATACGGCAAACCGAAGAAGCTCACGCGAAAGTTCCTGGCAGTGTTGTCATTGAACAACTCGCACCCGTGGCTTCCGGAGACGACTGATTGAATTTGGTAATTGCTTAAACTTGGTAAGTGGGTAATTTCAATTGCCAAAACTGTCACTTTGGGCCTGCGGCCCGCGAAAGCTCATGAAAATCAACTTTGCTATGTTGGAGCGTGGACAAAGTGGACGTTGTGGACAGAGTGGACGTGGTGGACGGAGTGGAGGCAGTGAACGATGTGATTTTCGACCCTGCCAGA
>DASZEU010000481.1:0-5347 GCA_035940535.1 Candidatus Angelobacter sp.
TGGCTGCTGCGCAACAGGCTGTCGGCAAGCAGGCAGGCAAATATTTATATGACAACACCGGCAAGAATGGACATCATTACATCGGCATCTACACCAAGGGACCCGATGGAAAGGGAGCTCAATTCAATAGTCTCAATGGGGCCGCGAATAAGTTGAACAGCATTATTCAGGACTCGCGAATCGTTTTTGTTTCGACCGTTTCTCCTGGCACAAATGTCCTGCCCAACTTGTCCACTGGTGGCTTAATCGGACCCACAACAAGCGGCATGACTCCTGGTGGATCACGACCCATAAACCAGCCTGGCGGCGACGAGGTTCTTTACATGACATCTGGCGATCCAGGCAAATTAGATCCGAGTCTAAGTTCAACGAGACAATTTGCTCCCATCACACCGGGCGATGTTTTCTCCCATGAAATTGGGCACGTTTTTGCAAGATGGTTTGGCGGCGACTCTAATACCAGTTCCGTTCAAATGGAAAACCAGACGCGCCGGTTAAACGGAGAACCGATTCGAAAAGGTCATGATGAGAGAGGGGACGTTCCAAATCCGTAGTGAGATGCCAATGATAATGAATCTGTTTCTGTTAGTCCTCAGCTTCGTTGTGGTATGCAATGGGGCTAATATTGGCACAAAAAAAGCGATTCAGGCTCAAATTATTTTGAGGGCTGATGAGATTGCGAAGCCGGGAATTCCTGAGGGGACAAGGCTATACAACGCGACTCTTTCAAATAACAGCACAGAATCAATTCGCGTGGAAGTAATTCAATTGCCTCCTGAGTACGGCGGTGGCGGCACTATTCTCTATCCGTGTGCTCTTCAATTGTGGAACTCAAAATCCCGTCGGTGGAATACTTTGCCCCCCAGTAAGCTCTCTGATCACGGTCCTAATGCCCAAGTAATTCATACGGAAATAAAGCCTGCTGAGAGGCTTCAGGTATGCCGTGACATGGTTTCAAAAGAGGAGATCAAGGGCCGTAGATGTGGTCGGTTTGCCTTCAGTTTTCATTGGGACCACAAGCCAGATGTCTTCTCGGATATATTTTCGATTCCCAATCCAGAGCATCCCGACAAGACTGCGCGCTGCCCGGACTAGTCCTTGTTATGCAAACGAAACTAGCTCGTTGGCTTTCGTTAATTTATTCTATCTTGCTTGCAGGCGGCAGTTGTGCCAGTGATAACTCAACCTCTCCTCGCCTTGAGCTAAAGGTGAGCGAATTAAAACCAAGCGACTTATTTCCAGGAGCAAAGGGATATTCTGCAACGCTTACGAATACAACCGCTGATCCGATCCCTTTAGAACTGGTTCAATACACGCCTGGATATTTGGGTAGGGGGATTTTCTACCCTTGCGCTGTGCAATTTTGGAACTCTAAGGCGAAGCAGTGGCAGGCCATACCACCAGGCAATAGGCGTTCCGAACATAGCATCGGGAAGCTCATTCACAGCGAAATAAAGCCAAATGAGACGATTGAAGTCTGCCGTAAACTCCTGACAAGAGAGTGGATCAAAGGCGGCAAATGCGCTCGTTTCGCATTTACGTTTCATTGGGATCACAAGCCGGACATAACTTGTGGGCCTCGTCAGAATTAGCGGGGCGCTAGCAGGCTGCTGTGCGATAGCAACCCCTGTACTGCTACCTTAATTGAGAAATTACCAGCGACCCTAAAGTAGGGGCTAGAACGATTCCAACCAGAAAAAAGAAATGAGCGACTCATTTTTTGCTATGCTCCTTCAAAGAGCGTTACGCACGAACTTTAGCATTATTAAAGATCACAGTTTCCGGTACAGCGACTTAGACCACTTCCATGAACAGGTTTGCTTTTCTCTTGCTGCTTGTGGCTCCGCCGTGTCTCGTCTCGCAGATATTGAAGAATAACGATCTGAATGTTTATATAACGCGTGCTTCCGTCCTATTTGCTGTGGGCATTAGCGATTTCAGTCAGATGGACTTTGCCAACGCGCGGGCTGTGCATGTCGACGGCGATGGCGAGTGGCAAGCGCTCAAACGGGGCAGGGGAAGGACCAAAGACGCCAGCCGCGTTGGAAGCGTGGAGGTCTGGCTGCGCTGGCAGCAAGCGTTGGATGCGCGGCATTGGGTGGTAGATTACGATTGGGAATGGATAGCAGGGAGTTCGTCGCAATCCAATATCGTTCAGGTCGTCGAGTTGCGCGAGGGAAAAGTATATATCACGCAAGAGATCGAAGTAGACACTCATCACGGCGGCCATGCTGTTGGGGCTTGGTTCAATGCTGGGAGGAAACGGTTGACCGTCAAGGCAGTCAACTATGCGCCGTTCGAGGGGCGCTGCTGCCCCTCGTTGATGGGCGTGGTCACCTTCACTTGGGATGGAACACGGTTCCACCGCATCACCGCCAAGAGGGTTCCTCTGCCGAAAGATGAATGATCTCAATTAGCTGCGTTCATTGCCAATGGTGAGCAACATAGTTGGATTATAATTTCCGACGATGCCTCTCATGCGCGCCATCGAAAAAAATGCCCTCGCTCGATAAACCCAAATCTGCAGGACGCGCTGCCTTCAGGTATCCGGACTTTGTCCGATTCCAGACAGCCCGGTTCTTTATCATCTTGTTGTTGGAGATGCAATCTGTAGCGATTGGCTGGCAGGTCTACGACATTACCAAGCGTCCGCTCGACTTAGGTTTTGTGGGGCTCATCCAGTTTTTGCCGGGAATCCTTCTTATTCTGGTTACAGGGCAGGCGGCCGATCGTTTTGACCGCCGCACTTTGCTGGCATGTTGCTATGGTGGCTTCGCCGTCAGCTCCGGCTTGATGGTTGCCATAACTCTGAACGGCGCGCATCGCGTGTCGCCAATTTACCTGGTGCTGCTCCTGGTGGGCGTCCTGCGCGCCTTCAACGCGCCTACGGGCCAGGCGCTGCTCCCGCAACTCGTTCCCGAGGAGCATTTCCCGAATGCTATTGCCTGGGGAGCCAGCATCTTACAGGGCGCTGTGATCTTAGGGCCTGCGCTCGGCGGCGTGATCTATGCGTTATTTCGTAGTCCTCTGCCGGTCTATGTTGCCAGCTTGGTTGCGGCTCTGGTTCCAACGCTGGCTATCCTGCAGATCAAGCCCAAAAGGGAAGTACGGACTCACCAGCAGGTCAGCCTGAGCACTGTCTTGGCAGGCTTCCGTTATGTTTGGGAAAAGAAATTGATCTTGGGATCAATCTCGCTTGACCTCTTTGCCGTCCTCTTGGGAGGCGCCGTAGCGCTCTTGCCGGTCTATGCCCGTGAAATCCTTAAGACCGGGCCTTGGGGCCTCGGCCTGTTGCGTAGCGCGCCAGGAGTAGGCGCGGCGATCATGGCCATTTTTCTTGCTCATCGGCCCCTGCGGCGGCGAGCCGGAGCCACGATGCTCTGGTGTGTGGCCGGCTTTGGAGTATTTACCATCATCTTTGGTCTTTCTCGCAATCTTGTCTTATCCTTGCTCTCCTTATTATTGGTAGGCGCAAGCGACACCGTGAGCGTAGTCATTCGTCTCACCCTGGTGCAACTTGCCACTCCCGACGAGATGCGCGGACGAGTGAGCGCCGTCAACATGTTGTTCATCGGCGCATCCAATGAACTTGGGCAATTCGAATCCGGTTTGACTGCCCATTGGTTTGGGACTGTGCCCGCCGTCGTGCTGGGAGGAATCGGGACTTTAGTGGTAATCGCCACCTGGGCCTGGCTTTTCCCGGAGCTACGACGGACGGAACAGTTCTATACAACTCGTGAGCCGGAGAAATCGGTGGCAGGTTAATATGGCAATGAAAAACTCCGTCGTTGCTTTGGCCGTGTGCATCGCGTTGTTGGCTTCCTCCATTGGTCTTTCTGCGCAGAATCCGCCCATCAATGTTTCCAAAGACCAAAAGGTCGTGCAGCTTTCTTCCGATTGCACAGTCAAAAATCTTCCCCAGGGATTCTCCCGGATCTTTATTGCCTCCAACCCCGCTGGCTCTGCCAAGGCCAACCATTCAGATGGCTCAGGGAAGCTCAACGATCCTTACGATGGCAGCACCGCCGAAAAGTTCGATGCCATCCTTCGATCCCGCTCTGAGTCCAATCAGCAAAACTTGATCGTCTGTATTGGTCCAGGCACATTTCAGACGGAAGGAACTTACGACTTTGTAGTCAATCTGCCGCACAAAACTGCGCGCGGGTTCACACTTAATAAAAATTGGAAGGTCCATGGCGCGGGCGCCGACAGGACCATTTTGAAACTCATCAACTTTTTTCCCAACCCACCGGGCGGAGCCAGAGGGACAGGTGTTGGTGCGGTCTTCAGCACCCACGACGATGCTGCTTCCGGTATAGAGATCTCCGATCTAAGCATTGATGATAACTATTCGGAGTTGAAGACCAAGGCCCAGCAGCAGGGAATTGGCGCTCTTAACCTGAATGCCATCCAGTTGCGCTCCGACCAGGGCGGCCACTGGATCCACCGGCTCAGCGTGAGCCATTCCGCGGGAGAGATCAACGAGACTTTCCCTGTCTGGATCTACTCCGTGAACACCAAGTCACCCTACATTAACATCGGCAACATCATTGAATATGTCACGATCAGCGGCTGGGGTGGAGGAAAATGCACAGCGATTGCCGTCGCCGCTGCCATTGCCGAAGTAAGGAATAATTCAGTTGCCGATTATCAAATAGGATACGGCGGCTGGTCCATGGGCAAAATGTCTTTCCACGACAATGTTGCCACCAATACAGCCTACGGCTTTAACATCGACAGCCTGGATAACGAGGGAGTGGTAATCAAGAACAACCAGATCATCCATCCCAAAGAGTACGGTATCGTAGTCGGCGGAGGCGGCCACTACGCAAATTTCGAGATTACCGACAACACCTTCCAGATCAACTCCAAATCGGTAATCCCCATTCTGCTTCAGGGAAATGTCATCAACGCCCGCATCGAGAGAAATACATTTTTCGCGGATCCCCCAGCGAATAAAAACATCAGGACCATTGTCACCAAAGGGCACGGCAATCAAGCCAACACCGACAACGGCAATAAAGTTGTTACACGATAGACATTACGAATATGTCGCCCCCGCTGGGGCTTAGGGCGCTTCGCTGATATCCACCCACAGCTTCTTGCGCTGTGGGCTACTAACATGATCGCCAGCTTCGCTGGCTTTGGCTTTTGGTTTTCTCCGTGTCTCCGTAGTACTAATCCCAAATTTCTTCGTTTTTTGCGGAAATTTTTTGCTGCGCATCTCGAACCCCATTGTTTTCAGTTTGTCATCTGTTCATAACCGCTCCATCACTCTTTGTTCGCCCGTGAACCTGCCTTCGATGATTTCTCTCTCCTGATTTTCCAAATCTTCTCCGTGTCTCCG
>DASZEU010000482.1:0-5148 GCA_035940535.1 Candidatus Angelobacter sp.
CACGCATATACAAGAACAGCGGCAGGCCGAGAGAAACTCCCACAGTAAGCACGGCAATCAGAGGCAGCCATCTTCCCGGCACGCTCAGCCGCGAACTTTCTCTGCGCACGAACACCAACAGAGCCACAGAGGAGACCAACACGTCCATACCGAAAAAGCCGCCGATGCGATTGGCAAAGAGCTGTTGAACAAATAGGGACAAATTCAGCCCATTGGCGGCAACCCAAGGCACGAACTGCCAGTACGGCAGGGCCACACCAACAATGCACAAGATCAGGTAGATTGTCTTCATCTGCATGAGCGCTCACCCTCGTCAGCAGAACAGTAGCACTTTATCTCTCCGCCTATGGGGACATTTCTAACGAGGTTTGACACACTCCGATTCTGCGATTGACTTCCGAATCAACAGCGCGTTAATATCGAAATACACGGGAAAGGAGGGTGATCCAACAAGATGAAAAATTCTGATTGTAGCGACAAACGTGAGGTGGCTGAGGCTTAGGGCGTTAAGCTCTGAAGTCCTGGCGATTGAGATTCGCAAAGGCCTCTTGCAACATTAGGGAGCAACGCCTTCAGCCAATCCCAACAGACTACCGCGACCCCGCATCATGGATGCGGGGTCGTTCTGTTTTGGTGTTCAGTTTGGTATTCAGAATGAGAATACCACCTGCAAATCAATACGGCGATTGGCGGACTGGGTGTTGAATGGGCCACCGGCTAATGAGGTGGATTGGCCAAAAAGCCTCGAACTGAGATTGCCGATGGGCGGCGCTGGATTGACATTGTTGAAAATATTGCGTGCATTGGCGCTGAAAGTCAGGCTGTAGCGCTGACTCGATCTTTCGGGTCCGCCGCCCATCATGGGACCACCACCGCCGCGCGGTCCCTCACCGCCCCTGCCGCCTTCTGGGCCTCTGCCACCCATTCCGCCGGGGCCGCCTCGCGGTCCACCAGTTCCACCCTGGCCGCGTTGTTGCTGGGCATCGGGACCACCCCCAGCGTCAAGCTTGGGTCCAATGCCAATCGTCTTGCTAAGACGCATATTGAAGGTGAACTGGGCCGGACTTGTGCCGAAGTTGATGGGAACCAGAGCCTGACCGGCGATGGGAGCGGTGTCAAAGGCGCCAAAGTTGGTTTGGACAACGCTCGATCGCGACAGGTCGGTGGCAAAGGCAGGCCGGTCATTGAAGATCGAGTCGCCATTCAAATCCTGGCCAGTAATGATATTGAACGGCGCGCCGGAATTAGCTATCACGAACGGACTCACGCGGAAGCCGTGGGGCAACGAGACGTTTGCAAAGAAAAACAAGCGATTACGAACGTCAAAACCTGCACGCCCATAGTCAGCCTTAATACCCAGCGCCGGATTCGACGCGAAGCTGCCGGCGCCCCCGCTATCGCTGTTGGCATAGCTGAGAGAATAAAAGCCGGACACAGTGATCTTGGTTCCCACGCGCATATTGAAGTTGGTGATGAACTGGTTCTGGTTGAAAACTCCACCCGATTCGTACTGATATTGAGGAGCCGGAACTGTATTTACAACACTCGAAAATAGCTGGTGAACCCCGTGGACATGAAGATAGGTAGCGGTAACCGTTGCCGACTTTGTTAGCTGCCGTTCCACCGAGGCGGCCAACTGGACCGTGTAAGGCGTCCGGAGCGCCGGATCAATTGTTTGGAGCGTTAAGGGCGTCGCTGCCAGCGTGCTCAACGATGGCGGGTTAGGATAAGAAGGATTTTTAATTACAAGCTGCTGCTGATTGAGGCCGTTAAGACGCTCCGCCTGCAAGATGAGGTTTTGCCCAAAGCGGTCATAAAAGATTCCCAACCCCGTTCGCAGCACGGTCTTGGGCGCCGCATTTTTCTTGCCTCCCAAGCCCCAGGCAAAGCTGATCCTGGGGGCCCAATCGCCGTTGTCGTGAATGCCATTTTGGGTCTCAAAACGCAGCCCGTAGCTGAGCGTCATGTTGGGACGAATCTTCCAGTCATCCTCTCCATAGATGCCGGCGTCGACATAAGTGTTCGAAACCAAAGGGTTGCCGGTAACGATCACCAACTGCCGGGGCGTCCCGCTCTGAAAGGCGGACAATGAATCGAAGGTGTAGAGGCCGTTGAAATTTTTGGTTGAGAAATTTGAATCAGCCGTGGCCCGAAGGCGTCCGCCCAGACGCAGGAAATGAGTGTTCAAGTTAATGGAAGTGTAGTTCTGCAATTCGTAGTGGTTGGTAGTGTCAACGAAGGTTCCAAGCGGATTGCCGCCTTCAGTAAATTGACCCAGCACGTTGACGGCGGGTGTTGACACCAAGGCATGCTGGTCAGTTGTGCCGCGCTCCCACTCGAAGCGAGTCTCATTGATCGCCTTAGGGCTCAGGATCTGCGTATCGCTCACCTGGATGGACTGCTCGTTGCCGCTCTGGTTGAAGGCCTGTGATGGCAGAGCTAATTGTCCGATTCCATTGTTCTTTTGATCGTCATTGGTAAATTGATAGCGGACAGTGACGGTATTGTTGGTCGCAAGTTGATAATCCAGGCGCGCGCTGAGATTGGTCCGGGTTCGTGGATTAAGGACAGCGACCACCGGCACGCCCGATGCCGTGAAGGCCGCAGGAGTGATCACTGCCGCTTCGTTGATGTTGCGGCGCTCTACGCTGACCTGGTACGACGCCTTTTTACTCAAAGGCCCGCCCACACTGCCGTTGATCATCTCAGTATTGAAATCCGGCTCGCTGGCTGCAAATGGATTGCGGGCGTCGAGGAAGGAGTGGTTGTCATTGAAGAAAAATTGGCCGTGCAACTTGTCTGTACCCGGCTTGGTAAGGATCTCAATTCGTCCATAGCCCATGCGGTCATACTGGGCTGAAAATGGGTTCTGGTTGATGCGAATTTCGCGGATCGACGACTTGGGCGGCAACTGCCCCCCAGTGAAGCCGTCAATATAAATCTGGCCTCCATTGGGTCCAGCGGAAGGTCCGGCCAAGGCCTGCAATTCCGATTGCAGTTCATCGGGATCATCAGAGAGCGCATCCAGGTCTTTTCCACTCATTACCAGCGTGCTGGCGTTATTGTCAGGATTGGTACTCACTTTGGCAGCATCGCCCTGAACGTCAACACTTTCTTCCTTGACAAAGATTTCCAGGGAAACATCAAGCTTCTTATCTTGGCCAACACCGATTTCGACTTCCTGGACAACAGGAACAAAATTCTTGGCGCTGACCCTGACTGTGTATTTGCCAGGAGCAAGATTGCGGACTTCATATCCGCCGGCGCCGTCGGACTTTGCCGTGATGATTGCGCCACTGGAGTCTTTCACCGAGATGGTTGCTCCGGGTATCACTGCGCCCGAAGGGTCCGCCACCTGTCCGTGCAGGCGAGTGAAAGCAGACTGCGCGAATGAAGGCACAGCAGTCATCACTAGCGCGAAAATAGCGATCAGCGCATACATGCGTAATCCCATTGGCCAGAATTTCATCAATCTCTCCTCAATCGATTCCGTGTCTTTATTGTGGTCCAGCGTCTCCACCGGGAGTGCCCAGGTTCCAGCCCGAAAACAGCGCCGCGGCGCTGCGTCCGTTAGGAGACGCGGTAAGAATCGGCTCGACGCCACCCAGCAGCGTAATGGCGATGGCATCCGCCCCAGAGCTTCCCTGGGTCGCTACAACCATTACGGCGTCTTCTTTCTGCAAATCCGCCAGCGTCACGCTGGGAATGCGGCTCAATATTTGTTGAAAATCCGGTGGCGCCCCACCGGGTCCGCTGGGTCCACCGCCTCCTGGGCGCGGGGTTCCTCCTGGGGTTCCAGCCGGTCCACTCGGTCCGCCTGCTCCTTCTTGTGCACCGCCTTTTAAAAGAACTGCAAGCCGCTGGGCCATAGGAGGGGCCAGCTTGCGCATCTGGGAATCGGCGCTGATTTTGACTGTGACGGATTTCTTGGCCAGCACGTCTTTCACTGTAATCGTGTTGTTACCCGCGTCCACGGCGCTGATGGTTCCGGCAATGTTTCGGAAGGTGCCGGAGATCACCTCTTCCGCGGCTATTTCCTTGCCATCGGCGCTACGGTTGCCGTGCGCCCGCAACTGGTCGCCGATCTTGATCTGGTCGAGCGTGCCTTTTTGTGCATCGGCAAATTTCACCGAATCGGGCGCGTAGCGCAGGAAACCTGTTTCCTTGGAGGTCTTTACCGTGACGCTGTAAGCCGGAGTGATAGCCACGGTAATCGTCCCGCTGGTGGGATCAATGGCGGTGACAATCCCACCAGCACCGCGCTTTTGCCAATCTTCGCGCTCATGCTGCTGCTTCTGCGCCACGTCCCCCTGTTTCATGACCACAATCGAAGAAGCTACGACCGAGTCGTTGTCGCCCGGCTTGCCCCGTACTAACATTCGGTCGCCAACCTGCACTTCAGACAAAGTCATAGGAGTGGCATTTTTCAGGTCAGTCTGCCCGGGCGCGAGTCTCACAATGCGGACTCCATCCGCAATGGTGACATTTACTTCCGGCCCGGAATCCGGCTTTAGGACGAGAGTCTTTCCGTTAATGGATTTGACCGTCCCCAGCTTGCGGGCTGATGAATCCTGTTGGATTTGCGCCTGCGCTAGGCCAGCGACCACGCCGACGCCCGCCAAGGCGAGCCACACCGTCAATTTGCATGCATATTTCATTTACTGCTGCCTCTGGCTTCTATCTTAATTCAACGTTGGTGGCCTGTATGTAATTTGACCCGGTGATGATGGGTGGGACAGACTGGGATTGTCCTCCTCAAAAGACTACCTGCCCTATTGGAAGGAAAGCGAAAAGTTTTGTTAAGTTGAGGTTGTAACCCACCCTTCGCAAAGTACGCGAAGGATGGGGCACCCCATTTTTTCAAATTACCCGTTTACCAAGTCTTCACCGATATGCTTCAGCCTGGATGTTATAAAGCTCCGAATATTGGCCGCCACGCGCTAGCAGATCTTCGTGGGTGCCCGACTCAACGACGCGTGACCCGTCGAGCACCACGATGAAGTCGGCCATACGCACGGTACTGAACCGATGCGACACCAGGATCGTGACACCGCCTTCGGACGCCGGCTGGCCGGTTGTGTTCTGGCGGCTTCTGCGTGAGGCTGCGGCGTAGCGCTCGAAGAGCGCGTGCTCCGTTTCTGCGTCGAG
>DASZEU010000483.1:0-3271 GCA_035940535.1 Candidatus Angelobacter sp.
GTATTGCTTTACAGCAGTTATGAAAACCCATGAAGCTCAGTGAATTAGCCAACAGGATTGGGGCGCGGCTGGAGCCTGCCGATGCGGACGTCGAAATATTCGGCATCGCCACGATTGAAACCGCAATTCCCGGGCAGGTTACGTTTGTTTCCAATCCGAAGTATGCGCCGCTGGCCAGGACTACCCAGGCCTCCGCGATTATTGTGGATGAGCATTTTCCGTCGACCGAAAAACCATTGCTGCGCACCAAGAACCCACAACATGGATATGCTCGTGCCGTCACCTTGTTCCATACTCCAGTGCAGTACAAGCCCGGCATTCATCCTACGGCGGTGGTCGATCCCTCAGCCAAGATCGGGGATGGAGCTTCCATTGGTCCTTATGTGACTATTGAAGCTGATGTCGAGATCGGCCAGGGCTGCACGCTGCTGCCGCACGTGGTCATTTATCGTGGAGTAAAAATCGGAAACAACGTTTTTGCGCACGCGCATGTTTCCATACGGGAATACTGCGAGATTGGCAATAACGTATTGCTGCACAATGGCGTCGTGGTCGGCTCGGATGGCTTCGGATTCGCGAAGGACGACAATGGGCGTTGGCAAAAAATTCCCCAGACCGGCAAGGTCGTGATCGAAGACGATGTCGAGATCCAGGCCAACTCCTGCATTGACCGAGCCAGCCTGGGCGAGAGCCGCATCGGTCGTGGTACCAAGATCGATAACCTGGTACAGGTGGGGCATAACTGCACCGTAGGCGAAAACTCTATGCTTTGTGCGCAGGTGGGCATGGCCGGCTCCACCGAACTGGGCCGCAACGTGATTTTAGCCGGTCAGGTGGGCATTGCCGGGCACTGCAAGCTCGGAGACGGAGTGATTGTTACTGCCCAAAGCGGAACCTCTCATGATATCGAGCCGGGCAGAATGATCAGCGGCTCCCCGGCTTTCGACAATAAACAATGGCTGCGCAGCGTGGCGATATTTAATAAACTACCTGAGTTGGCTAAAGCTCTCCGAATGGCATCTAATCCGCCCAGAAAGAAGCCGGAAGCTGGAAGCCAGAAACTGGAAGCAAGAACACAGCACGAACCCGAATGAAGCCCGACACCCTATAAGTGATCGCCGCATGGATTCAGGCAAAGCCGAAGCTAAAAAACCCATCTCGGTGCTCCTGCTCGACGACCGGCAGGACAACCTCATCCTACGGGCGGCCATCCTGCGCCAAAACGGATATGAGGCAGTGACCTCTTCCTCGGTGGAGGAAGCCGAGGCCCATCTCAATAAGATCGATATTGCCGTGCTTGATTATCACTTAGGCGCGGGAAAGTTTGGCACCGAGGTCGCACAGTCGTTGCGCGATAAGCGGCCCGAAGTTCCCATCATCATTCTTTCCGCCACCCTGGAGCGCAAATTCGGCGGTGTCGAAGACATGCACTTGCTCAAAGGCTACAGCTCGGTGGATGATCTGCTGGCCGCCCTACATTCGTTCGAGGCCAAGCGCCGTGGCAAGCCAGTTGTCGTGGATGCTCGCAGCTTCTTCTATTCTCGCATCGCCATGGCTATAGGTGAGGACGTAGTCATGGAGATCCTCGATCGTGATGGCAACTGGCTTTACGTGAATGAGTATTTTGCCCGGCTTTATGAAAAAAAGCGCACCTGGTTTACCGGCAAGAACATGTTTGAAGAATTTCCCGAACTGGGTGGCGAGTGGAAAGACATCATCCGCACGGTTGCCGACACTCGTGAGACTTATGTAGACCGCAGCTTCCGCGGACTACCCCACTTGCCCACCAAGTCCGACCGCTGGAACTGGAACATCCTGGTCTTTCCGCTCAAGCTCCACGATAACCGCAATGGCGTAGTGTTAAGCGCCCGCGCTATAGAAAAGAAATAATGGCTAAAGCCTGCGCAAAAGCCAGTGTTGCCCTTCTCACCCTGCTTCTGCTGGCGGGCTGCTCGCGCTCGCGCGTGATCAAGGTCAATGTGATCAACAATAGCCCGGACACGATCTCCAACATCATCATTGATTATCCCAGCGCCACGTTTGGAATTCATCTGCTGGCCGCCGGAAAGGCTTTTCAATATGCCATTAAGCCTACGGAGAATGGCGCGTTGAAGATAGAGTTCACCAACGCTCAGGGAAAGACAAAGAGATTTCCAGGGCCGGCTGTCCGCAAAGATGATGAGGGAACCATGGAGATCAGGCTTACCCAGGATGCGGCGGTCGCAGATGCGAAATTGCAGCATACATAAGTATGGATGAATCATCAGTGACATGTTCAGATATCTTGCAATCTGCCTGCTGTTATTTGCGAGTACGGCCGCCCAGCACAGCGGGGCCGGAGAGATACTTTGGAAAGTTGAAACCGGTGGTTGAGTGTTTGCTCAGCCCACGGTCAGTGGCAACCTGCTTTTCATCGGCTCTTGTGCCGGCAAATTTCTCGCCTTGGATAAAGCGACAGGTAAAGAAGTCTGGTCTTACGATACCAAAGCAGATGGTGGACCGTTTAGCTTTCATGGAGATCCTCTTATCCACGAAACCCTGGTGCTGGTCCCTGCTGATCGTGGCTGCGACGCCGGCGGATACATTTATGCCTTCGAAAAAAAGAGCGGGAAAATGCGATGGAAATTTCGCGCTGGTGCGCCAGCTACCAGCTTTGTCGATACTGGAGACGTAGTAATTCTTGGTACGCGCCAGCGAGAATGGCTGTCTGTGAATATTGATTCGGGAAAGCTCAAGTGGAAATTCCAGGAGGCCGCATCCAAGGCTCAATGTGAAATTCCAAAACCAGCAGCCACAGATGGCGTAAGACTGGCCTTCGTCTCCCATGACCAGTTCGTTTACATCTTGGATATCAAATCGGGACGTGAGTTGAGAAAAATAAAGCTACCTTCACCTGCTAGCACTGGACTGCTCATGTACAAAGGTGTGCTCTATTTAGGACATGAAGATGGAAGGCTGCGCAGCCTCAATCCTGAGAGCGGGCAATGGCTCGGCGAAAAAAGTCCACCGGCGATACTGAGCGGGCGTTTCGCATGGACGAAAACGAAGCACGGGTCAGAAGATGTGGAGTACGTGTTTGGCTCTCGCATGAACGAGAACCGAAAGAGCGGTGTTGTTCTGGCCTTCACCGGCGAATTTGACGGCGTGCTCTGGTCGCAAAACTCGGAAATAGAGTGGGTAAGCGAACAGCCGCATCTGTGGAAAGAATGGGTGATTGCGGGAAACTGCCGGGGCGAGATCGCTGCCTACCGGGCTACAGACGGCGCGGTGA
>DASZEU010000484.1:0-3961 GCA_035940535.1 Candidatus Angelobacter sp.
CGGCTGAAAGCTCTCAGCGTGAAATGCCTGCGCACTCTGCTCCTTCAGGCAATGCTCCTCTGCCCTCGCCTCTCATGGAAGAAAGCAAGTGGCGTAGCGGTTTCTGGTCGCTGATTGCTACCCAGTTTCAGGGCGCTTTCAGCGCCAATGCCTTTCGCTATCTATTGACCTACATGATCCTGGGGATGGCGCTGGCCTTGCCCAGCCGCGACAAGCTGGTCGCGATGGTTGGCTTGTTCTTCTCCGTGCCATTCGTCCTTTTCAGCATGGCCGGAGGTTATCTGGCCGACCGCTTCAGCAAACGCCAGGTCACCATTGCTACCAAGATCATCGAACTGGCAGCCATGACATTGGCCGTGGTGGCTTTGCAAAGCCAAGTGCTCTCTTTCCAGTTTGCGATCCTCTTTCTGGTTGCGACCCAGGCTGCGTTGTTTGGCCCTTCCAAATATGGTCTGCTTCCCGAGATCCTGCCGCCGAAATGGCTTTCGTGGGGCAACGGCGTCATTGAACTGGGGACATTCCTTGCAGTGATTGCCGGCACTATGGCCGGCGGCTGGCTCTCAGAGTCGTTTCAGCAACGTGAAGCTTATGTAGGCGCAATCTTGGTGGCACTGGCGGGTGTAGGTTTGATTTTCAGCCTGGGAATTTCTAAAGTCCCGGCAGCCGCCCCGCAAAAGCAGTTCCGCATTAATTTTCTGGCCGACCTGATTGGACAGATCAAGCTCATGCGCCAGGACCGCCCACTGTTTCTGGCTGTGTTAGGCAATACGTACTTTTGGTTTCTGGGTGCACTGTACCTGCCTACGGTAATTGTTTACGGAAGAGATCTGCTGCATTTGCAACCTACCAGGAACTCTCTTTTGGACGTGGCGCTGGCTCTGGGAATTGGAATTGGCAGCCTGGTCGCCGGCTATCTCTCCGGCAACAAGATCGAGTACGGATTGATTCCGCTTGGCTCTTTCGGTATGACCATCATGGCGGCGGCAGTGGGAATCTTTCCGCATTCGTTTGGAAGCGTGGCCTCCGTGTTCTTTGGCCTGGGCTTTTTTGCCGGCTTCTTTGTAGTGCCTGTGAATACGCTGATTCAGCATCGTCCGGCTGCGGACGCCAAAGGAGGAATCCTCGCCGCCGCCAACCTGCTGACTTTCGTGGGCGTGGCCGCTGCTTCCGGAATCTATTTTCTGCTGACGACGGTAGGGCATCTGGACGCGCGCGGCGTCTTCCTCGCTACTTCGATCATTACCCTGTTCGGAACCATCTACGTGTTATTCCTGCTGCCGGATTGGTTCCTGCGTTTGCTCCTCTGGTTTGCCGTCCATACGCTCTACCGCATCCGTGTGCTGGGCCGCGACAATGTTCCCGAAAAAGGTGGCGCTCTGTTTGTCTCCAACCACATGTCATTTGTGGACGTGCTGCTGCTGATGGCATCCACGGACCGGCCCATCCGCTTCCTGATGCTCAAGGACATCTATGACCGCCCATTCATGAAACCGTTTGCACGCATCCTGGGAGCCATTCCAGTTTCTTCTGAATTGCGTCCCCGGGACATGATCGTCTCGCTCCGGACCGCCAGCGACGCTATCCGCAATGGAGAGATTGTTTGCATCTTTGCCGAAGGTCAGATCACGCGCACCGGCCAGATGCTGCCTTTCCGCCGCGGATTAGAGCGGATCATGAAAGGTGTTGATGCGCCCATTGTGCCGGTGAACCTGCATGGCGTATGGGGAAGCATCTTCAGCTTTGAACGCAATCGGTTCTTGTGGAAGCTGCCCCAGCGAGTGCCTTATCCGGTTACGGTAAGTTTTGGCGCATGGCTGCCTGCAACCTCTACCGCGACGGATGTGCGCCGCGCCGTCCAAGAGTTGCAAACCACGGCCTTCATAACCGATCCTGAGACCCGCACAACTCTCGACAGGGAGTTTGTGCGCTGCGCGCGCCGTCACCCTCTGCACTTCGCTGTCGGCGATGGACGTATTCCCAAGATGCGCTTTGGCGGAATGCTGGTCAAGTCCATCTTTGTCGCTCGCAGGCTGAGGGAAACCTGGAAAGGCCAGGAGATGGTGGGCATTCTCTTGCCACCCTCCGTCGGGGGAGCGTTGGTGAATATTGCCGCCACGCTACTAGGACGAGTGACGGTCAATCTGAATTACACCGCCAGCAACGAGACTATTGCATCCTGTGGAAGGCAATGCAACCTGCAAACGGTAATTACCTCCAAGGCCTTTGTAGAACGCTTTCCCAAAATGGAAATACCTGGAAGAACGGTCTTTCTCGAAGACGCGCTTGCCCAGCCCCGGACTTCGGAAAAGCTGGCCGCTTTGTTTCTTGCCTGGCTGCTGCCCTACCGTCTGCTGAAGCGCTCCTTGGGAGCCCCCCTCCGCACTGCCGATGACTTGGTTACTGTGATTTTTTCCAGCGGCAGCACCGGAGAGCCGAAGGGCGTTATGCTTACCCATTACAACGTCTTTTCCAACATCCGGCAGATGGCCCAGGTCTTTTTGCTAAGGAAGGATGATCGCTTCCTTGGTATCCTGCCGTTCTTTCACTCGTTTGGATTTACCGCTACTCTTTGGCTTCCCGCAGTCTATGGAGTTGGCGTTGTTTTCCATGCCAATCCGCTTGATGCCACAGTAATCAGCGAACTGGCAGGGAAGTATCGGGCTACCTTCCTCATTGCTACTCCCACTTTTCTTCAAGCCTACATGCGCCGCTGCTCGCCAGAAGACTTTGGCAGCTTGCGCTTCGTCATTGTAGGCGCCGAAAAGCTCTCAGACCGCGTCGCGTTGGCCTTCGAAGATATTTTTGGTATCCGTCCCATTGAAGGCTATGGTTGCACTGAGTGTGCGCCGGTGGTGGCCGTGAATACCCGCGATTTCCGCGGGCCAGGTATCCTTCAAGTCGGCGCGCGCCGGGGTACCGTAGGCCATCCTCTCCCTGGGATCAGCGTTCGCATTGTTGACCCGGAAAGCTTGCAGCCAGTTGCGGGCAACGTGCCCGGCATGCTCCAGGTCAAAGGCCCCAACGTGATGAAAGGCTACCTGGGCCGCCCTGACAAAACCGCTGAAGTTCTCAAGGATGGCTGGTACACAACCGGCGACATTGTATCCATTGAAGACGGTGGATTCCTGGTCATCACCGATCGGCTCAGCCGTTTCAGCAAGATCGGGGGCGAAATGGTGCCGCACATCAAGATTGAAGAAAAACTGCATGAGCTGATCGAATCAAATGAACAGGTTTTTGCTGTCTCGTCGGTACCAGATGAGAAACGAGGAGAACGTTTGGTCGTGCTGCACACCCTTGCTCCCGACAAACTCGCGCCGGTGCTCGAAAAACTTGCCCAGTCCGACTTGCCTGCGCTGTGGAAGCCTCGGCCAAGCCAGTTCTTTCACGTGGAGAGCTTGCCTTACCTCGGCACCGGCAAACTCGACTTGGGCACTCTGAAGAGAACAGCCGCGCAATTGGCGGAAACAGTTGCGGTTTGAAGAACTTTGCTATTTAATGTGGCGCCTGCAAACCATCATGTCGTAGCGGGTGTAATTAAAAGTGGGAGTCAATCGTCCAGGCTACGAGAAACCAGCCCCGAAGGGGCGGCCGAAAGTAGCCCAGCATGTCGAGTCAGCGTGGGCGCGGTTTTGCGCGCACGCTGGCTCGTAAATGCTGGGTATAGAAAGGAAAAACCCTTTTCCTTGCGCCGCAGGCTTGCGCGCAGCGAAGCGAAGCGCAATAAGAAATGGTTTTTGATGCCGGTAGCACCAAATACGAAGCTCACCCTCCGTAGTCAAAATGTTATGCACAGTGACTCTCACTTTTAATTACACCCTCACACAACTAGAAGTTTGCATTCGCTGAAAAACCCATTCGATGGAGGACAAGCAAAATGGCAGAGACGACGCTGACACCGCTACAAACTGCTAACGCCGTGGATACTGAGCCTGGCCCGCTGGTTCTGGAGGATTTCGAC
>DASZEU010000485.1:0-4135 GCA_035940535.1 Candidatus Angelobacter sp.
CTCAAAAATTTCAGCAATGGGATTTTCCGCAACTCCGCCCTGCTCTTTGTTTTTCCTGACTTGATCTGCCATGGATGGACTCCGTGACCGCGTTAACCCTTAATCATAGAAGATCAATTGCAGATTGCCAAAATTGCCATAACTGAAAAAATCAAGTTTGTGCGTCAGTTGCCCTTTTTTAGGATCGCCATGTTTTTCTCGTCAAGGTTGATTTGGGAGAAAAACTTCTTCAGCTCGCCGATTTGATCTTTAGGAACAACGGTTCCTATGATCTTGTATTCCCGGCTGTACTTGAGCAGCGTCCCTGAATTCTCGGTCTTGCTGGTGTACTCGCCGAAGGAAAAGCTGGCCTTGGCGGGTTCAGGCATCTCATCCACCTTGTAGCCGGCTGGCAGAGATATTTCGAAGGTATCCGTTTGCAAGGTCGGCCCGGTAAATTCATAATCATAGTGACGCGGCTTGGAGGTATCCATGAAACCCGCCTTTTCACCCAAAACGCGCGGACGCACCAGAAGCAGCGGACCCGCGTTCTTAGCGTAGTGCTCGGCGGTGAATTTATAACGCAACACCAGGTCACGGTCTATGTTGTCAAGGTTCTCGGCTTCCACGCTGTCAAGCTGGAAGGTGCTGACCCAGTTGCCCAGGATTTTTTCCAGGGCTTTCTTGCGGTCAGCTACAGTCTCATCGCCAAACCGGGACCGCCCTATGTATGCCTCGGTGCCGGACTGCAATTCTTCGACTTCGCCCTTAAGGGTCCCATCAGGGAGCAAGGTGAGCCGAGCAGTGCGCGTGATACGGTTCAGCTCAGGCTTGCTCAAGGGAAGATGGAGCAACTCGCCTCCTTGTTCCGTTACTAAGAATCCAAAATTGTCCTGCTCGTAATATGGCAACTGCCCGAAAGGAACAAGGTGCGCTGTTGGATCAAAGATCAGCAGATGCCCCAACTTGGGGTGCTCATAGATCGCGGGCAAGGGCTTGGAGAAACTGGCATCAGGAAGCTGGATAGCGATGATCGCATGGTTGAAGCCTACGTAGGGCGGAGATTTTTCGGTGAATATACCTCGGTCGGTATGCACGAGCATGTAATAGGATTTCACGCCGATCTGGTTCAGCATGGCGCTGAGAACTGTGGACTTGTCCTTGCAATCGCCATAGCGATGAGCGAAGATCTCGGCGGCAGGGTGCGGCTTATGCCCGCCAATCCCAATTTCAATGGCCGCATAACGAACGTCACGCTGGGCAAAACGGGCCAGGGCCTGGATACGTTCCAGCAGGGGTAAATTTGCCGGGGCCAACTCCAGAACTTTCTGCTGCAAAGCGGGGCTCGGCTCACGCGTGCCGGCCGTCAGTTGAGCGTACCAGGACCCCAGATCATTCCAGGTCCTATAGGTCTGGCTCTTGATCTTCTCGGAAAATAAGGTAACCACCATGTGGCCGGCCAGCGCGCGATAGGGTGGGCGCCGGTATTCCTCTTCGATGCGCGGGATATCCGCCAACTGCCAAACATACGAGCCGCCCTGTTCCACAGGAGTTTGTGCGGCATGGTTGATCCAGTCTGCCCGGTACTCCCAGCCGGAAGGCAGACGCAACTCATAGCGGGTGCGTTCCACCGGCTCGGAAAGCTGGAATTGCCAGCCAAGCTGGAAGATATAAGGCCGCTCCTTCTGTTCGTACTCGAAACCTACTACAGTGCCGACTTCGGCGCCAGGCACTTTGATGCCCCGAACTTTGTCATCCGAGAAGACTTCGTAGGTGCTGGTGCTTATTTCAAAGGTATCTTTGTCTTTGGTCTCATACTCCTGGCCCTTGCCAGTGATGCTCCAACCCTTGAGATAACTTATTTTGGTTTCGTTATCGAAAGGCACTCCGTAGACTGCCGAGTCCTTGCCTTCCGGGCGAAGAATTCTAAACGCGATTCGGCGGTTCGTAATGATTTCACCCTTGTCTTTTACAGTGGTGACGGTTTCGTTTAACAACTCTACCGAATTCACGTCGTCGGCATAGTGCTTCGCGGGCTGCTGAGCGGCGCTGCGGAGCCAGTCCGGTACTGAGCTGGCCAACATGGAAGGCCCGAGGGCCAGGAAGGCGGCAAAGAGCGTGACGCTAATTACTTTTCTGGGCATTGATACTACCTCCGCGCAGGACTGCCTGTTCTTCATCTCCTGCCTGAACTTTGCTAAAAAAATCTTTCAGCTCCGCATACTTGTTGACATCAAAGAAGATGCCATTGAAAAGCAGCCCTCTTTGCGTGACCAACTGCTTGCCGTCAAACTGGCTGAAGTTCTGATATCTGGCGTAGGGCAAATTGACATCCTGCTGTTCTGGAACACTTTCGAGAGCATACCCAGCCGGAAGATCTATGGATACTTTGTCAACTTCCGCGAATGCATAGGCAAAATAGACAGGAAATTTGCGGTCTGCGTGTTTGAATACGTCCTTTTGCTTTGCCTGGAAGAGAAAAGCGGGCATCAAGAGACGCTTTCCCGCCACCGACGCGTAACCGGGAATCTCGATGCTGAACTGCGCGGTGAGGGGATCATCGGTTGCCTCCCAACCCCGTGTATCTACAACTTTGAGGTTCGCGCCCACCGACAACCAGCTTTTGAGTTCGTCTTCGATCTGCTTCCTGCGCCCGGCTTCATCGGTGTCAAGAGCATCCAATCTATGCTCAAGGGCCTCACCACCTTTGAATGTTACGGCGATGTCGCCCTTGAGAGAACCGTCTTCGGTCAGAGCCAGATGCGCGACTCTCTGGGTCACAGCCTTGTCTTGGGTGGCCGGTGGAATGGTAACGAAACTTCCTCCCTTTTTATCCAGTTTCAAGGCCGCAGTTGAGGTACGAATCCAGCGAATTAAGCCATAGGGGCAGAAGCGGGTGGCTGGATCCAGGTAAATATCTTTACCGTTGAATTGCACGAGAGCAACTTCGGTATCGAACTGTCTCCGGGAGAGCAGGTTCTTTTGAAAGAAGCGTTCCTTGCGGCTGGAAACGTAGACCACGGAAGCATCGAATCCAGCAGCGCGGGCCATGGCAACAAAGAAAGCATTGATATCGGAGCGATCGCCGTAGCCGCGCTTCAGCACGTCCATCACGTTTTCATTTGGCTTAAGCTGTTCCTTCTTTTGTTCTGCCTCTGTGCGGTCGCGCTCATAGACAAGGTTTCTAACCTGTTGGGCCCTGGCATACAGCTTGCGCAGCTTCTTTTCCGGGTCCGTTTCAGCTCCCAATACCTCGCTGGCTGCCTCCTTCACTTCCTTATGATCGCCAATGAAATGCTCAACGGCGTTGTACCAGCGTTTCCCGCCCTCCTGCCAGAATTTATCCGCTGAAGACATTTCGCTGCCGCCATAGAAAAACTGCACCTGCGGTTTGTAGTTTTCTTCCGGGGGCATATAACCTTCCGGTTGAAATGCGGGCACATTTTCCATTTCCAGTTCAACCGTGCTGCCTTTGGTTTTGGGTTTGGCAGTCAGATTGTTCGTGACGTACATAACCTGGGTGCCCCCATCCATATTGGAGAGTTGGCCGGTATAGGCCTTAAATACAAGATTCTCTTTTACGGTGAAGAGCGGGTGCTGAATTGTCCAATAGTTGTTGGTACTGACGACGTACTCATCCCCTCGGAGCTTGTACTTATATTCAATAATGCTGCCTACTGTGACCTCGGGCAGCGCCAACGTTTTGGCAAGAAATTTGATGCCTTTCCCTTTAAAAATCGTTTTCTCGAACGGTTTGCCCGTGAATTCGATGATCTTTCCGTCGGGGTGAATGGTACGCGCTTTCAAGTCGCTGACTTTCGACCCTGGGAAAATGGGAATCTCAACGTCACCATGTTCCTTGATACCTTTTTCATTCAGCACTTTAATGCGGTGATAGAAAAACTCAGTGTGGATGGTATCGTCAATGAAGTCCGCAAAGTAGAGCTGGACTGCGGACGCTCCGGGGTCGCCGGGAACTTCTTTAATCTGCTGGTCCTGGGGGGTGACTGGCAGCCAGTCTTCCTTCTGCGCGAAGGACATTGATGACAATGCCAGGCAGGCAAATAAAGCAATATAGCGAAGCTGACGCATCGGTGCACCTCATCGAGGACAAAACGGGGGATTGTCTAACGTTCGGAGTGGATAATGATTGACA
>DASZEU010000486.1:0-8222 GCA_035940535.1 Candidatus Angelobacter sp.
TGGCTAGAAAAATCGAGTGTTGCCGAGTTGCCTCTTAATCTGACGTGGAATATTTATGCATTTTCGGGGTCACTTCGGCGGTGCCTCAGTGCAGGCTCTTCACTCCGCGCCCATGATTTTCTGAAGCTAAGCTTTTTCGCGGCGCTGCGGTTCAGGATGACAGGGGTGAGAGGGAGTCGCAGAACATAGAGGCATTTTCTAAAGTAAGTGACATTAGGCTAAACCCTGATGAATAGATTTGGCGAGAAAGCAACAAAACCCTGTACCGCCCCTCTGGGGATCATGTCAATACTTCAATATTTCCCAGGGTTCCACTTCGTTTCACCCAGAGCTAACTTGTTAACGAGCCTCCGGCGCTGAATTTGGACACGCATGGTGCATCCACGTCCTCCAAAATATCAACCTCAGTCATAAGTAAGTCATGCCCTCTCCTGTTACAAGTCTTCACACAAGATACATTTTCTAAAGCGGTCAGAGAACCATTCGATCATCCAAAGCGCTCTTGCTCCAGCTTGATACCGCACTTTAGGAGAACGTCAATCAGGTCGCGCACGCCGGCAATGTCATTGCCTGACGCTGACTCGAGCTCCGTCTGAAGACGGCGCAATCCGTGCTTTTCCGATCCGGAGAGGGGACGGCCTTCTCCGGCTATCTCAGCTTCTACCCAGGCTGCGGTTGTTCTAAACAACTCTATGGGGCGGCCAAGCCGTTGCCGCAAAAGCCACCATATACGGATACCACCCACATCCGCATCTCCCCAGTGACGAAAAGAAATGTCAGTGGAACGCCTGCTCATTAGCGCCAGCACATTCATCAGCGCAGGTGTCGGGAATCCCGCTGTGTAGACTACTAACTCGCCACGCGTTCCAAGTGCGCCTGGTCCTCCAGCTTCCTCAACATACGACAGGAAAGGATATTCGTTTTCCACGGTTGTAATGGTCCGCACGCCGGATTTCACCACAGCTTCAATCCAGGGCTCAGCCCATGCATCGGGCAAATGCGCAACCGGCACAAAGTCCTCCAACTGATAAACCCTGGAGCCAATATTTAAAGTGAGCACTCCGGCGCAGCGGATCAATCCGGGCTTCCTTCGCACGCCATAGACCTCAAGCAAATCGCCGGCCTCATTCAGCGGCACGCCATCCCAGCGAGGATCTGCTCGAAGCAAAAGAGATACAACATGGGAGCGCACGCGGCCCAGCAGCTTTGAATCGCCCAGAAGTCTCTCGCTGACAATTCGCTCCCATGCCGGTGTAATACCGCATGCCAGGGCGTCCGCTACGGTCAGGGCTGGAGCAAGTTCGCGCCACTCCCGTTTGAAGCGGTCGCGCTGCATTCCAATGGTAGAGAGATCGGCGTTGCGAACGCCTGTTGCAAACTTCTCGAGAAAATCTCTCATCCATGAGAGTTCAGTTTTTCCCGCAAGACATGTTGCATGGTGTTCAATCTGAGATAAACCAGTTGCCAACGGTTCGAATCCGAACTGCTGCGCAGCTTCATACGCAGGCGTTACATTGGCTGGTGACAGGCGAAGCTCTTTTGGCTCACCAGCAAGTGGCGCTCGCGCGTGGAAGATAATCCGCAGACAGCCTCTCGACTCAAGCTGCCGGGCGGCCACCATTATTAACGCGCGTTTCTCGCGGCCATCCGGGGCAAAGATTTCAGGATAAGACCGGGCATCAAGTTTCAGAATGACATCGCGGGGCCACGGAGCGGGGCGGTTATAGGAAGTGCTACGCTCGTGGGCTTCCAGCAGCCGAGTAAGCAGTTCCTGAGGCGCGGAGGTCGTCCCGTTCATTGCGTGCAAACTCCTTCGTAAAATCCAACACTGTGGGTTCGCCGCTGAGGGCATCCTTATGAATGAAGATACTCCGCTCTACGGCGGGAGCTACCATCTCGCTGCGTTCTTTTGGAGTTGCAAGAATAAGCTGCAAGCCCAGGTTCCGCGCGAATGCAAGCGTCGCGGCAATCCGAGATTCATCCATCTTGCCAAATGCCTCGTCCAGCAATACGACCCCACACAATGGCCGGTCATCGAGAGAGCGGCTGCGATACAAACGATACATGGAAGCAAGAATAGCTATGTAATAAGGTGTCTGTGTTTCACCGCCTGATTTATCGCCAGAGACTTTGTCGTATAAAGAATAATGACCATCGGCGTGGATGATCTTCAGGTCATAGCGGAAATATTCTCTATAGTCCGCCTTTGCTTCTAACTCGGTTTTGACCTCTTTCGCCTCGGCCTCGATCAACCGGTCAAGAAGATTGCCCAAGGTGGCCCGGAGTTCAGGAGAAGTCATTGCCGCTTCTCCAAACAAGGATTCCTTTTCAAATCGTCCCGCATCCATGACCAGGTTGTGGAAATCGCGATGCTCAGGCTCAACTTCAACAGTGAACTGGTATTTCTCAGAGCCGAACGGCACATCCTCCAAAGCACGATTCAGATCGTCGATCTGACGCCGGACAAGAAGCAGGTTCTCACGCAGCCGGAACACTATATCTTCAGCAAGCTGCTGGAGGGCCTTGGTTTTCGCTTCTGAGATTTTCTCGCGGTATGAAGGCAGCTTGCTTTCTCGCCACGCCTCTAATTCGAGCTTGAATTCCTCGAATTCCGCTCGCCCTGCGGAAATCATCACGCCATGGCGCTCAATATAACGCGCTTTAAGATCAACTAAATCATTAATCAAGTTAGTAACACGGGTTTCAATGGTGCGCCTCTGCTTTTCAAATACCTCGTGGATTTGCTCCGGAGAGCGCTCCGTTCTCTCGCGCAGATAGCGCTGCTCATAGGATTGGCGAAGCTGTTCCTCTCTCTTTTCAGAAAAATCATTCAGCGCGTTTTCCCGGCCGCTACGTTCCTCTTTCCCGATCTCAAGATCCTTTTGGCCTTGCTCGATTATTGCTTCAAGCTTGCCGCTATCATGCTCGATCTTCTGCTGTTCCTGCACGAGAACAGCCTGACGCTTCAATCCCTCTGCCCTGTTATCCTCAAGTTCCCGGATCTGGCTGCGGTCAATCTTGTTCTTTTGCTCCTCCAGCCGTCTAACTTGCAGCTTCAGCCATTCCAGGCTTTCCGCTTTTTCCATCAAATCGGGGAGCCGCCGTGCCTCCGCCCTTGCCTGATCAAGAAGAGGCACAACTCGCTCAAGAAATTTATAGTGATCGGCTATCTGCACCACGTCCCGGTGCAATTCAGCCAGTCTGCCCGCAATCTCTTCCAGTCGCCGTCGCCGTGCTGCCTCTCCAATGTAATGACGCGAATAGATATCGCGTGGGGTCTGCCTGGCCACATGGTTGCGATAGACCATGACTGTGTCTGTAATTGCAGCTTTGTGCTTTCTGAGAGACTGCTCATCATCTACACAGATCACATCGCCGAGGACAAAGTCGGAATACGCCCGCGCATAAGGATCGTTGGTTTCTACCTGTTCAGCCAGTGAGCGCGATTCACAGCGGGGCGTAATTCTCATCATGCGCTCAATATCAACCAACCCGACGCCTGCAATGAATACGTTGCCGCGGCCCGGAAGCGCATAGTCCCGTTTGTGGCGCTCATAAAGACCAAGCGCTCGCGGATAATCTTCGGGAGCAACGATCACGTCAAAGCGCCGGGTATTCAGGTAGCCTTCCACAGCATCGCGCCAGCGGGCATTGGGAACGTCGATAAGCTCACATAATGGTTTAGGCTCTCTCCGGCCTTTTAAGCGGCTCGATAAAAGGTGCAGCAGCGCCGCTACGCCATCCGGATACTTTTGGCGGCCGGCTTCAAGCGCACGCTGCTCATCCTGCAATGCCGCACCTTCGGATTTCGCATTACTCAACTCATTGTTAATCACCAGCCGTGCCTGGCGAGACTGGTCTGCGGCACGGTCCAACTGTCTTTCCCATGTACTGAGATCGCGACCGCTCAGCGCTCCCTCTGAAGCCAGCGTTGATCGAAGCCGCACAACAACTTCGGGCGCCTCTTCCGCACCCAGGAGATCACCTTTTTCAAACAAGGCCGGGCGCAAACGTCTCAACTCGCGTGATTGGTCGCAAAGCACTGAATCCAGGGCATCAGTCTGAAGAAGCAGCAGCTTGCGGGCGCGCTGATCAGCGTCTTCCGCCTCGTTCAAGTTGCGCCTGGTATCCTCGATCTGCCGCTCCAGTTCGATGAGGTGCTGGTACACCTCATGTCCCTCAAGCAACTTGCGGAGACGTTCCAGCTCTTGCGTAGTCTGCCTGAGTTCTTCGGGGATGGCCTTCTTGCGGGCCAGCAGTACTTGGAGGGCTGCTTGGTTCCGGGCAATTTCGCCTTCCAATTCAGCAACCTTCAACTGAGATGATTCCAGGTCGGCCCGGAGTTCCATGTATTGATGGCTCTCAGCCGTGCGTTGTTCGGTAATGATCCGTTCCCCTTCACGGACAATTTCCTCCAACTCGGCAATGCGCTTCTCAGCTTCCTGGGCCTCTCCCTCTAATCGCTTGTAGTGCTCAAGGTTGGATTGAAGAGCGACTGTATTGATGGGACGATCATCAAGGAGATAATCAAAGACGAACTGCCGCACCTGTCCGATGGGTTTAAATGCGAGTGCTTTGACAATGAGACGGTGAAACGACTCCGGAAGCGCGCCCAGCCGCTGGCGAAGCTCTTCCCTGTATGTCCCGGGGTCCTGCCAGTATTTTGCTCCCCGCATCCTGAGCCACGTTTTCATCTCCCGCAACGGGCGAACCACCCTCTGGCCGTCTACTAAAGAAGTAACCGCTTCAACATCCGCAACTTTGGCGTCAGGAACAACAAAAAAGAGCTTTGTCACTTCATTGTCGGCTTCTGTTGCCTCAAATCCAGCCCCACAGGTGAAGGAATTTTTGCCTTGATCATCGCTGAACTCCAGCATCACATAAGAGCTGCACGACCTGCGCCCATAACGTACTTCGCCCGGCCGGGACTCATCCTCTGATCCGATCTTCCACCGAACGTATCCATAAAGAGCGCGGCGGCTTTTTTCGTTGGCGGCCCGGTTCAGGAGGATTTCCGAGAAGTCCGCCACAAGAGCAATCTGGATAGCGTCGAGAACCGTGGTCTTGCCGCTGCCATTGTCACCCAGCAGGATGCAGCTTCCTCCGATGGGCATTGTCTCATCCTGAAAGTGATACCACTGGACCAGCCGGATGTTCTCAAGAAGCTTCATGCAGGCTCCTCTTCAGACTCTATCTCGCTGGCGGGTTCCGCTCCATCCACAGTGTCTTCCAGCGGCATGGGAACGCGCGCCGTAACATAGGCTTTGATCTTCTGCTCGATTTCCTGTATGCGATCCGGCGGCAAGACTTTCTCTATCAGAGGCATTACGAGCACTACTTCATCGTCGCGTCCTTCAAATCCTCTTGGAACTTGCAGCAAGGAATGACGCGCAAGCCGCCGCAGCCCTTGCGCAAGCACACGGGCTGAGAGCTGCATGGCAGGCTTGCCGGCATGGACCAAACGCTCGCGCAACAAACCTACAGTGATCTCGCAAGTCTCCTCCTCGGAAGCGCTGCGCATCTGCTCGTGGTAATACAGCCGCAGCGAACAGAGCAAAAGGCTTTCCAATTTTGAGAAACGGACCCTTTGCGACCCCGCTTCATGTACAGCACGCGCAACTCGCAACCCCAGATCGATGTCCAGCCGCCAGCCACCCATTCGGAGATAAGAGTCAATCAGGTCACGATAACGGTCGGCAAACTTCCAGTCCAGGTCAGGCTTGAGAGGAGAGCCAGGAGTAATGACCTCCCCGGAGAGCAACCGGGTGACCGCCTGCTGGAAGCGGTCTCTCTGCGCTGCCTCTAACCGTTCATAATCTTTAAGAAACTCCATTCTTCTCCGCCGGACGACTCGATTTCTTGTTCACCAACTTCTGCCGGGATTGCGCCTTTCTCTCGATCTTCCCCTCAGGATATGTATAAGGTGCTTTTCGAACCCGTTCAGCCGACGGCAACAATTGAAAGTTGGAGTTACGGTCAAGACCGTAGGAAGCAATGTAGAGCAGGCGGACATACTCCTCGTCCGATGTCACATTCACCTCTTTCATAGAACCAGCAGCCCGGCCCGCAAGCAACTGATCGATAAACTCTTCAATCCGAGGACGTGAAAAAGGCCGCCTGATCCGAGCAGATGCCTCCTTGCGTATTTTCTCCTGGTCTACAGCTTTGCGGATGCTTAATCCCTGGGGAGCGAGTTTGGGCCTTGCCATGGGTGGAGTGTAAAGGAAGCCGCCGGTCAAGAGTTCACACTTATAGATATCGAAATCAAGCTCCGGCACATCGCCGCGTGCAAGCGCATCTACGATGTACTGTAATTGCCCCTCTGTCCTGCGGTCCTGGCGAAGCAGGTATCGGAGCTTGCGCAAGGCGACACCGGAGAAGCGAGCATTTCTGGCATCGATTTCTTCTATGATCCGCGGAATTATATTCAGTTGTGAGCGCAAGGTTTCCAGATCGGACTTGACTCTGATTCGTGCTTCTGCGGCAGTGATGCCGCTCTGAGTTGCATACCAATCTGCTGCCGCATTCAGTGAAATCTCATCGCGTTCGATGGCATCCAGCCGCTCCAGAATGCCCGACCGCTGGCGATGCACATTATCAACTGTTTTAAGGCGATGGTAATTGGCCATTACGGCCTGTTCGTAATGCTCAAATCCTTCCTCAAGCACTTTGGCGGGACTGCCGGCTTCCGCAAGTATGCGTTCCGTAAAAAGGTGAATATTGCGTTCCAGAATCTTCAATTCCCGCACGAGATCCAGAGTGTGACGCTTAGCTTCAGATAATGAAACTCCTGGCCGCTGCGCAAATGCCTTGGTATCCAATAATGCCGCAATGGAATGTATGTATCCCTGGAATACAGGCTGCTCATCACGCGCGACCTTGATCAGAGTTTCGAGAATACGTGCAGCATAGGGATGAAAGCTCATGATCTCACCCAGGTTTGCACGATACTGGAAATGCACCCAGCCGCTGGTCTCCAGCCTTGAGATCATTCTTCTGGCCAGCCCACGTACGATGCTTCCCTCCTCGGTGTCCCCGGTGCTGGATCCGATTGAACTGGCAGGTCGATTAGCTGCATTACGACCGTTCACACCTGTTTCCGCTTCCAATGCAAACAACTCTAATTCCTGTCTTCGGGTTCTCCACAATGAGGAAGTACGGATCACCTGCTCGGCAATTTCAAGGGCGAGCGACCGGACAACCACGAAAGGTTCTCGCTCAAACTCACATTGGTAAAGATTAGCAAGAATGTCCCAGTAAAGCTCCGCATAGGGATCGCCTAAGGGACCAAAAAGCCCTCTCGGGACGCGCTGAAACAGATTGGCTATCGAGCTTTGCACTGGCACGAAAATAGCAGAATATATTACTAAGTTCTATAAGCTGACCACTAGCTGGGGGAGAACTTTAGCGACATCTGCCGCTACGCCGCTACGAGCAACCGGGGCATCGGGTGTGTAAAAAAAAAGCCGTTACACCGGTTACAGCCGTTACAACCCGCGTGAATACAGGCGATTTCTGTTACGGGTTGTTACGGCTGTAACCGCTTTCATAATGTAGAACCTCTCCGGCAAGGCGCCAATGACAAAAGGAATTTCCCCGCCGGCGATCAGGCAATCAATTTTGTCAAAGAACACAGATTCCGGGACCACCTGGGGGGCCTCTGGGTTACCAAAATACCGATACTACTAGGTGAGCCTAGCATGATTTCCGACTTTCGTCAAGCATTCGCTGTGGAGGGTGTAGTGGTCAATTGAATTTTTCATAACAAGTTTTCAGCGCAATGGCACAGGGGCTAAAGCCTAATGTCACTTACTTTGCAAGAAGAAACACCCGCCACGCATTTGATTTATTGAACTTCGGCTGCGAGCAACCGACTCTGGCTGGAAAAAATCGAGCATTGCCGAATTGCCTCTTAATCTGACGTGGAATATTTATGCATTTTCGGGGTCCTTCACTCCGCGCCCATGATTTTTCTGAAGCTAAACTTTTTCGCGGCGCTACGTTCAGGATGACAGGGTGAGAGGGAGTCGTAGAACAGAGAGGCATTTTCTAAAGTAAGTGACATTAGGCTAAAGCCCTGTATTTAAAGGCTCTTTCGGCACGGCTCAAGAGCTTGCGGAAAAACTCATTCTTGCGAGTGGCAGAGAACCTCAGGGGCTGAAGCCTGGCTGAAGCCCGATTGATTCTAAACGCTTTGCGGCACGAGTAAAATTCCTTCGGCT
>DASZEU010000487.1:0-12405 GCA_035940535.1 Candidatus Angelobacter sp.
CCATCGGCTCGCACTTTTGCTCCACGCTTCTTTCAGATGTGACCTCGCGGTCACACCCTTGCGTTTCGCTATCACTTCACCTCCATCAGGTTGTGAAGAGGACTTTCACCTCCAAGCTGTCGAACATGCTCGGCACACAAAAAACGGCGAGACACGATTGTGTCTCGCCGAAGATTTAACACCAGAAAAATTACAGTGAGCGCAGGAAGTTCACCAGGTTCTGCTGGTCGGCGATGCTCAGAGCAGCGGCCGCGTTGAGCGAGGCGTTTGCTTCCGATCCATTGCTGCCGTGGGCGTTGATGGCCGTGATGATGTTGCTGGTGCGGCCATCGTGCAGGAAGAAGATGCGTTGTCCCACTCCCCACAACGGCGCTGAGCGGAACTGATCTCCACCCGCCCCGCCTTGCGATACGTTATCCGCCAAGCCCACGCCCATGTGGTGGACCTCAAGATCGGAGAACAGGTTGGCGGTAGCGTTGCCCAAACCAGCCGTCAGGCGCGAGGGCTGGGTGGTGAGCGACGGCGTATGGCAGACCGCACAGCCAACCGCGCTAAAGAGAGCGCGGCCCCGGCTAATCGAAGCTGACCCGCCCGGTACGGTGGTGGAAGGCGTAGGCGGGGCGAGATCCTCCATGAAGACCTTAAACAGGGTGATATCACTGGAAACGGTCGAGGCAGTGGTGCCGTCGGAGTGAGTGACGTCTTCAGGATAACCGACCCCGGCGAGGTTCAGGCAGTTGGCCGGAAGGCCAAGTCCGCCGGAACCGCCAGCGCCGTCTTCTCCCGGCAGCGGCCGGTCTTGCATAAAGATCTCATTGGTGATGCCCATTTCTACGTTGTAAGCCTCACCGGCAAAGAGCAGCAGCGACTTGTTCTGCGCCTTCCAGCCAAAGCGGCTGATGGTGCCGTCGTTGCCGTTGCGGTTGAAGGATCCGTTAATGCCAAAACCGTTGCCGGCCTGGGCCGCCTGATTTTTCAACAGGGTGGAGTCGTCAATGTTCGACATCAGGCCCGAGCCGAACACCGGCGTGGGAGTGCGGAAGATGAGGTTGTTGGCGGCGGCGGCGGCAGCGAAGCTGGGCTGCTGCAGGCTGCAGGCGCCGGCATCGGCGCGGCCGCTTACGGTGAACAGGTCTTCTACTCCACCGTTCGGATTATTGACATTGGCCGTGCCGTTGGCGTTAAAGAAGAATGGGAACCGGGCTTCACGCACCGGGCCGGTGGCAGTGACAAAAGATGGAATAGTGTTGGTGCTGCCGCTCACCACTCCGTTTGCAATTACCTGGCTTTGGGGGTTGGCCCCGACATTGGGGAAGATGTTGGCAGACGGGCTGCTTCCGCCGATCGCCGGCTGTGAATGGCATCCGCCGCATCCATCGAGGTTGAACCGTGGTCCGAGGCCGGGGTTATCTCCGGTAACGGTTTGATGCTCGTTGAACTGCGCAAGTCCGGTTTGGAAAAAGGCCAAATCGTTCGCGTTTGCGCTGATCGAAGCCAGCGGCTGACCGGCATTGATTCCCGTGTTCCGAACGCCGGGATCATTCACTTGCGCGACCGCCGCTCCAACGAGCAGCAGTACCGACAAGCATAGAGAGACAGAAACCAACTTCAGAAGCTTCATCTAGATCCTCCTTGGGTTTGACCCGTAGGTGTGACCCATTTTTTCCTTTTCCTAACACCTCTACGTAGTTGATAGAAAACGTCCTCACAGATCCCTGGCAAATAGGGATTCTGCCGGACGGTATTCCCGGGCGCACGGTGTTCTCGGAAGAACGGTTAAAGGATGGTGATGATCAGGGATGACATATCCGCCCCTTCACTGACAGATGTACTGAAGGGAGACACTCACAGCAAGAGAAAGCAAATCACCACGGTCTTCGAAAAAATTTCTTGAGTCGCATCTGTTGCAGCATATTGCGGCTGACGAAAAGGTGCGGCCTAGACGATGAGGCCATGCCGTTTTGGGACTCTGCTCAGGAACAGCTCAGAGAAGAGCTAGAGCAGGGCAGAGCACCTGAAACGGGCCGAATCTTAGCACTTGTTAAATGAATGTCAAGGTCTAATTTGCGGGCGACCCGAAATGGGACAACTGACCAGAAGATTAGATATTTCTTAAACTTAGGTGCCGTTGTGAAATGACGCTGGTCACACGACTTGCATGAATATCTTGGAAGTTGAGTTGATTATTGTTGAACGTACAGATCGCAGCAAGTCTAACTGGTCTTGCGTTTGGCTTCTAAAAGGTCCATTACACTTTACTACTTAAGTAACTATCAACTCTTCTCAAGTGACCGGACTTGGTCAATCGGTGGTCGCCGCCGTCCCAGGGGACAGGG
This sequence comes from Candidatus Angelobacter sp., assembly GCA_035940535.1. Taxonomy (GTDB): domain Bacteria; phylum Acidobacteriota; class Terriglobia; order Terriglobales; family Acidobacteriaceae; genus Angelobacter. The sequence goes on from DASZEU010000487.1 coordinate 2,337, forward strand.
GGACCGGCGCACGCCCAAACATGATGCCGGTTTCCACCTCCAACCGTTGTCCATCCCGTTCGTAAGGCCTGAACTTCCACTGTTTGAGGGCATCGCTGATGACCTTCTCCTGCTCAGGAAATGCGCTCAGAAAATGAATGTGCTTGACCTTGCCTTGTTTATCAATGATGAGGCGCACGGGGATTGCGTTATACCTGCGCTCCGTAAGCACGGGGTCAACCCGCTCCATCACGTTTTCGCCGCTGGCGTAATCCTTGATGCACACTGGAACACTGCCCCCGCCTCCGTTGGTGCTGGCCTCCCCAGGCAGCTTCATTTTGCTGTTCATGTCCCGGACCAGCTCCTCCAACACCTTGGTATCACGGTTCATCAATACGATTTCCACGGTGTGGCAGCGAATCTGGGTGGCCAGCACGTACCAGTGCAATTGCGCCACCGGAGACCAATAGGCAAAGAAGGTGAAGAGCTGGCCGCCAATGGTGGCCTGCGAGGGCTTCAACTCCACTTGATAATAGTCCGGCAGATGGTTCTTGGAGTAGTTCACGAATTGCCGCGCATTGGCCACCGGCAGGGGCGTAAAAAACATGTCCTGGGCGTCGAACTGGATACTGCCTTTGGCCTCTCCTTTGTAGGTGTCTGTTCGGCTGATCTGTGCCAGCACGTAACTCCCGGTCTCCGACGGGGGCGGCGGTGTAAACTTTTGTATCCAATCGGGGGGCAGGGAGTAAGTGATGCCAAAATACCGGTTGGTGAAGACGTTGTTGGTCACGGTGCCGCCTTCCGGCACGGGGGTTGTGGAATCGCTGGCGCTCGACCATGCGCCTTTGACGATGATCGTATCCTTTGGCACCGCCGTCTTAGGATCGGGGTTGGTAACATCAGAAAAATCACCGCCATTCTTGTGGCCAGACTGCGGAGCCGGTTGAGAACCAGATTGGGCAGGAGCATTCTGTGTTGGTACGCTTTGGATCATCTGGCCCCAAGCCGGGAATGTTACAAGAAGGGTGACCAAGATCAGGAAACCGCAAGATTTGGACTGCATACTGCTTCCCTCCGAAAATAAGACTTTTAGTTACTGGCTGCTAGCGAGGGCGAAATCATACACCTACAATTAGAATTTGGACAGAAACAAAGTCGCCGGACCAGCAAATATAAAAAATAATAGCTTGACTTTGTCCCAAAGTAGAACCATATACTCTGCGTTCAAAACATGCTCATTGACGCGAGCATTAGCTGTAGTTTATTGAGGGACGTGGGTTCGGCAAAACTTGCGCCCCTCTAGTTGATTTTCGTGCTGCCCAAATTCCTGCGATTGAGGTTTCTTTTGACTGCGGAGGACCTGCCCCATGCGGTTTGCATGCGGCCAATCCTATAGCAGCAAGACACAAGAGTAACAAGCGTCGTCGTAGCATCTATTCCTTCTCTTGTACTTCGAGAATCACCAGCTTCAGCGGAGCTGAAGGGTTCGGTTTCTTCTTTCCCGAGGACTTCTTGTACAACTGACCCAGAACTGTGATTACGGTTGGTGCATCGGCAAGCGGTTCAAAGGCTTTTGATAAATCATTCGTTGCAATCGTGAAAGACTGGTTCGGTGCGACCTGCAGGGCCAGATTGCCCGAAGAGTCATTGACGATCTTTCCGCACATGCACCCGTAGCGGTGTAGCGGCATAAAGATGATCCATTCACCTGAGCGACTTGTCACTCGTATTGTCGTGTTTGGTTCTCTCTCTTGAGTCGTGCTTGATTTAACTCAGATTTAATATTGCCTTCATCTTTCCGCAATCTGGAATTGCTACAAAACTAGTGCATGGGGAAAGACCTTATTGACACTCTGATTATCTCTGACCTGCACTTGGGGTCGGAGGTCAGCCGGGCAAAAGAGGCGCTACATCTTTTGCAGTCAGTCAAGTTCAATCGTCTGATTTTGTTGGGCGACATCTTCAGCGACCTTAATTTCCGGCGGCTCACCAAAGAACACTGGAAATTCCTTGGATATATTCGAAAGCTTTCGAACCCTCGCCACGGGACTGAGGTGGTCTGGGTCGAAGGCAACCACGATCACGGCCTTTCGGAGGTGATGTCGCATTTGGTGGGTGTCCCGGTCTACCAGCAATATGCCTGGGACTATCAGGGAAAGCACCACTTGGCAGTTCACGGACATCAATTTGACAGTTTTGCCGTCAAGAACCTGTTTCTGAGCCGGATCGGCCAATTGATCTACCTGAACCTTCAAAAGATCGATTTCAAAAGCAAACGATTTGCCCGCTACCTCGACCGTCTTAATACTCGATGGTTGCGATTGTCAACGCAGGTAGCGCATGGCGCGCTCAGCTACGCAAAAAAAGGCAAAGCTGAGCGCATTTTTTGTGGGCACACGCACGTGCCGATGGCAACAACCAACGAGGGAGTGGAGTACTACAACTCCGGCGCATGGGTTGACTTGAGTTGCACTTACATCACCATCAATCAGGAAGGAGTCTCCGTCCATGAATTCGTATCCGAACAAATTGACGATCGTAATTCCGGCGAAGAACGAATCGAAACTTTTGCCGAGCCTGCTGGAGTCACTGTGCCGGCAGGACTACCCATCCATGCCGCATACCAAAGTATACGTTGCTGATGCGGGTTCCACGGATGGCACGCCCGATCTGGTGATGGGATTTTCCGACAGGCTGGACGTCGAGGTAATTCCCGGCGGACTACCCTCCGTCGGGCGCAACGCCGGCGCGCGCAGAGCCTCTACTCCTTGCGTACTCTTTATTGACGCGGACATGGAGTTGAAGGATCCAACCTTGGTACGCCGCGCTGTGGAACTCATGGAGCGCAGAAAGCTACAGTGTGTAACCACCAATATATGGTGCAGCAATGGCTCCCTGGCCGACCATATCCTTTATATAGGGAACAATCTCGCTCAATATGGCTCCATGATGGTCAAGCCTTTCAGCACGGGTATGTTCATGCTCTTTGACAAAAACAGATTCAATCAGCTTGGCGGCTTCCATGAAGGTGCGCTTTATGCCGAAGACTATCTCTTGACCAAAAAGCTTTCGGGCTGGAAGTTTGGGATTGTCTCCGGCTGCATTCACACCACGAACCGGCGCTTCCGGGCAGCCGGGCACCTCAAGATTATGAGCTTGTTCCTGAAAGTATTATTGAATAGCTGGAATGACGAGTACTTCCTGCACGATCAAGGATATTGGCACCAGAAGGTATAATTTCCTCTGGGTACATGGACAAGACCACAGACGAAAGAATTCATCATGTTTTCCCAGCGAATTTTCTCTGGGGCGTCTCAACCTCCGCCTATCAGGTGGAAGGTGATCATTCTAACAACCAGTGGTCGGCATGGGAAAAGCTAGGGCGCATAAGGTCAGGTGAATGCTCGGGCAGGGCCTGCGACTGGTGGAAAAATGCCGAGTTAGATTTTGACTTGGCCAAGTCGCTAGGCGTGAATGCCTTGCGGCTATCGGTGGAGTGGAGCCGAGTTGAGCCTTCCGAGGGAGTGTGGGACAACGACGCCCTGGAGCGCTACCGGCAGATGCTTCAGGCCCTGCGGGACCGGGGCATACGCCCCTTCGTAACACTTCATCATTTTACGAACCCGCTGTGGTTGGAAGCGAAAAAAGGTTTTGCCGCCAAAGAATCCATCCAACTCTTTGAACGTTTTGTCCGCCATGTTGTTACAGCCTTGGGAGACCTGTGCTGTGATTGGATCACCTTCAATGAACCGAATGTCTATACCGCGCTGGGGTATTGCTTAGGAGAGTTTCCTCCAGGCAGAAAAGGCCGTTTTCTTTTGGCCGCTCGCGTGACCCAAAACCTTTGCCGGGCGCATGCTGCCGCTTACCATGCTATCCACGAGATTCAGGCAAACGCCAATGTGGGCTGGGCGCAGCATTTTTGTGTATTTAAACCGCGGCGGAAGAAGTCGTTCCTGGATCGCTGGCTTTGCTCGATCATTGACCACCACTTCAACGACAACTTCGCTGATGCGATCAAGGACGGCACACTTCCCTTCCCGCTGCACCTGATGGGCGCGCGGATGCCGGAGGTACGAGATACCTGCGATTACGTTGGCATCAACTATTACATCCGCCTGCGGGCAGGATTCAATTTCAAGAGTCCCAGAACTCTGTTTTGTAGTCTCACGGTGCCTCCACACAAGCCGCAAGGAGATAGTTGCATAGAGATTCCTTACGGCGAGGCTTACCCAAAAGGTCTGCGGAGGGCTGTAAAGCGGTTCTCTTCGTTCAACAAGCCGATCTACATACTCGAAAACGGCGTTCCCGATCGCGCCGACCGGATCCGGCCGTGGCTTATCGAGTCTTCACTCGGCCACGTTGCAGGAATGATCCAGGAAGGCCTGGATTTGCGCGGGTATTTTCATTGGAGCCTTACGGATAATTTCGAGTGGAACGAAGGGTGGCACCTCCGCTTTGGCTTGGTCGAGCTCAACCCCGAGACGCAGGCGCGGACGCTGCGGCCCAGCGCTCATCTCTATTCCCAACTGATTCGGGCAAGCAGAAATGGCTCCGGGTGAGTTCCGCAATGAATTGATGGCTTCGCTTATTCATTTAGCCTGTTACCATTCAACTGGTCTTGTATGGATTCAACCGATCCTCGCGACAGGTCGAGTACGCTCCGTGCCCTAGTCCGGCTGGCACGACCCTATAAAAAGCGATTCGTAGTGATCGCATTGCTGGCCTTGCTGGGGACGGCTGCCGATCTGATTCAGCCACTGATCTATCGCATAGCAATCAACGACGTCGCGGGACTTTTTGTAGACCGTCCTAACGATGCAAACAAGGCTGACCAAGACAGCAGCCCTCAAGTCCAGCCCCCTGTAAAGCCACCGACACAGCCGCAGCATGCCAAGCCTTCGCCTTCCGAAAGACGGCGGCGACAGCAGGAACAGCGCGCACAGAAGACGAGGGAGAAACACCATACCGGCTTTGCGATTCCACCGGGGATTGTGGCTCCGCGCACCAGTTCCCAAACCCTTGTCACCTTATTGTGGGCGGCGGCCGGGCTATTTGTAATCAGTGTGCTCGGATATTACCTGTCATTGTTGTCCGAGTATCAGAGTACCGTGGTGGCTAGCGACATTGAAGCCAGGCTCATTCAATCCACCTTCGGCCATGTCTTGCGTCTGCCAATCTCATTTTTCAACCGTCGCGCCAGCGGCGGCCTGGCCAAGCGAATCGACCAATCCGACCAGGTTGCGCCAATCATTTCAGCCTTTTCCCAGCAGATCGCCCCGGAAGCAGTACGAATTGTCGGCATCTGCGCGATCATGCTGTTCCAAAGCTGGCGATTAGGGTTGGCCGCTCTCTCCATCCTGCCGCTCTACTTTGTGATCACCCGACGCGCTACCCGCCGGCTGGAGTCCGGCATGGACGAGTATTACAGCTTATGGGAAAAAGTCTCGGTACGAATCCAAGATGCTTTGGCTGCTATCAAGACTGTGAAGCTCTCTGGGGCCGAGCCGCGCGAGGTGGACAAGCTGCAAGACATCTCAAAAGTGGCTTACGCCGACTACCTGGAGCGGGCCAGGCTCGGCAACCGATATTTGTTTCTGCAGAGAACACTCAATCATTTCAGCAAAGCTCTGGTGTTGGGATATGGCGGTTACATGGTTCTGGACCGCCAACTCACCCCGGGCGATGTGGTTATGTTTGTGGCTTACCTTGACCGGCTCTATGATCCCATTGACTCGCTCAGCAGCATTGCGGTCAGCATTCAGCAAAACCTGGCTTCGCTGGGTCGCGGGATTCGCTTGCTACAAACCGGCCCAGAGGAGCCCAGCGGCAAGCTTTTGCTGCCTGGTCCTGGCAAGGTGGAGTTTCAGGACGTTCGGTTCGAATATGTGCCGGAACGCGAGGTCTTACAGGGCCTGACGTTCACAATCGAGCCCGGCCTGGTGACCGCCATTGTTGGACCTTCCGGGGCAGGCAAGACGACCACTGCCGATTTGTTGCTCAAGCTTTGGGAGCCTACTTCAGGCAGGATTCTTATCGATGGCCAATCTCTCTCCCAGATTGATCCATCGTCCATCCGCCGCGCCATTGGCATGGTGGCGGCCGATGGCGCGATCTTCCGAGGCACCCTGGCCGACAACATCCGCTACAAGCGCCCCAACGCCACCGACAACGAGGTGGAGAGCGCCGCCCTGGCCGCTGGACTCCAAAACACCCTGGAGCGACTTCCCGAAGGGCTGCAAAGCGAAATAGGAGAACGCGGACTAGGACTCTCTGTAGGAGAGCGGCAACGTTTGCAGATCGCACGCATCCTGGCCGACAAGCCGCGTATCCTGGTCTTGGACGAAGCCACAGCCAATCTCGATTACGCAACCGAGAACGAAGTAAAACAAGCGCTGAGCAAGTTATACCCGCGCCCTACAACGCTGCTAATCGCGCATCGATATTCCATGGTGAAGGATGCCGACTACGTGATCGTCTTGGATGAAGGCCGCATCCTGGAGCAAGGCACGCCCAACCAACTCATCGCCGCGCAGGGCTGGTTTGCAAATCTGGCCGCCCAAGCTGCCGAAAGCACAACCGGAGTTTAGTGTTTTCAAGAATAGGTCGTGTCAGGAAACGAATTGATTCGTGCCGACAAAGCCAATAAAATCGCAGGCTTTGTAGCGGCTTTAACCTTACTGGAGTCCAAGTAGCGGTGGAAGAACGGCCCTTTAGGGCAATACCGTTCACTTAAGGATTTGCGGCTCTTAGCGTCGGAGAAAACTGGACTACACCAACTCTAAAAATGCCTTAGCCAGATGTCACTTACTTTTCCGTCGGCTAAGATCAATTCCTCTTCTAAAACGCTCTGTCATGCTGAAGGCGCGCTCTTGCGCCTGAAGCACCCCGAAAATACGTAAATATTCCACGTCAGATTAAGAGGCAACTCGGCAACGCTCGATTTTCCAGCCAAAAGCCAGTCACTCGCAGCCGGAGCTCTCAGATCTCAGGAGCCGGTTACCGATGAGTTCTGGACCGCCTCGGTCTGGTACCACTCGACCGTGCGCCGCAGTCCCTCTTCGAAAGATATTGTTGGTGAGTAGTTAAGAAGCTGACGTGCCCGGGAGATGTCGGCCTGCGAGTGTCTAACATCGCCTACCCGTGGCGGAGCATACTTCAGATTGCCCGCAAAGCCTGTGATCTCCCGCAGTGTTTCAAAAACGAAGTTGAGGGAAAGCTGGCGTCCGGTACCAATATTGAAGCACTCTCCTGATACACCTTGGGCGGAAACGACTGCGGCATCCAAGTTTGCCTGCACCACGTTATCTACATAAGTGAAATCACGGGTCTGCTGGCCATCTCCAAAAATGGTAGGCGCTTCCCCTGCCAGCATCTGCCGGATGAACTTTGCCATCACTCCAGAATAGGGTGAGCTTGGGTCCTGGCGCGGGCCAAAAACATTGAAATATCGAAGACAAACCGTCTCCAGCGAATAGATTTTGGCAAAACATCGCATGTAGTATTCCCCGGTCAACTTCTGTACCGCATACGGAGAAACCGGGGAAGGCAGCATATCTTCACGTTTCGGCAGCGAAAGCGTTTCCCCATAAGCTGAACTGGAGCCGGCATAGACCACTCGTTTGACACCTGCGTCGCGAGCCGCCAGCAACACGTTGAGCGTTCCATTTATGTTGATCGTATGCGATCGGACCGGCTTGGCGACCGAGAGCGGCACGGAAGGCAACGCTGCTTGATGAAGGACATAATCGACACCCGCAAATGCCTGGGGCAGGCGTTCCTCGTCCCGGATGTCAATCTCCAGAAACTCTATATGGCTAAGCACTGGGGCGAGGTTCTCGCGCTTGCCGGTTTCAAAATTATCAAGCCCGCGCACCTGTTCGCCGCGACGTATCAATTCCCGCACGATAGAGGACCCGACGAAACCCGCTGCTCCAGTTACCAGATAGAGAGCCATTCTCGCTATTGTTCTCCGCGTCTCCGCGTCTCTGCGGTAGATTTCTTGTGACTGCTGAACTGCTGAATCGCTTCGATTATCTCGCGGCCATACATCTCGGTTTTACGCTCACCAAAACCATGGATTTCACGGATGCCAGCCAATGAATGAGGCCGCAGTCGGCACAATTGTTCCAAAGAAGTATCATGCATTACAACAAAAGCGGGAATACCCTGTTTCTTGGCCATTGTTCGGCGCCATTCGCGAAGATGTTCCCGCAATTCGAGGTCAAGATCTGCCACCGGCTGGGATACTATGGCCTCGGTTCGCCGGAAGCGGCCATTATCTGAGACTTGAGCAATAGCTTTTTCAGGCCTGCGCACCGGAGTTGCAACAGCTTCTGAAAGCCACTCAAGAGCAACGCCACATACATCACAAGCCCCGCACGATTTCCACTTAGGAATTTCGCCGAAATGGACGCAAATCTGGCGATGCCGGCATATAGCCGACTCCGCGTAGCGGCGAACTTCATGGTAGCGCTGCCAGGAGCGCTCCTTTTCCGCTGGATCGACGATTTGATCGATAAAATAAGTCAGCAGTCCCACGTCACGTTTCTGCCAGAGCAGGATGCAATCGGCGGGCAGCCCATCGCGTCCCGCTCGGCCTGCTTCCTGGTAGTACTGCTCGACTGACTTCGGCAGCGCCAAGTGAATCACAGCGCGTACTGCGGCTTTGTTGATTCCTAATCCGAAAGCCAGCGTACCCACCAGTACAGGTACCTCGTCGGACATCCAGCGCTCTTGGTTGCGCCGCCGCAGCTCACTATCCATCTTTCCATGATAGGCAATCGCGGGAATTCCCTGCTGTTCCAAAAAAGCTACTGTCTCCTCGACCTTATTAATAGTAGGCGCATAAACGATCACGTTGCTGCCCGAATACTGATGAAGCGCCGTTACCAGGACCGTAGATTGCGTGCCTCGTCCACACTCTTTCACAATGTAGCGCAGATTGGAGCGATGGAAGCTGGCGATGTACTTATGCGGATCACGTAGCCGGAGTTGATCGATGATATCGTGACGCACGCGGCGGGTCGCACTGGCCGTAAATGCAGCGATAGGCAACTCTGGGAAATCGTTTCTTAGCGAGCTTAGTTGCCGGTACTCTGGGCGGAATTCGTGTCCCCATTCGGAGATGCAATGCGCCTCATCGATGGCGAAGAGAGCGATGGGGACACGCTTCAGCCACGAGATAGTATCTGCGCGAGCCAGCCGTTCCGGTGAGAGATACAGAAGCCGGTAGTGTCCGTCCAACGCTTTCCGGGTCACCTTGAACTGTTCATCACTGGGAAGAGAGCTGTTGAGCATTCCCGCCGTGATGCCCATTTGGGTGAGCTGCGCTATCTGGTCCTGCATCAATGCAATCAAGGGTGAAATCACAATCACAGTCTGCCGGGGCAACATGGCGGCCGGCAATTGATAACACAGCGACTTCCCACCGCCAGTGGGCATGACCACGCAAATGTCATGACCCACCACCAAGCTGGCGATGATTCTCTCTTGCAATGGACGAAATGAATCGTAGCCCCAATAACGACGTAGCGCCGCTAATGGCTCCGCCACCGAAGTCATGCAGCGAGTATAAAGCATTTAGCAGGGAGCACTCAGCCATAGGGAATTGCCATGATTGCCATAAATGCCATAAATGCCAGAATTGCCATAATTTCAGAACTATCAACGCAACCCTTCGACCGTGCTTCGCGCTAGATCCGGCTGGACCTATATGTACCATATATAATGACGCGCATACGCCGATATGGTCTGCGGTTGGAATGGCGCCAGCCACCACTTTCAGATGTCTCTGGCTTAGAGCCTCTGTTTATCCAAGGGAGCGCTTCCAGTGCCCAGAATAAAGGCCGGTTATAGGAGAGGATTTTTTCTGGTGATCTTCCTCAGCCACTTTGCCTGGCTCGGCGGTTCCATTTTCTCCTGGTCTCAGGCCTCCCGCAGTGGCAGCGTGCCCCTGGCAACCGAGGACCGTCTGAAGAATACAGGATGGTGGCCAACCCAAGGGCGTCCCTCGGCCAGTGAATATGTTGGAACACAGGCTTGCGGTGAGTGCCACCGTGCCAAGTTCGCAACCCAGCGAAATACACCT
>DASZEU010000488.1:0-5195 GCA_035940535.1 Candidatus Angelobacter sp.
CACCGCCGCGCCCACCACTGCTGGCAGTTCACCTGGACCTGGCATCACATCCTGCTCGACGGCTGGTCCGTGGCCTTGCTGCTGGAAGAAGTCTTCCTCTGTTACCAGGCTTTCGCGGCTGGACAGCAACCCTCTCTCCCACCACGCCGTCCTTATCGCGACTACATCGCCTGGCTCAAACAACAGGACCTGGCCCGCGCAGAATCCTTCTGGCGTCAGCAATTGCAGGGCTTTGATTCTCCTACTCGCTTGCCGGGAATCAAGGAAAATCATGCTCTTCCCTCCAGCCATGAAACTCTGGAGCTGTGGCTCACCGAACCCACCACGGCGGCCCTCACCCACATGGCACGCCAGCAACAGATCACCCTCAATACCGTGGTACAAGCGGCCTGGGCCCTGCTGCTGAGCCGCTACAGCGGCACAGATGATGTGGTGTTTGGAGCCGTCGTCTCAGGCCGTCCCCCAGATTTAGCGGGCATCGATTCCATGCTAGGACTGTTCATCAACACCCTGCCGGTGCGCGTCCGCTTAGTGGCTGACATGCCTGTGGCGCAATGGCTGCGCGAATTGCAAGCGGCGCAGGCCCAGGCCCGGCAATTTGAATATGCTCCTCTAAACAAGATCCAGACTTGGAGCGATGTCCCGCGCGGCACAACATTGTTTGACACTCTGCTGGCCTTTGAAAACTATCCAGTGAGCCAGTCAGTGCAAATTGGGTCAACTACCGGTTTTCGCGTCACAAAAGACAGACCCTACTCCCGCACCGTCTATCCACTTACCCTCTCCGTGTTTGCCGGCAAAACTATCAATCTCCGGCTTAGCTGGGACACGCAACATTACAAACGAGCAGAGGTCGAAGGTGCCTGCCGCGACGTCGGTCTGATTGCAAAAGCCATTGGTCAAAATCCCAATGCAACAATCACGCAAGTGCTTTGTCACTTAAAGCAGGAGCAAAGCCAACATAACAAAAAGATACATGCTCAAATTACCGCCCGAAGGACAGAAGCATTATTCCGTGCCAAGCGAGCACGCGATGGAGGTCGCCTTGTCAACTGAGAATTCAAATTTTCTGAACAATTCCGGGGTTGTTTACGTCGCAACCAAGGAAGATCGCTATGTGGAAGAAGCCTTTCTTTCTGCGGACAGCATCAAGAAGCGTTGTCCAGCAGTGCCGATCACTTTATTTACAGATCGTCCTCACAATCCCGTGTGCAGGATGGGCTGCTTTGATCAGATCGAAGTTATTGAAAGCGTGGTGGGGCTTGCATCGGCGTGGTCAGAAGGCCAACTTAACCGCTTACGCAGCCTGTGTCGCACACCCTATAAATGCACCCTTCATCTCGATACCGACACACGGGTTGTAACCAACCAACTTCCATCGCTTTTTGAGATTCTTGATACCGCCGATATCGCCATGGTCGAAACTGCATTGGACGACAGCTATTCGCGACTCCACTACGGGCGTCGTATGTTCAACGCGGGCTTCATCCTCTACCGGCAAAATGAGAAAACCTCAGCCTGGCTGGAAGCATGGACCGAGCTAACGGAATATTATTTTCGCATCGCGTGCGAAACATCTCTTCCGCAAATCCCAAGCCTGGACCATGTTAAAGACGAGAACATACGACGCAGACTCCTGTGTATGGATCAGATCAGCCTGGTCGAACTTCTCAGTCCCGAGACTAACCGCTTTGGATTGAGCACGAAAACGCTCGACCAGTCCTGGAATTACCGAGGATCGCGTCTTCCACAAAACGTGCGGGAAGCGGTCAAGATCCTGCATTTGCCGAGAAACAAAGTGACATCCCACGGTCTGGATTTGCGGGTAGCGATGGAAAGGTTTTCCAGCACAGCCGCCATCCCTGCATACGCCTGATGCCCGAGACAAAACCGGCGCAAAGGCAAGTAACCAAAGGAATCCAAACGAATGTCGTTCACTTCGTGTAACAAACTTCCTAACGGTTTGTTACTGGATCGATCGCCAAGCTTGTAGCAATATATTGCCATTCGACACTCGATTCACCGCTTGGAGAGTCACCTCAGATCCAAAGTGCGGTAGCTTTATCTCCTTCAGCCCAACAGCACGAAGTTAGCGCTGTTGATATTCGCAACCCGCAGAATCAGACGTCAGTCTATAAGGGAATGGAGTTATCTGGTGAACGCTCACGAATTTGCATCTTGGTACGCAATACATACCAAACCGCGCCAGGAAGAACGCGCTGCCGGAAACCTTTCCGCCTGGGGTGTAGAGGTGCTAGCGCCGCGGCTGGTCCGGAAAGATAAAACACAATTCCTTCCCTTTTTTCCAGGGTACATTTTCGCGCGATTCAACATTAACCAGACCTTACGCAAAATCCAGTTTACCCGCGGTATTGTCAGCGTTGTGAGTTTTGGTGGAGTACCTGCAACCATCGAAGATGAAATCATTTCCGAAATCCAGAACCACACAGACAAAAATGGAATGGTCCACATGAAAAGCAACCTAAAACGCGGTGATGCGGTGATGATCCAGGCGGGCCCACTGCGGAATTTCAGTGGAGTATTTGAAGAAGAGTTGCCGGGAACAGCACGGGTTCGTATCCTGCTGACAACCGTCGCTTACACCGCCCGCATTGAGGTGTCAAAGTATGATATTGCAGTAATTGATGGTTCCCCTGCATAGATTTTGGCCGCCCGTTTCACCTGAACCCTCCATCGAATCTTGAGCGCCGAAGATAAGGGCTGTTCATAGCCTAAACCTGTCCTCAGGAAGCATGCGGCTTGGCAACGGCCATGGATTCTATTCGCAGATCCTCTCAACAATGAGTTCTCGTCCATCGTAACGGGAAGAAGGTGTAATCCAATGCCGGTTTTATTAGCTCCGGAACCAACTCAGAAAGAATCAAGCTTCAGTGTTCTGTCACGCGTCCCTAAGGCTGGACGCAGCCAGCGACTCATGCTTGGCGTTGGAATTGCCCTGGTTTATATCGGATTTCCATGGCTCATGATCCGTCTGGAAGCACCTCCAAAACCCAGATTATCAACTACTCCTGGTGAGTTCTCGGCGACTCGCGTCCAAGACAATTTGCGTAAAATCGCAAACCTGCCCCACCCAGTAGGCTCACAGTCACATGAAGCGGTCCGCACCACTCTGGTGTCGCAACTTTCTGATCTCAGCATGGAAGTACAGTCGCCTGAAGTAGTGTCCACTGTTGGAAATGTTGATCCTCCCTATGTCCTCGCGACAGTGCGCAATATTGTTGCCAGGTTACCCGGCACTGCAAATACTAAGGCGATACTTTTGAGTGCTCATTATGATTCTGTTCCTACAGGGCCGGGCGCTGCCGACAATGGTGCCGCGGTCGCAAGTATTCTCGAAGTAGTTCGCGCGCTTAGAGCAGGCACACAGCTCAAGAATGACATTATCGTGCTGTTCACTGACTCGGAAGAAATCGGGCTTATGGGAGCGAAAGCATTCATTCATGATCCTCAGTGGAAGAACAAAATTGGTATCATCCTGAATTTTGATGCCCATGGGTCTCGTGGCCCACTGATCATGTTTGAGACCAGCCCTAACAGTGGATGGGCTGTACGAGAGGCGGCAGCGGCCAGTCACGCACCGGTCATGAGTTCGGTCATGAGCGCGATTTACAGACGATTGGGGTTTGGTACCGACTTTGATGCGTTCAAACCAGCCGGCATAGCGGGATTGAATTTTGCCTTCATTGACGGTGCGGAGGTGTATCACACAAGGCTGGACACTCCAGAACATATAAGCGCCGCCACGTTGCAGGATGAAGGCACTACTACGCTGGAACTGTTAACAAGACTCGGAAACATGAACCTGGATCAGCGAGAGTCGCCGGATATTTCATATTTCAACGTGGCTGGCAGGTACGCAGTGGCCTACGGAAATGCCGTGACCTTAACCGTTGCCTTGCTGGTACTGGGATTCATATTTTTTGATATCTGGAAGGAGGCACACAGAGCAAGAAGCATTCCTTCCATCATCATTGGCTTCATCGCTCTGGCAGTCGCGGCCGCAACAGCCTACTTAGGATCTGGTGCAATGCTATGGCTGGTTTCAGGGGGCAAACGCATTGGGTTTCTAAAGGTGCTTTACCATCGAGAGTTGTATAGCATGATCTACGTACTCATCGGAATTGCTTCCGTATCCCTGGCCTACGCACTGGCACGCGCGCGATTTCATCCTTCAGGTTTAGCATCAGGCGCCCGCATTTGGTATGTCATCTTCCTCATCCTCATAACACTCTTTATGCCGCCTGCTGCTTATCTCTTCGTCTGGCCCATTCTTTTCAGCTTACCCGCTGTCATACTGCTGCGTTCGCTGCCCGATCACCGTGTCCCAGCAGTGCTGGCGATTGGAATCGCGCTTGTATTAGCTGTCAATGCAGGATTTATAGCTCCTTTCCTTCGTGTTGTCTTCTCTGGAGTAGGACCGGGGCTGGGGCGGTTTGTGCTCATATTTCTAGTGCTGTTCCTGGGATTGATGTTTCCGCTCCTCGAACTTGCATACCGGTGGCGGCCGCTCGGGATTGCTGCAATCACGACTTGCATCGCTGCAGTTCTCGTAGGTTGGGGAGTATTCCACAGCAATTGGACAAATGCGCAACCGCAACCGGACCACTTACTGTACGCCTATGACGGCTCTCAGAACAAAGCTGTCTGGGCAAGTATGGATGAACAACCTGACAATTGGACACAGCAGTTCCTTGGTGATAGCGTGCGGCGCTCTGAATTGACGGGCTTTCTACCACCGGTTTCCGGGACATATCTATCGAAAGAAGCGCCTCTTATCGGACTTGAGGTCCCGGAAGCAGTTCTAGTATCGTCTTCACGGACAGGTGAACAACGCACAGTCAGGATACAAATCCGCCCGCACCGTGGCTCCGCGAAACTTACTTTGTTTCTCAATACACAGAACCTACTCACCGACATTTCGGTCGGCGGCGAGCACCTGCCTGATGCCGGCGCTGCTACCAATAGGTGGGGTTTCCAGTATGTGAATCCAGCACCCGAAGGTATTGAATTCAAAGCAACGGTTCGTGCAGAAACACCACTGGTCTTTACTGTTTTTGAAAGCTCGTATGGATTGCCTCAAATTGCTCATGTCCGGCCTTCGGAGTTTATGGCCGCCAACTTACCCGGTAGCGACATAACCATCGCCAGTAAAGTATTCAGCTTCTGAAATAAAT
>DASZEU010000489.1:0-8919 GCA_035940535.1 Candidatus Angelobacter sp.
CGCTGATAAAGAGAATGAAGGCTATGGCGTGCTGGTGACTTACGATCTACAGCAGCGCCAGCGCGATGAAGTTGTCGCGGCTGAGATTAACGGTGGCAACAGGACTCCCGAGCAGTCACTGCAACTTGGTGACCTTGAAAATGGGGTTGAGGAAATCATCAAGAGCATGCTCGGGATAAGCAAAGAGACGGATTTCGACAGAAAGCGTCCTTTGATGGAAATGGGGCTGAACTCCGCTGACTTAATCAGCCTGGGCGAGGCCATTCGATTTGAGTATCACGTTGATCTGGAAACTACATTCTTCTTCCAATACAACACGACCGAGAAGATCACGCGTTACCTCAGCGAACAACTCCGGGGAAGGTGTAATCAGGAGAGATCGATATCCGCGGCTTTGGTCGGATCAGCTATATCGGGAGACGAATCTGCGGCAAAGAAAGACAGACCATCAGCGGCAGTGATCCGTCCCGAAGACATTGCCATCATTGGAATTGGCTGTCGTCTGCCGGGCGGCATCCATGGTCCAGAACAGCTTTGGGAATTTCTGATTGAAGGACGCGATGCCATCACATCGATGCCTCCAGAGCGATGGGAATGGCCAGAGGAGATCGATCCGGTTCGTCATCACCCTGGCATCGATCATGGAGGGTTCCTCAGCGACATCGCGCGCTTCGATGCGCGCTTCTTCCGCATTACTCCGAGAGAGGCGGAGTTAATGGACCCCCAGCAGAGAATTCTGCTGGAGTTGACTTGGGAGACATTGGAAGATGCCGCGTATCCCGCGAGCACCTTAATGGGAACCAATACCGGCGTATTCGTGGGAGCGAGCGGCTCGGATTACAACTTGTTGCTGCAAAAATCTCTCGGCATGGTTGACGCCCATATAGGGACCGGCGGCGCGGCTTCGATTTTAGCCAACAGGATTTCCTACTTTTATGATCTTCACGGTCCAAGCTTGTCGATTGATACTGCATGTTCCAGTTCTCTCGTAGCAGCGCATGAAGCAATCAGGTCGTTGCGAGCGGGTGAATGTGAACAGGCCTTGGTGGCTGGCGTAAATGTGATGTGCCATCCGGCCACCACGATCGCCTACTACAAGGCGGGCATGTTGGCCCATGATGGGCGTTGCAAGACCTTTGATAAAGAGGCGAATGGATATGTCCGCTCTGAGGGCGCGGCGATGGTGCTTTTGAAGCCCTTGGCGCGTGCGGTGGCCGACAATAACTTCATTTATGCTGTGCTCAAGGGCAGCGCTATTAACCACGGCGGCCAAGCCAGTGGCTTGACGGTTCCCAATCCTGAAAAACAGAGTGCGTTGCTTCTGAATGCATGCCGCGATGCTGACGTGCCTGCGCATAGCATTGGATACCTCGAAGCGCATGGAACCGGAACATCACTGGGCGATCCCATTGAAGTTGCCGCAATCCAAGAAGCGTTCCTTCTAGCTGATGGGAATGAGCAGTCCTTGGCAATTCGATGCGGCCTCGGCTCGATTAAGACAAATCTCGGCCATCTGGAAGCGGCAGCCGGATTAGCTGGTCTGATCAAGGCTGCTCTCAGCTTGAAGAATGCCTGCGTGCCGAAACACTTGAACTTCAAGGAACTCAATCCAAGGATTAGCTTCTCAGATTCACCGCTTTTTTTGGTGACTGAAAACATGTCATGGGAAAGACCGGCATCAGGATATCCAAGGCGTGTAGGCGTCAGCAGTTTCGGTTCGGGGGGTGCAAACGCTCATGCAGTGCTCGAAGAGTATCACCGAGATCAGCAGCTTCTGCCTGAGTCGGTCGTAAATGGCCCCTGGCTGTTCGTCCTTTCAGCAAAAACTGTAGAGCGCTTGCAGGCTCACGTCGCGCAGTTCTCCTGTTATCTGAAATCAAAGCGCGCGAATTTGGGAAATGCTGCCTTACATTCGATCGCGTTTACGTTGCAAACCGGGCGGGAGGAGTTGGAAGTGCGCTTGGCGCTGACCGCATCCAGCGGGGACGAGATCACAACCAAGCTTGACCGATTCTGTGCAGGCGAGCGGGGTATCGAAGGACTTTCGTATGTTGACACGAAAGAGCTTTCTGCGACGGGGAGGATTCTAGTTGACAATTCTGCGGATGTTCGCGAGGCGATCCAAAATAAAGCCCTCAGCAAACTTGGCGCACTATGGAGCGCTGGCGCTTCCATTCCGTGGGAACATCTGTACGACGGCTACCGAGCGGAAAGAGTTTTTCTTCCTACTTATCCGTTTGCATCTGACCATTATTGGATCGATTACAGTCGTGATGCTCATCCGTTGCACGTCCCCGCAACCCATAAGCTCCATCCACTCCTCGATAGCAATGTTTCTACGCTAGCTGAACAGAAATTCACAAAGCGGCTGCATCGCGAAGAGATATTTCTCAAGCACCATGTGGTACAGGGATTGATGATCCTGCCTGGAGTAGCACATCTGGAGATGGCAAGAGCAGCCGCTGAGTTGTCGTTAGGCCGGCCAATCTTATCCATGAGGAATGTCATCTGGGGAAGGCCAGTAGTGCTGGAAGGAGAAAGCAAGGAAGTCGTCGTCGCGCTCCACCCCGAGGGCAAGGGCATCACCTTCGAAATACGAAGCCATCAAGACCTTGGTATCGTATTTTCTCGCGGCAAAATCAACGCCGATCCGGGAGAGCAGGCTGGACAAATCCATCCTGCGTCTCACGACTTGGATGCGATTCGAAAGCGAAGTGGAATCCAGAAGAGCAAGCCAGAGATTTTCGCGCACCTTGCAAGCCTTGGTTTCAACTATGGGGTCCCCTTTCAACTGGCAGATAAACTTTTTACCGGTGAGACCGAGGCCCTGGTAAGCCTGACTCCGTTTTACGATCGAAAAGATTTGAGCGAATGCCAATTGAGTCCCGCTCTCATGGACACCGCGATCCGCACCTCTTTTTTGATCGGCTTAGGACAAAACAGTTACAACGACCGGCTGCGTATTCCGTTCTCTCTAGGAAAGCTGGTTGTATTTTCCTCGCTGGAAAAGGCAAGCTATGCGTACGCGCGCATTGTAGAAGAGAGCAGTGACGGTGATTACGTTTCGCATGTCTCGATCCTCGATGAAAATGGAGTTGAGTTACTCTTATTTGAGAATTTCCTGGCCAAGACATTCCGGCAGAAAAAAGCTCAGCCAGCTTTTGAATCTGGTGAGGCGCAGTTAGGTCCTGTCGCTGGCGATCCTGAAAAGGCCAGAAGTCATTTAGGCACTGAATCGCAGCCACTCCATGCGGCCAGCCCTATGCCCCTGGAAATACGCGAACAGCCGGCTCCAGGAGGCCAGGATGCTCATCTGTTCGAAAAAGTAGTCAGTTATCTTAAAGACAAGATATCCACAGCGACCAAAGCTCCCGCCGATAGCATAGCTTCGCAAGAGCCGTTGAGCGCTTACGGAATCGATTCCGTCATCATCATGGAGATGAATCGGTCTCTGGAAGCAGATTTTGATTCATTGCCTGGTACCCTATTTTTCCAATTTGGGACTGTGCAAGATTTGGCAAAGTATTTCATCTCCAATCATGCAGCCCGGCTCGAAGCCATTCTTGGGGCAAAAGGGCAATATGCCCAGGCCAGCAATATCGATTCATCGCACTCTGCGGAGATCCCAAATGAGTTTGCGTCTGCCAGGCGCTTTTTTGAGTCCGCAAACGACTTTAACGTTAGCGCGAGAAGGCAGGAGGCGAGCGATCGCAACTTGGATATTGCCATCATCGGCCTGAGTGGCCGATATCCCCAGGCCAGCACCGTGGAGCGCTTTTGGGAGAACCTGAAGCTCGGCGTAGATGCTATCGAAGAGATTCCTGCTGCGCGGTGGGACTATCGCAAATATTACAGTCCGCATGTAAAGCAGCCCGGCAAGACGAATAGCAAATGGGGCGGCTTTATTGAAAATGTGGACAAGTTCGATGCAGCGTTCTTCAATATCTCGCCCCGCGAAGCCGACTACATGGATCCACAGCAACGGCTGTTCTTGGAAGTTGCATGGGAAGCATGTGAAGACGCTGGTTATTCCTGGGAGCGGACCAGGAACCTTGATCAGCTTCCCAAAGAAAATAATGTTGGCGTATTCGTCGGCCTGATGTACGACGATTATCACTTTTTTGAGCGGAAAATCAGTACCAGCTACTGGAATTCGTTCGTGGCCAACCGGGTTTCTCATTTCTTCAATTTCCGCGGCCCGAGCATGACCGTTGATACGGCTTGTTCAAGTTCGCTGACCAGCATCTACATGGCTTATGAAAGCTTGCGTAACGGACATTGCTATGCCGCAATTGCCGGCGGTACGAATGTGTCTGTCCATCCCAGCAAGTATGCCCGCCTGAGCCAGTTGAACATGCTTTCGAGTGATGGCAAATGCAAGAGCTTTGGCAAGGATGGCAACGGATATGTGCCGGGCGAAGGTATCGGCGCGGTGCTATTGAAAAGGCTGGAAGATGCGGTGCGCGATGGAGATCACATTTACGCCGTGATCAAGGGCGGCGCACTCAACCATGGAGGTAAGACCAATGGCTTTACGGTGCCGAATCCCAATGCGCAAGCGGAGTTGATCTCTGCAGCCATACAAAACAGCGGAGTCCCGCCTAGAACCATCAGTTACATTGAAGCTCATGGTACCGGAACCGAATTGGGAGATCCGATCGAGATAACTGGGCTGACCAATGCCTTTCGAAAACACACTGCTGACCGGCAGTTCTGCGTGATTGGCTCCGTAAAATCCAACATCGGCCACCTCGAGGGCGCAGCCGGTATTGCCGCGCTGACCAAGGTGGTCTTGCAACTTCAGCACCAACAGCATGCGCCTTCACTTCATGGGCGGATCACAAATCCACTCATTGATTTTCAGAATTCACCTTTCATCTTGGCGCAAGAACTCTCAGAGTGGAAACGTCCTGTGATTGAGGGAGCTGACGGCTCCAGGGGGTACCCAAGACGAGCAGGCATCAGTTCCTTTGGCGCAGGGGGAGCAAATGCTCACCTTATTCTTGAGGAATATATCAAGCACGATAAGGATCATGCGAACGCTAGACGTGCTGACGATGGCAGATCTCCGGTGCTGGTGCCACTGTCCGCGAAAACGGAAGAGCAGCTTAGGAATTATTTGCAAAAACTGCTGGAGTTTTGCCGCGGGCCGCGAAAAGACACCCTCAGGCTTGGTGAGATGGCTTATACGTTGCAGACCGGCCGCCAACCGATGGAGTGGCGTGCGGCCTTTCTCGCCGGCGATATTACCGAACTATGCGCAAAAATAGAGGCGCTGCTCTCCGGTGCAAGTGCAGCCGGCTGCTATCGCGATCATGCCAAACGTGGAAATGAATTTACTAATGTGTTCGGATCGGACGACGACCTGAAGGAAGCTGTTGGCAAATGGATGTCAAAGCGGAAGCTGGATAGGCTGGCGCAATTGTGGGTCAAGGGGCTTGAAGTCGATTGGACAAAATTGTACGGCGATCAAAAGCCTTGCCGGATCTCATTGCCAACCTATCCATTTTCCGGTGAACGGTACTGGGTGCCCAATGAAAAGGAATCGGACGAAGATATTACGTTAGGCGACGCAATTAGAGTCTTGCATCCGCTGGTTCATGAGAATTCCTCTACGTTTGCAGAACAGAAGTTTGTTTCCACGTTTTCTGAGACGAGTCCGTTCGCGGTCATAAGTGACCAATCCGGCGAGAGAAGGATTTCCGAAGGCATCTATCTGGAGATGGCCAGAGCGGCCTGCGCTTTGGCCTCCGGCGAGGCGATCAGCATCATTCAGGATTTCGAGATAAAGAGCCCGGCGATCTTCCACACGGGTTCCAAGACATTGACTGTTTCGCTAGTGCCTGAGAATGGCATAGCGCATTTCGAGATATTCAGCCCAGGCCAGACTGACGGCGAGAGCCTGCTGCATAGCTGCGGCAAGTTGGTGTTAGGAAATCCCGATGATCATTCCACTCCGCTGTTGGCCATTGTTGGATTGAAAGGCCAGGAGAACGAAGCTCCTGCGGGTTTTGAATGTGAAGAAGATTTAGCCGAAAACGGTGCTATGCGGTTGCATCCGGCTGCCATCAGCCGAGCGTGGGAAATGGCAGTTGAGCAGCTCGCACAAATTGCCGGGAAGGCATTCGATTCCTATCCCCGCCGAATCCGATCAGTGCGTCTGCACGGTGAGCCTGCGCTCAGAGGAAACATCTTTGTAAAAGCAGACGCAGCCACACACACGGCAGACATTGATCTCGTAGCGCCCGAGGGCAAGGTATTTCTTTCGATGCGCGGCGTTGAATTTACGACTCGAAAAGCGGAATCGGTCTCGCATGCAATATCAGCACCTGTGGTTCTACCTGATCCGGCGATGAACTTACTAACATTCCGAGAAGATTGGAGGCCGGAGCCGCTGACCTCTTCGTCTTCCGCAATGTCTTCGGTAAAGGTGGTGTATTTCGCCACCGAGGCGAACAGGGCAGAGAGTTTCGCTACCGCTATGCAGGCAAGAGGTATCGATGCCGTGGTAGTTCGAGTTGAACACGGGGAAGAGTTCGCGCGTCTGGATCGTACGAGATACCAGCTCGATTTCAGGAAAGGACATGAGTACCAGCAGCTTTTGGATTCTCTTCAGCACGATGAGTTTAACGACTACGTAATTGTGTACCGCTGGGCAGAAGGGCAGGAGTTGGCAGGAGTTCATGGAATATTTGATCTGCTTTCCGCGATCGGTCGTCATCGCAACCGCATCAGCCGCCTGGTACTTACCGGCTCGCTCAACGATGGTCTTGCTGGCTGCCACGATTTTTCCTGGATAGGGTACGAGCGCTCGTTGAAGTTGATCATGCCCGGCCTGTCTTTGACCCTTCTTTACTCGGAAGGCGCGCCACTCACCGATGAGGTGATTCTCCAGGAAATGTGGAGCGCCGGCGTGGTTCGCTATAGTCAGGGTGAGCGCCATCGGCTCGCTATCGCTGAAGCTCAGCTTGAACCCCCAGCACAGACTGTACTGAAGAGGAACGGGGTGTATCTCATCACGGGCGGTTGCGGCGGATTAGGAGAGGTTTTTGCGGAGTACCTGGCGCGTGAATACCAGGTGCGACTGGTCTTGATGGGAAGACGAGTTGAAGACGATCCGATTCGGCAGAAACTAAGTCGCCTGACCGCTTCCGGCGCCGCAGAGGTTGTGTACCATGCCGCTGATGCGAGTGATGGCGCTGCCATGCGAGCGACAATTGAGGCCGCGCAGAGTCGGTTTGGCGGGATCGACGGAATCATTCATGCTGCGGGAATCGGACCTTCGCGAACGATGTTTGACAAAGAATGGCACGAGTTTCATTCAGTGCTGCAACCGAAGCTAGCAGGCTCCATTGCTCTGGACGAGGCAGCGGCAGGCTTAGATGTGGATTTTATCTGCTACTTCTCGTCCTCTTCAGCCATGTTAGGAGACTTTGGGTCATGCGACTACTCGATTGGCAATCGATTCCAAATGGCATTTGGCCCCTATCGCGAGCGCCAATCTAAAAACGGTAAGTGCAGGAACATTGTCATCAACTGGCCGTTATGGAGAGATGGCGGGATGACGGTTGGCGATCATCAGCAGACCGCGGCATATCTCAAGAGCAGCGGTCTGCGATACCTCGAACGAGATGAAGGATTACGGATTTGGGAACAGATACTCAGCGCCGGCCTCGGACAAGTACTGGTGCTTGCCGGGGATGCAACGCGCATCAGGAAATCGTTGGCCAGGCTCTACGCGCTACCGGCTCCACTTTCCAGCCCCACTGTCCCGGCTGTCATGGTTGCCAAAAGCATAGACACCGAAAAAGATACGGTCGCAAACGAACTCTCCAAAATAGAGGCGTGGCAGACAGATATCCCGATTGAGCAGCGGATCGCTAAAGATCTGCGCATCAGTGTATCGAAAGTCCTCAATTTGCCGGAAGATCGCCTTGACGACGAAGCATTATGGGGTGACTTCGGCTTCGATTCAATCTCGCTGGGTGAATTGGGCAAGACGCTCTCAGACCTCTTTCAAGTCGAGATAGCACCCTCATTATTTTTTAGCTACAGCACCATCAAGAAGTTCTGTTCCTATTTGCTTCAGGAAAAAGGAGCATCGCTCCGGGGCCGCTACCAGGGTACTCAAGATGCACAGCCAGTTCCAGTGCCTCCAGCAACCCTCGCACCGAAACTGTTGCCCTCGCAGGAATCTCGGTCTAAGCGCGGATTCCGAGTTCAACCATCGCGGAGCGAGGAGACACCGATCGCGATCATTGGACTCGCTGGACGCTTTCCCGGCGCCAATAACGTGGAAGAGCTGTGGAGCTTGCTGGCGAGCGGCAAACCGACTCTGACAGAAATTCCCACAGACCGCTGGAACTGGCGCGATTACTACTACGGCACGGCTGACCCAAGAAACACAATTGCCACCAACCGTGGCGGTTTTATTGAAGATGTCTCCTCGTTTGATCCGCGCTTCTTTGAGATTTCGCCACGCGAGGCTGAACTCATGGAGCCGCGCCAGCGGCTGCTGCTGCAGGAGGCGTGGCACGCCTTTGAGGACTCAGGGTATTCGGGAAAGCAACTGCGGGGCAATAGTTGCGGAGTCTTCATCGGAGTCGAAGAGGGCGATCATGCATATTTGGCCAAGCACCAAGGGCTGGCTCCCGGCAATCATAATGCGATGCTGGCGGCGCGGATTTCCTATTACCTCGACCTGCATGGTCCCAACATGGCAATCAATACTGCTTGTTCTTCAGGATTGGTTGCGCTCCATTTGGCTTGCCAGGCTTTGAAGTCGGGCGAGTGCCAGATGGCGCTCGCAGGCGGAATCAACCTCCTGCTATCTCCCACCGCCTATCTGATGTTGAGTAACATGGGAATGCTCTCCATGGATGGCCAGTGTCGCCCATTCGACCAACAGGCCACGGGCAT
>DASZEU010000490.1:0-12285 GCA_035940535.1 Candidatus Angelobacter sp.
AACTTGACTTTTTCTTTCGAGAACAGGACGAGCCTTAAGTCGAAATTCCGTTTAATACTCCCGCTTATCAGGCTTTGAAATCCATTCGTTCAATACCCGCGCTGCTTCCTCTCTCATAATTTGTACTGTCGGCAGGCTACGGTCATGGAGGGGGAGTGACAACTGCTCATAAATGAATCGGTCATCGAAGCCAGCCTGGGCCGCATCGCTACGCTCTGCGGCGAAAAACAATGCCCTCGGGCGGGCCCAGTAGATTGCGCCCAGGCACATGGGACAAGGCTCGCAGGTTGAATAAATATCGCAGCCAGTGAGCTGGAAGGTTTGCAGTTTTGTGCAGGCGCGCCGGATTGCGACGATTTCCGCATGTGCGGTCGGATCATTCCAGGCGGTTACGGAATTCGTGCCCTCGCTGACGATCTCGCCATCTTTCACTACAAGCGCGGCGAAAGGACCACCGTTGAGTGAGTTCATGCTCTCGTGGGAAAGCTGAATCGCTTTGGCCATGAGTTCGAGGTTGGGGATCATTGGATTCCTCTCTCTGTCTTTGAGGGATCGGTAATCAAGCGGGCGCTGTGATTGTAGGTGACATAAGCCCAGGCCCACTCAATCATGACCAGGAATCGGTTACGAAATCCGATCAAGAACAACAGGTGAACGAACAGCCACGCCAGCCAGGCAAAGTATCCGGAGAAGTGCAGCTTGCCGAGATCAGCCACAGCCTTGGACCGGCCAATCGTCGCCAGCACACCTTTGTTGATATAAGTGAACTCTTCTCGTGGTTGGCCTTCCACGGAGCGCCAAACTTGGCGGGCCGCAAATTTGCCCATTTGAATGGCTGCGGGAGCCACACCGGGCGCCAGTTTGCCATCTTTGGATTTTGCCGCAGCCAGATCGCCGATCACGAATACTTCCGGGTGTCCCGGAATGCTCAAATCGGGATTGACCAGCACTCGGCCTGCCCTGTCGGTTTCTGCGCCTAGCATCTTTCCCAGCGGCGAGGCGGAAACGCCTGCGCTCCATAAGATCACCGACGCAGGAATCTTCTCGGAGCCTACGGAGACCAGGTTCGGCTCGATGTTGGTAACCAGGGTTCGAGTTCTGACCTCCACACCCAATTCCGTTAGCTGCTTTTGGGCGCTGGCTGAAAGGTCCTCGGCAAAGTTGGGCAAAACACGAGGGCCGCCTTCCAGCAGGATGACACGCGCCTGCCGGGGATCGATGCCTCGAAATTCCTGCTCCATGTACCTGCGCGAAATGTCGGAGATGGCTCCTGCCAACTCGACTCCGGTGGGCCCGGCGCCGACCACGACGAAATTCAAGTCTCTGCGCTTGCCCGTCACAACCGATTCACGCTCGGCCACTTCGAAAGCAAGCAGGACACGGCGGCGAATATCCGTTGCGTCTTCGATGGTCTTCAAGCCGGGGGCAATCCGTTCCCATTCCGGATGGCCAAAATAGGCGTGAGTAGCGCCAGCGGCTACGATGAGATAGTCATAGGGCAGGTCGAGATCATCCACTCTGATCAGCCGTTTTCCAAGGTCAAAGCTGGTCACCTGACCCAGCAGCACCTCAGCGTTTTTGGCCCGCTTGAGCACTGTGCGAATGGGAGAAGCGATCTCCGCCGGAGAAAGCACGCCCAAAGCAACCTGGTAGAGGAGAGGCTGAAAGGTATGGTGGTTCTTGCGGTCAATCAGGGTAATCTTCACCGGCGCTTTAGCCAGGGCCTTGGCGGCATGGATGCCCGCAAAGCCCCCGCCAACAATTACCACTCTCGGCCAGTGGCCAGTTTGTGCCATCGGTAACATTGTAGCTGCCCATAGTTTGACCTTAGAATGATGCGGGGAGCAGGTATGCAGTTGCGGTAGAGTCATGCCTTGTTGCAAGTCTCGACAAAGGCATTTTCCAGGCGTTTTAGAACGTTTAATAATTAGTTACATAACAGACATTTCGGCGCACACCTGATTGCCTTCGGGGCCACTCCGTGGTACGTTTCAGCTATATGTTTCAAGGATTTGGGAGAAATCAGGGCCTCCTTTGCGTGGTGGGGCAACCGAGTTCAACATGCATATTGACGATCTGCTTCGAATAGCAATGGAGCGCAAAGCCTCCGACCTGCACCTGAAGGTAGGTAACTATCCGCACGTGCGCGTGGATGGCGAACTGGTTCCTCTGACGGACCAACCCCGCATCTCTGCCGAGGACATGCTGAATATGGCGTTCAGCATGATGTCGAACCGGCAGAAACAAAAGTTCAAAGAAACCGCCGAATTGGACATGGCTTACGGCGTTGCTGGATTGGGGCGCTTCCGCGTCAATGTCTTTCAGCAACGCGGCAATGTCGGACTCGTGTTGCGCGTGATTCCAACTAAGATCCGCGCCCTGGAAGAACTTTATCTGCCCAAGGTGATCGAGCACATTTGCGAAGAGGCACGTGGCATGTGCCTGGTAACCGGCGTAACCGGTTCCGGCAAATCGACCACCCTCGCAGCCATGCTGGACCGCATTAACTCCAGCCGCCCGGAACATATCATCACCATCGAAGACCCCATCGAATTTCTTCACCGTGACAAAAAAGGGTTTGTAAACCAGCGTGAAGTGGAGGTCGATACGCCCACTTTCGCCTCGGCCCTGCGCGCCAGCTTGCGCCAGGATCCGGACGTGATCCTAGTGGGCGAAATGCGTGACCTGGAAACCATCTCCACCGCCCTCCATGCTGCTGAAACCGGCCACTTGGTCTTCTCTACCCTGCATACGCTGGACGCTGTGGAAACCATTAACCGCATCATCTCCGTCTTCCCTCCACCAGAGCAAAAGCAGATTCGCATGCAGCTTGCCGCCACGTTGCGGGCCGTGATCAGCCAGCGCCTGGTAAAACGGGCCGACGGCGCTGGTCGCGTACCCGCAGTCGAGGTCCTGATCTCTACCGCGTTTGTGCGTGAGTGCATCATGACTCCGGAAAAAACCCGGCTGATTCATGAAGCCATCGCTACCGGTACTTCTCAATACGGAATGCAGACGTTTGACCAATCGCTCTACGATCTATATTCCCAGGGCTTGGTCACATACGAAACCGCCCTTGAGAATGCCAGCAATCCCGACGACTTCAAGCTCAAGATCCAGGGCATTGCGTCCATTGGCGATGCGGCGCGCGAGCAGATGGAGCAGGCTGGGTTCAGCAAGTTCTAATGAGCATAAAATCGATTGCCATCATTCTGATCTTGGCCGGCAGCAGTGCGTGCGGCCTTGTATCTGCGCGGGAGATTTCGGTTGACTGCGATTCGCTTGAAATAAGCACCCCGACGATAAAAAAAGAAAGCGTCGCGCTCAACAATAAATTTATTTCCAGTCTTGTGATCAACGTGAAGGCCACTAACCTGGGAAGCGATGGAAAAACAGCTTCAAAATGCCGCTTCACCTGGTCAATATTCAGTCTCGCCAAAGATAACTATCGCACGCAATTGCTGCAATATTCCGAAGTGACCTACCTTACTGACGGTGGAGCAAAGTTTCTTGGGACATCTTCGGATGGCTCCAAGCTATTAATAGACTTCTGGACAGCAGGCGGCGACTATACTGGGCATGAGGTTGCGGTGTATGACTTTGCCACGCAACAGGGACGCGTACGACCTGTCAATGACAGGGTGACTAAGCGCCTTCCAAGCTGCGACTACGCCACAGAGATCGAGGGAGTTACCGCGGAGGGCGACGTCATTCTCCATATACCCGAAAGCGATTATGTCGATAAAGGTTGCCCCGACCAAGGCAAATGGCTGCTGAACATGAAAACCAACCAGATTACACGGCTAAAGTCAGAGCATGATGCTCCCAAGAAAACAGATCACTGACGAAAATTCCCTGTACGAATATGCGGTGGGCGCACTGGGCCGCAGAATGCGAACTGTGGCGGAGCTGAAGCGACTGATGCGCAACCGCGTCCCCAAAGATGAATTGGGTGCGCTCCTGATTGAGTGCGTCATTGCCAGATTGAAAGAGCAAAAATATCTTAACGATTCCAGCTACGCTGCCACTTATGCTTCGTTCCGGCGTAACAATGAGAAATTTGGCCGGCGCCGCGTGGTTACCGATCTCAAGATCAAAGGCGTCCATGCCGACGTAATCGAAAAGGCGGTAAATGAAACCTACGCAGGCATAGACGAACAAGAGCTGGCTCGCGGCTTTCTCCGCCGCAAGCGTTTGTCAAAACCTTCTAACAATCGAGAAGCCGCAAAGGTGTTTCGTGCCCTCATGCGGGCCGGATTCGGCCCTGGGGTTGCTATTACCATCCTCAAAAACTGGGACGTTGATGATGAAGTGATTACTGCCCTCCAGGAAGAAGTTGATAGTTGAAAGAAGCGTCGCTCAGCTTCTCATCGATATTATATCGTTTTACGATATTATAATGAAACCCATTACGTGAATGGCTGATAGGTCACGGATTTTAAAACCATCGCAAGCGGACAAGACGATTCGTTATGATGTAAGTGACTCCGAAGAATTTCAGATCTTGAACAAAGTGTCGCAAACGGATTCAATCACTTACGGTTTTCGCGCAATTCTGAGTGACCCGGCTGTCTTCCTCATGGAGCTTGTATGGCGCTGGAGTTTTGGCACTCTGGCGTTCCTTCTGCTGGTTTTTGCTGGGTTGACACTACTCGGATCAGCCGATGTGGCGGATGTTCGCAGCTCTGAATGGAACAACCGTGATCCATTGGTGATTACACTCGCCGCTTTGCGCCTGGTTCGAGCCCTTGGGCGGCGCCCGTTATTCTACCTGATAGCAATCGCGATTACCGTGCTCTGGATCGTTCTGGGAACGGTGGGCCGCACTATTACTCTTCGGCGGATTTCACAAGCACCCTATTCCATCAAATTTCGCAACATGTTGGCCTTGCAGGCGTGGCGAGCCGTCTTTTTATGGGTGGGAATCGCCGGGACAGCGGCCTCCCTTATGTTTTGCGCTTGGATGGCCACGCACGGCAGCAGGCCCGACTATGTGATTTTCTACGTCATGGTCATCCCATTGTTGGCCGTGATCGCGATCTTTTGTTCTGTGGTGAACTGGTATCTGTCATTGGCGTTTGTATGTTCCCAAAGCAATGAAACGGGCAGTGTGGCCATTCAGAGGGCCATGGTCCTTACAGGATCGCACCCAGCCGCAGTGGCAGGCATCAGCATAGTCTTTACCGTATTGCGGGTGCTCGCACTCTTGATTACGTTTGTGCTGGCCGTATTTTCTGCCGGGCTATTGGTATCTTCGCCACGGCTCTTGGTCGGGTGGCTGGCGCTGGTCGCCTTGGCCTACTGTGCTTGGGCCGATTTTCTCTATGTTTGCCGCCTCGCTTCTTATGCCACTTTGAGGTTCTCGGTCTCACAGCCCGCAACAAATCCTTCCGTTGTTCCTATGCCGGAAACGCCTCTCACAACGACGCCGAACGGCCATCACTAACGATTTCGGAAATGGTATAGCCCGTTTATTTAAAGCGCGAGTCTCCACGTGGACGCACCGTTACTAATAATGCCAGAGCTGGGCTTCCAGAAGAATCCGCTGGATCCGCGAGATCCGCGTAAGTTGGGCAGTCGGTTTTTGCTCTTTACACACTCTCTTGAATCGTGGAAAATCATTCGTGGAAGAACAATCCATCGTAATTCTCGACTTCGGCTCGCAGTACACGCAATTGATTGCGCGCCGTATCCGCGAACTGAAAGTTTTCTCCGTAGTTCTGCCCTGCACCGCTTCTCTTGAAGAAATCAGAAAGTATCATCCGGTGGGCATTATTCTGAGCGGAGGACCGTTTTCAGTTTACGATCCCGACGCGCCGCCCGCCGATGAACGCGTGCTTGCCCTCGGCCCACCAGTACTGGGTGTTTGCTATGGCCTGCACTTTATCGCCCACAAGCTTGGTGGGAGGGTTAAGCCTGGGCCCAAACGTGAGTATGGCCATGCCGAGGTACAGGTTTCCGGCGAGTCACGGCTATTTAGAGGGTTGCCTCATTCGCTCAACGTCTGGATGTCGCACGGTGATGAGGCCGAGAAACTTCCCTCGGGGTTTTCCGTGGTGGCCAGCAGCAGCAACGCCCTGGCTGCCATTCAGGATGAGTCACGAAAGATATGGGCCGTGCAGTTCCATCCTGAAGTACATCACACCAAGCTGGGCACCGATCTACTGCGCAACTTTGTTTACGACATCTGCGGCGCACATGCCGACTGGACACCCCAACATTTCATCCACGAAGCCATTCGCCAGATCAACGAGACAGCAGGAGAGGAGGGCCGGGTCATTTGCGCTCTCTCTGGAGGAGTCGATTCCGCCGTCGCTGCAACCCTGGTGCATCGTGCTCTGGGTGACCGGCTCACCTGTGTGTTCGTCAACAACGGTGTGCTGCGCAAAAACGAATTTCAAAAAGTCCAGCAGAGTTTGAAAGAGAAGCTCGGCCTGAACTTGGTAGCCGTAGATGCCAGCGAGCGATTCCTAGCCAAGCTCGCCGGTGTGATCGATCCAGAAAAAAAACGCAAGATCATTGGCAACGAATTTATTGAAGTCTTCGACGGTGAAGCCCACCGCATTGAGCGGCTGGTCGGTAAGGTGGAATGGCTGGTGCAAGGAACGCTCTATCCCGATGTGATCGAATCGCGCAGCGTCCGTGGCCCTTCGCAGACCATCAAGACTCACCACAATGTCGGCGGCCTGCCGGAGAAGATGAAACTCAAGTTGATCGAGCCGCTCAAAGATCTGTTTAAAGATGAGGTCCGCAAGATTGGCCGCGAACTTGGAATGCCGGAAGAGATCCTTCAGCGTCAGCCATTCCCTGGGCCCGGCTTGGCGGTCCGCATTCTGGGAGAAGTTACGCCCGACCGCATTGCGCTGCTGCAAGAAGCCGACGATGTTGTCGTCAGCGAGATCAAAGCCGCCGGTCTTTACACGCATATCTGGCAATCATTTGCGGTGCTGCTGCCGGTGATGTCGGTGGGCGTGATGGGCGACCAGCGCACCTACGCCTATACGTGCGCGATCCGGGCCGTCCATTCTGAAGATGGCATGACCGCCGACTGGGCGCCACTTCCTTATGAGGTCTTGAAAAAGATCTCAAACCGCATCGTCAATGAGATTCGCGGCATCAATCGCGTGGTTTATGATGTCACCTCGAAACCGCCCGGCACAATTGAGTGGGAGTAGGTTGGATTTGCAAGTGGGTAATTTAGTAATTGAGTAATTCTAAAAGACTGCGGCTTGCAGAATGTTGGTTCGTTAACTCTCCCGTACCCACGAGAGGATGGACAATATGGAAATATCATGGGACAAGGTCAATCACGATCTGCAAGATATTCGAAACCGAACCGAGCAACTGGTCAACGGACTTAGCCCTGAGCAACTGACCCGCCGTCCTGATCCAGGCAAGTGGTCGATCGCCGAATGCCTTATTCACCTGAACTTGACAGCGACAAGTATGCAAAAAGCGATCGGATCAGCCATCCAGCAGGGCAAAACCAACAAGATTGTTGGGCAAGGCCCCTTCAAGGCAGGCGCGTTAGGCAGGCTGTTCATCTGGATTGCCGAACCGCCTCCGAAATTCCGGATCAAGGCTCCCGCAAAGATATTGCCGCCTGCAAGCATCGATGATCCCTCCGCCGTGGTTGCAGAATTCTTGCGCCTGCAAGATGAATGGGCACGGCTGGTGAAAGAAGCAAACGGTCTGGACTTAAACAAGATCAAGGCAAAAACCGGTTTTGCCGGATTGCCGCCGATGCGACTGGGAGCCACAATCCCGTGGATGATGGCCCATCAGCGCCGCCACTTGTTGCAAGCCGAGGGAGTGAAACAAAAAATTTGTAATTAGCCTGGATTATTCACGAACACACAAGCGCTTCAAGCCGCAACTAAAAGCTCAACGCTGATCAACGCTGATTTGAACTGATTGCCGCTGATGGGTACCAGTCCGGCGCTAGCCGGACGAACGAAAATAGCCCGCCGTTTCAACGGCGGGAAAGATAGGCAGCTTGTTTGACTTTCCAACAGTCGAGGCGTAGCTTTGTGAGGAGTAGGCAATTCAGCCCCAACTCATTCGGTAGTTCCGGAGCTAAACGGAATTGCTGGAGTCGCATTTCCTCCTTAGCGTTCCTTTTAGGTGTCATTTGTGCGCTCAGATTTAGTTTTTGCCGCTCATCGTAAAGTGGGGAACCGTTTTCTTCTTTGCCGTCTTACAGCGATTTCAGTTCCGCGACTGCATCGAGCCACCGCTCCCATTGCTAATACACTCAACCAGATCCTGGAATATCTGGGATCAGGTGAACAGTCAGTTCCTGTCCATCCGCCTGTGGCTCCTCCGGCGATTGAACACAACTGAAGCCCAGCATTATTTTTCAATGGTTTCGGGACGAGTAAAGAGCTTTCGGAAAAAGTCAAAAGCATTCGTTCTAGGCGCTCGGCTTCGCTGCGCGCTAGCCTGCGGCAGCAAGGAATTGAGCTGTTTTCAGCCTGTTTTTGCGCGGTCTGAAGACCGCTCGGCACGAATAAATTCGCGCCTGATACATGTCTCGTGCTCCCCAACATCGTTTTTCCGCAAGCTATAAACTCATGCCCTGACGAGTCTTCACGCAAAGTGACCACTATGAGTACTTCATTTGATTTGTCAGAAACGCCAACGTGTGGTATTCTATGTCTGCGTAGATTTAGCAGCGGTATACCAGTCTTTAAGTCTTCTTGCCTTTCTGACTCTCACCCCTAAACAATCAACGTAAAAAATTCAAAGAAAGTTAGTGTGAAATAACAAATGGAACAAGGAACAGTGAAATGGTTTAACGACGCCAAGGGATTTGGCTTTATCTCGCGGCAGAGCGGTGAAGATGTATTTGTCCACTTTAGCGCCATTCAGAGCAATGGATTCAAGAGCCTTCAAGAAGGCCAGGCAGTCCAGTTCAACGTGGTCAAAGGGGCAAAAGGATGGCAAGCTGAGAACGTTCAGGTATTGTAATCCTCGAAGGTCAGCGCAGGCGGCCTAAGCCGCCTGTTTGTTTTTTTATAGCACTTCACCCGAAGCGAAAATGGCTTCGGCCATGAGGCAAACCTTATCAGTTAAAACACCAGGAGGATCGATGGGCGGAAACCCTCGTACTACTTTTGCGAAACGTCAGAAAGAGCGTGCGCGACAGGAGAAACAGGCCGAAAAAGCGCAGAAGCGGGCGCAACGCAAGCTCCAGCAGGACACTCCGACCTCGGAACGACCAGCGGACCTGGTGATTAGCTACGATGAAGAAGGTCAGCCTCAAGGATTCGATTTCCATGATTTTCAGGCTGGTGACTCAAAAGAGTGAACCGCCCCGCAACCAACGAACGGAATCCGCTAATAGGGTATTTACCCGTGATCTGTTATAGTCAGGTGACGCTATTGCATATCGGTTGCTCGTGATGTGGTGGTCTGATCGAAGATTGATCCCCCAGCCTCCCGCCTTTCCTGCTCTCCGGTCCTTTCAGCGACAAAGTTTACAGAAAAATCAGAGCCGCGTGCGCAGGACTATTCGCACCAGCGCTCTTCAAAAAAGAAAGCAACAATATAAATGAAACAATTTTCAGAAATGCCACTGTCTGCTGCTCTCCAGCAGACGCTGGTGAAAGCTCAATTCACAAAACCTACACCGGTCCAAGCCGAGGCCATTCCTCATGCTCTTGCCAACAAAGACGTGCTGGCTACCGCCCAGACTGGAACAGGGAAAACCCTCGCCTTCCTGCTACCCATCATCGAGCGTCAGCTAGGCTCCCAATCACGCAACGTTGAAGCCCTGGTGCTCGTACCTACGCGCGAGCTTGCTATGCAAGTCGTGGAACAATACGAGAAGCTGCGCGGGAAAACTCTTCCGGCAGCCGCATTGATCATTGGCGGCGTTGCGGAAAAGAACCAAATCCGGGCGCTTCGTTCCGGGTCCCGCATCGTAGTAGCCACACCTGGACGGCTTGAGGATTTCCTCAGCCGCAGGTTAGTTGACTTGCAACACATAAAGGTCTTGGTTTTCGATGAGGTAGACCGCATGTTAGACATGGGGTTTCTGCCCTCCATCCGCCGGATCATGGCGATTGTTCCCACGCAGCGCCAAACTTTATGTTTCTCCGCAACCCTGGAAGCCTCGGTCGCCGGCCTTGTATACGACTACATGAAGGACCCGGTACGCGTCACAGTCGGATCAACGCTTAAGCCCGCTGAAAACGTGGAACTGCACGCATTCGAGGTGGCGGCCAACGACAAGCATGAGGTATTGCGTCATCTGCTGCACGAAGAAACGGGCCGCAGCCTGATCTTTGCCCGCACCAAGAGAGGCACGGAACGGCTGGCCAAGAACCTCGCCCGCGACGGCTTCGCGGCTGCCATGATTCATGGGGACCGATCCCAGGCGCAGCGGACCGGGGCTCTCCACGGCTTCCAGGAAGGTCGTTTTAAAGTCCTCGTGGCAACCGATATTGCCTCTCGCGGCATCCATGTACGCGATGTCGCTCACGTGATCAATTACGACCTGCCGGCGCTTCCCGAGGATTTTATTCATCGCGTCGGTCGCACCGGACGGGCAGGCGCCCGCGGACGGGCTTCCACATTGGTCGCTGGGGCAGAAATTATGGAGTTACGGCACATCGAACGCACCTTGAAACTCAGGATGGTTCGGAGGCAGATCGATCCAAGCATTGCCCACGAACCGCGGCCAGTGCGTCGAAGCTCTAATTCCAACCGGAGCCTGACCCCCATGCTGGGCGAGGTGTTTGTCTAGAGAAACACACGCGGATTGCTCAAAACGGTGTGCGAAATGTCTTTGCAAGAAAAGGCTGAAGGCACTTATCATCATCATTTGAAAAATGCACAGCAAACTTTCCATGCTGATTGTGGATGACGAGCCTAACGTCTGTTTTACGTTGAAGCTCATCTTCGAGAAAGAAGGATTTTCGGTTTTCAGCGCCGGTAGCGCCGCTGAGGGAATGGAGATCCTGAGCTCGAAAGAAAAGTTTGACGTAGTGCTGACCGACCTCCACATGGAGAAGGAAGACGCGGGTCTGGAATTGGCGCGCAAGGCGAAGCAACTGGAGCCCCCGCCCGTGCTGGTCGTTCTCACGGGATATGCCAGCATGCACAATGTGCGCGCCGCTCTCGATCTTCACGTGGATCACTTCGCCATAAAGCCTATGGAGCTTACGGAACTACTGGAGGCAGTGCGGCGGCTGGCGGGATGGCGAATCGATGCCCGCGCAGCAGGAAGTTAACCTGGCATTTGCATTTGAGTTTTGAAAATGGCCAAGGTCGAATACATCCCGATCAAGAGCAACAATGCTCTGGTTGTGCATCCTGACTTGGCCGTCCTCTCGGCCTTGCAGCCGGTCCTCTCGCAACGGGGTTTCGTTCCAATCCTGGCGCGCGATTTGCCCACCGCCCTGTTGGCCATATCCCAGCACCGTTTTGAATTGTGCATCCTGTCGATGGCGATCAGCGAAAAATCCGATGGCTGGGCGCTGGCGGCCGTTCTGCGCATGTGCTTTCCCCATGCATTCGTCGCCATGATTGCCTCGAAGCCTGATCTTCTAATGCTGCAGACCGCCATCAATACAGGTGTGAGCCAACTCTATCTGGCAAGCGAGTCTCCGGCGACCAATGCCGAGGCCATCCTGCGCGATTATTCCCGCTGGGATGCCGCCAGCAAATTGCAATAGACACATTTGTCTAGCTGGCTTTTTGTCCGCTGGCCCTTACCGCAAAAATTTGGCGGAGAATATCGTTCATCTGCGCAGTAGCGGCGCGGGCTGCGGGAGTCTCGGCCAGCGCATTCACACCCATAAACCCATGAATGGCTCCCAGGTAGCGTGTGCAAGTCGCGGACACACCGGCCTGTGTGAGCTTGCGGGCATAGAGTTCTCCTTCATCGCGCAAAACATCACACTCCGCCGTAATGATGAGCGCCGGAGGCAGGTCTTTGAGTTGATCGAGTGAAGCCTTTAACGGACATGCAGTAGGTTCCGAATCCCGCGCTGGATCAGGAACATATTGGCGCCAGAACCAGCGCGTGGCATCGCGGGTAAGGAAGTAGCCATTGGCGAACTGCTCAAACGAAGGTGTGTCGAAAGTGGCAGTCGTGGCGGGATAGATCAGCACCTGGGCAGCGATTCTCGGGCCGCCCCGTTGTTTCGCCAGCATAGTAACGGCCGCGGCAATGTTTCCCCCAGCGCTGTCGCCGGCCACTGCAATCTGGTCAGGCAGCACTCGAATCTCGCTCGCATGATCGGCCACCCATTTGGTAGCGGCGTAACACTCTTCCAC
>DASZEU010000491.1:0-13585 GCA_035940535.1 Candidatus Angelobacter sp.
TTTCCGTAGATAATGACCAGAATCTTTTTTGCAAGCTTTTCCGTCTGGGCCAGAGTAAGGATTTCGAAAAGTTCATCAAGAGTGCCGAATCCTCCAGGAAAAACCACCAGGGCCTTGGCCAGGTAAGCAAACCAATACTTACGCATGAAGAAGTAATGGAACTCAAAATTGAGGTCGGGGGTGATGTAGGGATTGGGCAGTTGTTCAAAAGGCAAGCGGATGTTCAGGCCAATGGTTTTCCCGCCAGCTTCGTAGGCGCCGCGGTTGGCAGCCTCCATGATCCCTGGGCCTCCGCCGGAGGTCACCACGAAGCGGCGACGCCGGCCAGGAAGAGTGCTTGTCCATTGCGTCAGCATGAAGGCCAGTTTGCGGGCTTCCTCGTAGTAGCGGGCCATTTGCACCCCCGCGTGGGCGCGTTTCAAGGCGGTTTGCAGGACATCGGAGTCTGTGCCCCCAGGCTGGTCCTTTGGGCTGGCCGGTCTGGCCGAGCCGGGCTTTTCGAGCATGGTAAGGGCGTTCTCCGCCTGGGAAAGACTAGCAAAACGGGCAGAGCCGAAGAATACGACCGTATCCTGGATTTTTTCCCTGCGAAAACGCGACAGCGGCTCCGAATATTCGGCGAGTATGCGCAGAATCCTTCCGTCGGGGCTGTTGAGAAAATCAGGATTCAGGTAAGCCAGCGGAGCGGCTTTGGCGTCAAGTTTATTTACGGCGGCGGGATCATTATTTTTGTTGTTGGACATGCGTGCT
Organism: Candidatus Angelobacter sp.; assembly: GCA_035940535.1. Taxonomy (GTDB): domain Bacteria; phylum Acidobacteriota; class Terriglobia; order Terriglobales; family Acidobacteriaceae; genus Angelobacter. The sequence goes on from DASZEU010000491.1 coordinate 751, forward strand.
ATGAACCAAGGAGAATCTAAGTTTCAAATTCGAGAGCTACGAGCGCTCGCGGTAGTGTATCGCTTCTGAAATGCCGACCCAAACATCGACCAATCCCAAGCCGGAAACCGCCCCCCGAACAAAAGCATGCTCCAGCACGTGCCGGAGCCCCGGCCAATGCGCCAGCAGGCCGTTGTTCAGCCATAAAGGAAGCCATGGGAGAAAAAACAGGAAGCCCCCAACCTCAATGCAGAACAGGACGTAGATGACCAAAAATATGCGCCGCATCCAGACCGGCATCACCTCCGGCGTATCTACCGGTTGCGGCCCTGATGTGTTGTCGAGATTTGTAAGAACAGGTTTCAATAGCTTGCGGTCTTAAGTTCGGGCTCTCAGAAGATCATCCCTATGATTTTAAAGTCTTAATGCGATTGGCAACATCTCGAAAATCGATATTGGAACTGTAAACTTCCATGTAATTGGCCAGGGCGGTCTTTTTGTCTCCAAAGGCCTCGTAGGCGGCCCCCAGGTCATAGTAGATGGAGCAACGGCTGGAGAGATCAAGCCCTGGAAGCTTGAGGGCGCGTTCGTACCAGCGAACTGCAGCTTCCGGCACTCCTTTATCTACCAGGCATTGGGCCAGCCAGGTAAAAGCCTGGATGGGCTGGGAAAAGCCTGCGCCATCGTCGACCGCATGGCAAACCTTTTGCAGCTCGCCGATGGCTTCATCGAGCAAGCCCATCTCCTTAAAGGCAATGCCTAAATTGTAGTGGGTCTCCGGGTCTTCCGTCTCCTGCGCCGATTCTCCAACCTCTTCTTGCAATTCAGAGAGGATGTCGTTCAAGACCATTGCGGCATCGACATCCGGCATTTGCCCGTTTGTGTGCCCAGTCGCGGCCATCGTCGCCGCCACCGTTGGTGTTGGAGGCGGCGGAGCTTGGACGGTTGGAACTCTGGGTGGCGGCGCCTCGACCGGCGGAGCTATGCCTAAGGGATCATCCTCAACTTCCAGCAAGGACTGTGGTTCCGGTTCAGGAATAAAATCTCCCAGAGTCTGCTCCAGATCCAAAACAAAATCTCCAAGGATGTCCTCTGTAGCTTTCTGGGGCGTCGCAGGCGGAGCGGCCGGTGGCGCAGCGGTCGCAGACACAGGTGCTTGTATCGGCGTTGGTGCAGGCACAGGCGGAGTTAACGTTCTTGGCTCAGGGGCAATGCCTGGAACTTCGAGTAAAGTAGCTTCGGCTGCCACCGCCGGAGTCAGTTCGTCCGGCACATCCAAGATGAACTCTTCTTCTGCGGGTTGAGCGGGAGCTGCAACAACCGGAATATCGGCGACCGGGGTTGGCGCAGCAATCGGCGGCGCAATTGGCGGCGCAGGCGGAGTATGCTCGATCACAGGAGCCGATGCGACAGGTTGAGAAACTAATACCGGCGCTGAAGCAACAGGCTCGGGAAGCGCAATTGGTTCGATGGGCGCAGCCACCGGAGCAGGAGATGGCGGGGCTTCGACTGGCGCCGGAGCTGCCGCAATTGGAACTGGCGGAGGCAACTCTGGAGGTGCTGCGATTGGCTTGGGCGGAACAGGCTCAGGAGGCGGCGCTTGTCCGGCGGCTACAGCAGCCTCAAGCTCTGGCAACTGCGCGGCATCGGGCGCAAGTTGCCGTAAGTCCTCGATCGCGCCCTGGGCAATTTCCCAAAAGCCCTGGGCAATATAGAACTGAATCTCCTGGATCTTGTCAGCAACGCGAGACGCAATATCGGGTACTGGCGCGACTGGCTGCGGTGCGATCTCCTCTGGGGCAATGATTGGAGCTTCCGCAGCAGCAGGTGCTGTTCCCACGGGAACGGCGGGTGCTTCCGGCTCGACCGTGAGCATGTCTTCCCACTCGCTGGAAAGATCAATCTCATGGGCAAGTGCGGGAGAGGTTGACCCTTGGGCAGGCACTTCGAAGTCGAGACCGAAACCGGAAACAGTACCTTCCTCCAAGCCAGTTGCCGGATGATCGGTGGCTGGCAATGTTTCGGTTTCCGCCATGCCCACAAACCCGACAGGCTCCTCCAGGGGACTATCGAGGATGAATTCCTGCACCGTCGAGGCTAGAGGTTCCGGGGGAGCCGATTCCACGGGAGGAGCCGGCGGTATCTGAATTTCCTCCACAGCAACTGCAGAACCAGATATCTTGGCTGCCTGCTCTGCATATTTTTGGGCGGCCTCAGCATAGCGCGCAGCTTCGGCTGCATGACCGGCTTCGAGGTAGACAGCACTCAGAACTTTGCAGGCCTGGACGGCATCCACATAACGCTCGGCCCGAACATAGAGTGTGGCCAGGCGCTGATTCAAATTCACATCGCGCGGAGCCAGGGGCAGGGCTTTTTCCAAGGGAGCGATGGCTTTTAATGGAACGTTATAAGAAACAAAGAGTTCCGCATCGGTCAGCGCCGCCTCAATCAGCCTCTCCACCTGGGCATCGTAGGTCTGGTGGACGGCTGGAGCCGAGTGTTCCAACTCCTCCACCATGAACGCCTGGGAAGCCTCCTCGGGCGTCAATGACCGCATGGCCGAGTCTTCGCCCAGCTTCGAAAGCATTTGCCGGTAGTTCTGGGTGTGAAGCGGGTTTTCCGGCTCCTGCTCGGAAAGCTCCTTGTAGAGATCGCGCGCCTGGGAAAACTCGCCCTGCTGAACATAAGAATGGGCGAGCAGTTCCATCACCTCGGTCAGATGAGAGCTGTCCCCTGCTTTGTTCAAGAGACGCAGCATGGTAGTAAGCGCCTGCGTATTGTCGCGAATGCGGCCGATCAGCGGGTACAGGGTGTCATGTAGAGCATTAGGACCGCGGGAGAGAAAACGATCGGCATAGCGATCGTAGAGCTTGAGCGCATCTTCAACGTGGTGATTGGAGACAAACCATTCGGCCAAGGCCGTGATGCCGCTCACATCGTTGTGGACGGATACCAGCTTGCTTGCCAGCGGTTCTAGTCCTTCCAGACTCCCCGAGTGCAGTTTGGCCCTGAGTAGGGCACGTAAAGCATCGGGGCGGGAATCAAGGTCCGGAACCTGTTCAAGATATTGAATGGCAGAGGCACTGTCTCCAGAGGCCGAGGCGATCATCCCGCGTAGCAAAAGAGCGCCCTTGCTGTTTGGGTCCAGCGAAAGAACGCGGCTCAGGGCTTCATCAGCGGCGTCGAGAGAGCTGCGCGCATACAAAGATTCTGCGGCACTGTAATAGATGTTGCGGGCCTCATCCTTTTTCCCCAGTTTGATATAGAGGTCCGCTAGTTTGGACTGGGTCGCCGTGTTCTCCGGATCCAGTTCCAGTATCTTTTGAAAAAGCCTGGCTGCCTGGTTGTTGTCGCCCGACTTAAGAAGCTGGTCGGCAACCTGCATGTAATGGCCGCGGGCGTCATTGAAAAGCCCTTGCTGGGTATAAAGCTCAGCCAGTTTGATGATCGCTTCAGGCGCGACCGGGGGCAGTTTGGTCAGCTTCTTGTAAATGGCAATGGCTTTTACAGTGAAGCCATTCTGGGCGTATTGGTCGCCGACTTTTTTGAAATATTCGCAGGCCTTTTCATTCTGGCCGACCCGGGCATACAGATCGCCGATGGTATTGAGGACAGTCAGATCCTTGGGGTCTTCTTTGATAACCTTTTCGTACTCGCCAATGGCATTTTGCAGCTTGCCCTGCTGGACAAACTTCTCTGCCGCGCTAAGTACCTTTGTCTTGTTAAAGCCAAACCCAAGTGCCATAGCAAACCGCTAAACTAAAAAGGGCCTTTTCGGGGGATGTGCTGCGTCCAATTCTGGCTCAAGTATCGCACAAAAAGGGTCAAACTCGATGGTCAAGGCTGATTCTTAAGTGCATGTCGGTCGTTTACCTTACTGGTTATCCCCCCGGCCAGCAAGTTGATTGGATAGCGATGCCAAAGAGAGCAGGAATTGAAGAATTCCTCCACCTCGCTGGGAATCCTTGCAATCGCGGTGCAGGGATTTTTCTTTAGCGGAATCTGGCGGTGTTTCTAAATTGTCTTACCACTAGCTCCAGAAAATTCTCGTTGTCGGCTGGACGCGCAGCACGATCAATGCCCAATTTAGCACCGATCAAGTCCGCAATGCGCACTCCATTCTGTTTTCGCACTTCGGGAGGGATATCGAGACGGCGGGCCAGAAAAGTCTCGATCAGCTCAACCTCTTGAACGGTGAGGCGTTCAGCATGATAGAGAGCGGATTCCGTTTTTTCTGCTGTGTTGAAGAAAAGCTGTGATTCTTCCGCCTTTTTATCGTGGACAACCAGGGTTCCAGCGACAAAATCGCCCAGGCGCCGGTTCTTTGGATTGAGCAGCATAGTTATAATTCCCACTGCGTAGACGCCGGGGAATCCGTCAATCGCGCGCAGCAGGTTACGGGCGATTGCCTCAAAAGCATTGATGGGGCGGCCTGTCTCCTTGATGACCCGGATTCCAGCCCACCGTTTTCCGGGAGTCTGTCCGTTCCACAAAATCTCAAAGATGGCGAAGTAACCCCAATAAATGACGAAGAGAACAAAGATCAAAACGGCAAACACCCACGTGCGCAAACCGGACAGTTGGGAAAACATTGAATCAATGCCGGCTATTTCATAGATGATAAGGAGCACCAGGAATAGCACCAACTGGATAACCGCGTCGCCAAACATAGCCATGAATCGGCTGCCAATATCCGCCAGCACAAATTCAAGATGGACTTGTTCGGGGGTATCAATGGTAAGCTTGTCAATTGCCACAATGATTTCAACCTATTGGCTGGAAAAAAGGAAAGACCACTGGGTCCGCTTGGAGCGGTTGCTCGACCAAAGCCAGAAGCATGGCCTCAAGTCCCTCACTCACTCAGAGCTGCAGCAACTCAGCCTGCTCTATCGGCAGGCGGCGGCTGACCTTTCAGCGTTGCGCGAAGATACTACCGCGCAACACTATTCCAGGTCCCTGAATCTTCTTCTTGCCCGAGCCCACAATACCATCTATGCAGGACAAAAATCGAGTCCTTTTAGCGTTCTTTCCTTCTACAGGTACACCTATCCCCAAATCTTCCGCCAACACCTTCCCTTTGTCACCACAGCGTTTCTCCTGTTTGTGGCGGGAGCTATTTTCGGAGTTCTGCTGAGTCTCACCAAGCCGGCATTTATGACCCAATTCTTGGGGCCGGCGATGATGGACTCCATTCAACGGCATGAGATGTGGACCAAGTCGGTGGTTGCAGTAAAGCCGGCTGCCTCCAGCTTCATCATGACCAATAACATGAGCGTCGCGTTTACTGCATTTGCCTTCGGCATTATCCCCTGCTTCGGGGCATTGACATGGCTGTTAAATCGAACGATGGTGCCTGACACCGTGAGCTTGCTGTTCTTTAATGGCATGATGCTGGGCGTAGTTGGGACCGCGTGTTGGATCCATGGTATGAGCCTCCAGTTATGGAGTTTTGTTGCCCCCCACGGTGTGTTGGAGTTGCCTGCGATCTTCATAGCCGGGGGCGCCGGCCTGAAAATTGCCAAGGGATTTCTGTTTCCGGGTACGCTTTCACGCCGCGATTCTCTGGCCCGCGCCGGCGTCGAAGCCGTTCGGCTGGTAGTGGGTACCATTCCGATCCTCATAATCGCCGGAACCATTGAAGGCTTTGTTTCACCTTCAGCGCTACCCTACGTCTGGAAGTTTATCTTGGCTGGCGTCATCGGTTCGTTCTTCTTCGCGTATCTATTCTTTCCACCCAAACCGAAGCGGGCGACTGTCTAGATCAAATCAAACTACGCTCTTTAATCTCCAAATACTGGTTGACCAAAGTCGTAGTGAGCCGGCCGGGATTCACTTCCAGCGCTAGTGCGCCTTTTTCTCGGATGCGCGTAAGCAGGCCTTCGCGTCGCTGTACCATCTCCTGAGCAGCCACCATGTCGTACATCTGTTCCGCATTTTCCGGATACTTTCCTGCCTGCACCATTAGATCCGCCTGGGCGATCGCGATGAACAATAGAAGGTGCTTGGAAAGTATCTGGGAGGCGCTCTCCACCACCTCCGGCGTCATAGAAGTGTCGGCCAAATCCGTGATCCAGATAATCAAGGAGCGTTGCTTTTGCAATTGAAGGAGAAATGAGGCTGCCAGCAAGTGATCGGCTTCGGCTACCTCTTCATGAGCGGACGATAAGCTTTCCATGATCTGGCGCATGTGGGGCAGGCCCCGCCCCAGACCGACTCGCTGCTGTATCTTGCGTCCATAAACCAGCAGGCCCACACGATCACCCGAGTACAGCGCGATTTGAGCAAGGGAGAGGCCAGCGTTCACGGCGAGATCCAGTTTACTTAACTCGCCGACACGAGCACGCAAAAGCCGGCCAGCATCTATTACCAGCCAGACCGCCTGGCTTCTTTCCACCTGGAAGAGCCTGCTCACAAGTTTTCCGCGGCGGGCCGTTGCCGTCCAGCAGATATTGCGAAATTCGTCGCCCTCACGGAATTCCCGCAGGCTCTCAAATTCACGGCCCATCCCGCGCTGCCGTACCAGCCGCTTTTCCAACTCTATCTGGCGGGCCCGGTTCAAGAAAATATTCTGGCGTCTGGCTTCTTCCAAATCGGGAAAAATGCGTATGGTTTGTTTCAAGGTGGCCTTTGCCCAGCGTTCGGCAAATCCCGCAACGCTTTGATAACGTAGGTAGGCGTCGCCGACCTCGACCTCGCCACGTTGCAGCGGCCGCACCACGTAAGATTGGACTTCTGAAGACCTCCCTGGAACCTTTAACTCCATCTCGGCCGCATCTTCTCGAAGACATCCGGGCACGTCATCGAGCAAGCGGCAGTCGATGGCGCTCTCTCCATAGTTTTGCAGTTGCAAAACAACCTCAACGTTATTCCTCAAGGAGGGTGGGCCGTTCCATCTTCTTTCCAAACGTAAATTTCCGGGCTTGGGCAGACGCCGCAAATCCAACATCCAGGCAATGATCACGAAGGCGTCCCAGCCGGCAGTCACTAATAAGAACCGAGTGTTCCAAAACGCTGGAATCGACCACAAGGTCCCCAGCACTAAGAAAAGAAAAAAACGTCGCCCAAAACCGAACCCCCAGCGTCCCGTTGACCGGCATGTGGCGCTAACTGGTTCAGGAGAGAGGAGCTTGGGTTTCACTTCGGGACCTCGACTGAAGCAACTACTTCGGCCAGCACTTGATCATGGTTGAGCCCTTCGAGCTCCGCTTCTGGCCGCAAGATCACGCGATGCCGCAAAACCGGCAGAGATGCTGCTTTTACGTCATCGGGAATCATATAGTCGCGGTCTTCCAACGCTGCCAGTCCCTTGGCTACCAGCATGAGACTGATGGCAGCGCGTGGACTTGCGCCAATCGAGAACGCCGGCCAGTCGCGCGTGCGGCGCACAATCTCCACAATGTAACGGAAAAGCCCTGGTTCAACCCGCACGTTTTTTACTTCGGCGCGGGCTTCAGCGAGCAAATCGGGGCTCATGCGTTCTATTTGGACCGCCTCCAGCTTATGCGGATCAAATCCCTCATGATGATTTCTTAGAATCGTAATCTCATGATCGGCTTCAGGGTAAGTCACATTGATCTTCAGAAGAAAACGATCCAATTGGGCTTCGGGCAAAGGATAAGTCCCCTCGAACTCGATCGGGTTTTGCGTGGCAAACACCGTAAAGAATCCGGAGAGTTTATGGGTCTCACCATCAATGGTGATCTGTCGTTCTTCCATGGACTCCAAGAGCGCCGCCTGGGTGCGCGGAGGCATTCGATTGATCTCATCGGCCAGTAGAAGATCGGTGAACAGGGGGCCGCGATGCAAGCTGAAAGTGCTGGTGGCAAGGCTCAGCACGTTGCTGCCGATAATATCGGCTGGCATGAGATCCGATGTGCATTGCACCCGCTTGAATTCCAGTGCGAACAACTGGGCTATCGACTTGATGACCAGGGTCTTGGCGATACCTGGAACTCCTTCCAGCAGGGCGTGACCCTGGCAAAGGATGGCCAGCAGGCAATGCGTGATTAGTTCCGGCTGCCCGACAATCACCTTCTTCAGCTCATTGCGCCCGTGGTCAAGAACGCGGTTGACTATCATGCGGAATGTTCTCCTTCTTCTTCCTGGGGAATAAGTTTCATGTTGTGGGCGTGGCGGCTAAGTCTCTGCACCAGATCCAGGACCTGTGCTTCGGTCAGATCGGGAGCACGAGAGCTGGCTTCGATCTGCTTGAGCGTCGTTTCCAAGTCATTATCTTTGTATCCAAGCCGGTTGCGCACCGCTCGCGCCAGATCGTCGGAAGTAGTATCTGGTCGCAAACCCAATCGCCTGGTAAGCAGAGATCGAAATCGATGGTACGGAACTTCTAGCGCGACATCGGTTGCATTGACTCGCCGGTAGAGGCTGCCCAGCGTATGTACAAACTCCAGGGGAGAAAGTCTGGAAGGTTCGCTCACGGGACGGATGGGCGCATGTCGGCGGCTGTAGGTAAAAAGCAACGCCAGCAAGACCAATGCGCACTGCAAGAACAACCCATACCTGATGGCTGGCGGTGCATTGTAGTCCGTTGTCTCAAAATGAAAGGAGTGGAAATACTCATCCCAAAGGATTCGCACATCTTTTGAATTGCCCAGCGAATTCAGCAACAAACCAAGATTTCCGGACTCCTGGATGCCGGCGTTGGTGAGGGGGGTCTCGGCGCCCCACCAGATGACCTCTCCCTCGCCGATTTTGTAAGAGACTACGATTCCTTTTCCTTGATGAGCATAGTGCACGATTTGATCAGGGTCAGTTACGCCCCAGTAACCGACAGGCGACATCTTGATTGCGCCGCCACGCGTGAGCGGGCTCAGTACCACCGGAGGATATTCCTTCCAAACCGCGTCCGGCAGGTACTCTAAGAGCAAATTGGTGCGGGGCAAGAAAGAAAAGGCGAAGTAACCGGTGGCCAATATCTTTCCTCCGCGTCTCAGGTACAGCAGCAGAGCATTTTTTTCGTCTTGCTTGGGCACTCCCAGGGGAGCGGCAAGAACCAGGATTGTTTTGTGCGCGTCAGGCGGTAATTCGGTTGGTGGATGCTCCCAGCGCTCCACACGATATCCTTCTTCGCTTAGATAAAGGTAAGCTGCTTTGGCGCCCGATGGCTCTGCAGAATAGCTGGTCGGAAGCGTGGACTGATGCTGCTCCTGCGACGAAAAAAACACCAGGGCGGCGATCACCGGCAAAAGAATTATGCCGACCCACATCACCAGCTTGCGATCGCTTTTATCAAGAGTTATTTGCATCCTAGCTTCTCAAGCTGGCCGAGCGCCTCCTGAAAATCTTTTTGCTGTGCATCCTGGTGGCCATACCAGATAACCTCGAACCTGCGCGTTAATGCCGCCATGGTTGGATAGTGAGAGCTTACCGGCCTTAAGAAATCCAGATACTCACGCGGCGTTCTGGCCCGGTCTGGCTTCCACGCCCCGTGCTCTTCAAGAAACGATATGGCCGCCCAATATGCCAGATGTACGCTGTTGCGCCAATCTTCCTGCTGCGCGCATTTACGAGCTTCGGCCAGCCAAACGCGCCATCCCCTGGCCGAGGGCGCAAAAGGCATGATCTCGCGCGGCAAAGCCTGCTCCCGGGTAAAAGCGAAGCGACGTTTGGTCCAAACAACAAGCATGATCACCGCCACTCCCACGATCACATAGATGGCGAGCTTGATTGGACTCACTCGCTTCTTCCCATTCTCGTCAGTATCGTTGAGAAGGCGGTCAATCCACCGCAAGATTCTTTGCAGCAAGATCTCCCCTGCCGTTGGTCCATGGACGCGGCGAAACTCCCGGCGCGAGAGTATTTCTCTGAGCTTTTGGTGGTCCTGCCCGGAGTTCGGCTGGGAGTTCTCAAGGGCCGCACACTGGTCATCCAGCGCATGCAGATGCTTCTCGATGTTTTCAACGATGGCCGTGTGCCGTTTCGCATTCGCCAGGGCGAAGTCTTTAAGATCACTTCTAAGCCAGTCGTAGCTGAGCGAATACGTCGTGGATCCGGAAATGACCGATACATGGTCCGGCAGGCTGGCCATAAACTCGCGAAGTTGTTCCGGATGATCTTTAAGTGGATCAACCTTGGCAGAGAGATCCTGCAACTGTTGCCGGTATTCAGCGGCGGAAAGCTCGCTGGCTAAGGCTGGCTTGGCCACGGTCGCCATGGCAGCCAGGCAAACACAAATCCTTAAAGATGTGCAGACCGTTCTCATCCAATACTGGGGGCAGCCGCAGCACTTTGGCCCTGAGGAGTCTGTCCCACAGCTTCCATCATCAGTTGCAGGTCAAAAGCTTCCTTGCGGATGCGCTGATCGTAATAGAACAGCGAATAGGCTATGTTGCTAATAGGGAAAGAGAGAGTGGAAGCAATGAATCCAGCCAAAAGATTCCAGGCTATCGCCGCAAAGGGGATGGAAGCCACGATGAGTCCTCCCCCATATTGCAGTCCCAGGCTAAAAGCTAAATTGAGGACGAAAACCAGCAAAAGAACTATAAAAATGCGGAACAGCGAGCCTTGCGCCAGTTCTTTGCTCCGGTGCAAGGCAGCCATGCCTTTGATCTTTTCCAGCAAACAGACCGGCACAGCGAGCGCATATTTGCAGGCGATGCTCATCACCCATACCACTCCCGCGACTGCGCCGCAAAAACCGAGTACAGCAGCTAGCCAGGCGGCCCCCGCAGCGACCGCAGCGACCGCCACCAGGGCGATCAAAATGTAGGCCAATATTGAGGCTCCCACAATCCGCAAGAAAATAGAAACCACAATGTTGATAATGCTCCACATCTGTGGACGAATTCTGCGGTAAGACTCTTTGATGGTGGTTCGATTGCCAAGGTGGACCTGGGAGACCGCGTATATTGTTGCTCCCAAAGACAAGGCATAGCCGATGAGGTAAAACAATAAATAACCAATCAGCCAGCCAAAGATCACCAACAGCAGAGAAGCTGGATTGCGGAAATCCGGGGGCGCTGCCCCCACGACACCGACCCCCATAAGAACCAGCAGCAATGCCCCTATCAGGCTCGCAAGCGACAGGATCGTGGCGATCCCGGCAAACAATTGAAAGTTATTTCGGTAAAGGTTGAAAGTGCGGTCAAGCACCTCGCCGGTGCTCATAGGGCGCAAAGCCGTAGTCATGGTATCTCCGACTGGGGTTGATGCATGGTAGCACACAAAGTGGATATCAACTCCCTGTTTTAATTAGTGACTTTAGTCCTCTGTTCGTTTCATCTCTTTTCAGGTAATGCGCCAGTCTGTCGGGTCCATTGCGGTGAAGACAAACTACTCAGGTTCTTTGACTACAGAAAACATGAGACGTTTTTCAGAGCTTTGCCGCTTTAGCAAGTAGAGAGAAATGAATTGAGAAACACAAAGAGAGGGTAGGCCAATGAAACGTCATAAGGGCATAATCATCATCCTGCTAGTTCTGGTTTTAGCGAGAGTCCCCATACCGGGAAAAACGGGCCAAGCTGCATCGCTCATCAGCCGCGCGGTCCGTGCAGGCTATGAAAAAACTATCTGCTCAACTAGCCATTCAGTGCTGGAGCAGGCTGCCCGGCAGGTTGCACTTGGAATCTCTTGCCCAAACGACAAATATCAGTTTTCTCTGGCCGTGTTGCACAACATGCTGCAGCCAGGATCGTCTTCTGATCAGCAGCAAGAACCAGCTAAACCCAAGTCTCATCGGTCACGCGACCAAAAGGCATCTGCCGTTGAACCGAATCAATCCAGCGTAGCTGGTAAAGTGCGAGATTGAGCAATCGGCCGGTCAATTGGTGACCGGCCCAATGCTTAAGGTCAGAACCGGAAATTGAAGCCGGTACGGAATATGTGCTGTTGCAGATCAGACTGGTGGGTGAATACGTTGGTGGGGAACGCGATAGGCGGCGTGAAGGCCGTCAGATTGGTGCTAGTCGTCTTTACCTGGCCAAAATCGGCAAACAGGTATTCCCCCTTCATTGACCAATGATTTCCACTCCCGATCTTAAACTCTACGCCACCGCCTCCAGTCCAGCCTGTCCGAATTTCGTCGATGCCGGCGCTCTCGTGCGCGGTAGCGAAGGTGTCAATAAATTCGGAATCCGGTTTGCTTGAATACCGGGTCTTGTGTACAATCAAATCTTTACTGCTCTTGCAGTTGCCCGCCCTTGTGTCTTCCATTCGGAAGTGAGTACGCGGAGTCATCGAGCGGTCTTTCATAAGTCGTTTTATTCTCAGGAGTTAGAGTATGGCAACCCGTTTTCCCAGCGGGCAGGAAATTGCGCGCAAATGGTATGTCGTGGATGCGACCAACCAAACCCTTGGCCGCTTGGCTTCACGCGTAGCCAGCATTCTTGCCGGCAAAGAGAATCCTATCTACACGCCTTTTCTGGATACCGGCGATCATGTGATCGTAGTCAACGCAGGCAAAATCCGAGTGACTGGTATGAAGGCGGAACAAAAGATTTACCATCGATACACCGGATTTCCTGGTGGCTTGCGCAGCGAGCAGTTCCGCAAACGGTTTGATCGCAGGCCCGAAGCCGTGGTGCAGGAAGCAATTCTGGGAATGCTTCCGAAAACCAAGCTGGGCCGCGCCATGGGCAAAAAGCTCAAGGTCTATAAGGGCGACAAGCACGATCACCAGGCGCAGCAGCCAAAACCGCTGGAATTGGCGGAACGCAAAGGCGCGTAGCAGGAACGATGAGATTGAAAGAGATTAAAAGAGATTAAAGCCAGGAGCTAATAATTAACAGATGGCTGAATTAGTCCAGTATTACGGAACCGGACGTCGCAAGTCGAGCGTGGCTCGTGTCTTCCTGCGTCCCGGGAGCGGGAAGTTCACAGTGAATGGACGCCCGTTTGAACA
>DASZEU010000492.1:0-3796 GCA_035940535.1 Candidatus Angelobacter sp.
CTGGCCTACAGCAGAGATCGCAGTTATGGGACCGGAAGGCGCGGTGGACATTGTCTACAAACGCGAACTCGAGCACGCCGCAAATCGCGCAGAAGTGCGCAAGCAGAAAATCGAAGAATTCAGAGAGCGCTTTGCCAATCCTTACGTGGCCGCCGATCGCGGCTACGTCGATGCAGTAATTCAACCGCGGGAGACCCGCAAGAGATTAATCCAAGCGTTGGAAATGCTCGAAACCAAGCGGGACAAGAATCCGCCGAAGAAGCACGGAAACATCCCGCTGTAGTTTTCGAGCGGCGGCCTACATACCTTTAAAAACGAAACTAATATCCTTAGTTTGGTTTGGCCCCACCGTGATGGTCTGGGTTGATGTGCCCAACTTCTCGTGCCAGGCCTTGATCGTATATGTTCCCGGCGGCAGTTGTGGCAGGTCAAAGCTGCCATCCGCCTTGCTCACCGCAAAATAAGGGTTCTTGAGCACGGCAATATATCCGCGCATCCAGGGATGGATGTTGCATTTGACCGGGATCGCAATCTCTTCTCGCGCAAATGCCTCTTCCACCTTTGCTCCGGGAAGCTCAGCCTTATTCCACTCGCGGTTATTCGTCGGGGTGGGATGAATGTTGTGCGCAGTCGGATCGTCATTCACGACTTCGATGGGTTGGTTGGCTTGTACCGCCAGCACTCGCGGCTGATAGAGACAGCCCTTTTGAGTAATGACCACGGGTTCCTTCGGCGGATCAAAAGTTCGGTCGCCGAATCCGTCCGCGATGAAAATAAGAACATTTTGTAGTCCGCCCTTGGAATCGGTGACAACTTCCAACTCAGGCACGAGGCCAGAATGTTGCTTGGCGCAGCTTGGGTCGGCCGCCATGCTGATCGGCTTAACCTTGGGCACCGTGCCTTCGAACTTGACCACGCCTCTTATACCCGATGCACTCGTGCTCCCTGTTGATGGTGGTTGTGCTCTCAGCACCTGAAAGGTAAGGCTGCAAATTATCAAAGCAATCAAAACGAAGAATTTTTTAGTCATAACGCACCTCATAGAAAACAAATTGGTCTAAAGCTTCTTGGAAGCACTGCGGCGTACCTAGTCTTGTGCCCCGGCGGTTGGGGCCACGCGGCTAGCGAGAAACTCGCTGTACCCCTGCTGATAGCCCGCGCTAAAAGAAGACCGGTCTTGAAGGTTTGCCCACCGGCCCACAGCAACATGCCGTTGGTTACCGCTCTGGGCTGCAAGCCTTCCCAGATACAAACCATCTCGAAAAGCTCCATCGGTCAATTGAGCCGACCCGTTGAAAGAAGGTTCGGTGCGCAGCATGAATGCCGACCCAGTACCGAGGGCGGCTAGCAAAGCGAAAGTAAGAAGCGTTTTCATTGTGTTCCTCGATCTTTCTCTGAACTAAGTCAGATTGGCTAAATGTTGAGCGTCGTAAAACGAGATTAAGGTGAGGGCAGAATTACGTTGTCATTGGCAGGTCATCGGCGGGTCAAATCATCGTCATTCTTTTGTCAGGGTTTCGTAACCTTGATGGGATAGATGAAGACAAGTTAAGCGGAGGGTAGCGAGCGTTTCGATCTCAGATGGCCCACGGCAAGTCGCGGGGTCTGGGTTTTCCACAGAGTGCAATTCAGATTTTTCATTGGGCATTAACTTTTTGCTGTGCTATAAGAGCCAGTTCCGTCGGAGGCCGTTCATGACCCTTACTTGCGTGTCCATCGGCGTTCGTTTCGCTCAGCGTTTCACTTTTGTCCTAACCGTGCTGCTGTCACTCAGTTTGTTGTCGCAACTGGCAACTGGCCAGCAGACTCTGGGTTCAGTGACCGGTACAGTTACTGATATCAGCGGCGCCGTTATGCAGAAAGCCGCGGTCAAGATCCGCAATATAGCAACGAACCTTGAAGTTACGGCGGAATCGAAGAACGACGGTTCGTTCAGCGTCGCCGATCTTCCCATCGGCACTTATGAAGTCACCTTCAGCAAATCCGGATTTCAAACCTTGGTCTTTCCGCAAATTCTGGTTCAGGGCAGCCGAACAACGAGCCTCAATGCGCAACTCAGTCCCGGCCACACCTTCGAATCAGTTACGGTGAACGCTACGCCGTTGCTGAATGCGACCGACACGACGACTGGCTACACTCTCGACGATAAGCAAATCGCGGAAATACCACTGGGTACTGGCAGCTTCACCCAAGCTGCCATTCTCAGCCCAGGTGTCAGCGCCGACTTGTTGAACACGGCGGGCACCAATGCCGGTTTGGGGAATCAAGCGATTTGGGCGAACGGCCAGCGCGATACGAGCAACAGTTTCAACATCAATGGTGTCTCTGGAAACAACATTTTTAATGGCAAGTCCACGAGCCAGGTGACCTCGGCCAGAGTAGCCGTGAACATTGGAGAGGGTGGCAATGGACAAAGTAATCCGAGTGGCGAAATCGTGACCAGCACGTCCGTTTATGGTGCGATTGGGCAGGCGCTACCCAGTCCGCCGCCGGAAACGATTGAGGAGTTGCACGTCAATTCCGCGATGTATGACGCGTCCCAGGGGGCAAATAGCGGCGCCCACATCGAACTTACAACTAAGTCCGGCACCAACGCGATGCATGGCGGAGCCTATGAATACCACCAGTCGACGGGCTGGAATGCCAATCAGTGGTTCTATAACCACTTCGAGCTGCCAAGGCCGCACATGAACCGGAATGTTTTTGGCGGTTACCTGGGTGGCCCGATTAAGAAGGACAAGCTTTTCTACTTTGTTTCTTATCAGGGACAACGCGTTGCCGACCAGTTGCTGGGAATTTCCCTCGTGGCTGTGCCCCCCGATCTGACAGACGACCGCAGTGCGCAGGCTCTGGCAAACGTAGCCAACAAGGATTTTGGTCCATGCGGCGGAAGTGGTCAGCCCGCCTGCATTACACCTGGTCAGATAACACCGCAGGCGCTCGCATTGTTGCAGGCCAAGGCATCCAACGGAACCTTCTTCATCCCTAGCGCAGAAACCAATCCAACGATCCTCGCGAATCTGCAGAACAATTCACGGTCGGACGCCATCGTCCAAGGTCCAGGTTCACTGTTTACGGCGGATCAGGTAAACGGCAATATTGATTATTTGTTCAGTGCCAAAGATCGTCTGGCCGCCAAGTATTATTACCAGCGCGATCCCAATACCACCCCGTTCGCTAACAGCCAGCTGCTTGGGTTCCCGCAGACTATGGACGCGGGAAGTCAGACGTTCTCCCTCGACAACACAACCGCGATCACACCAAATTTGACCTGGGAACAGCGTCTCGGTTTCATTCGCCAAAAAGCCTACGCTAATCAGAGCCAAGCGATAAGCCCGTCGGACATCGGCATGAATCTGCAGGGGATCAATCTTTTTCCCCAAATAGGCATCAAGAACGCAGACAACGTTACGTTCAATGGTCTATCCATCGGTCCTTCTACCAATTTCGCGGATGCCGGCATGTTCCAAAACAACTACGAGGTGTCGACCAATCTGAAGTGGGTGCATGGCCGGCACGGCATATCCACTGGATTCAATTTCAACTACACCCAACTGAATGTAATTAACAAGAATAACGATCTGGCGTCTGTCACTTTTAATGACTTCCCGGGTTTTCTGTTGGGGCAACTATGCGGGCCCAATGGAGCTTCCTGCGGCAGCCAGTCTCCGACTGAGCTTTTGAACGGCGCCAGCAATCGCCATTACCGGACGAAGCAAGCCGGAGCGTACGTGCAGGATGACATTCGTATCACATCGAACTTTACTGTGGACATCGGCCTGCGCTGGGACTGGGA
>DASZEU010000493.1:0-2127 GCA_035940535.1 Candidatus Angelobacter sp.
TGCGACCAAACTGCCCAACGGCGAGATCCATGTCTTCCCGGTCCAGTACAACTGCATGTACAAGCGATGGGTCAATTTCTGGCAGGTTATTGATTCGCCCGGAAGCGAGCGATCCGATCTTCGTTCCTGGGAAAAACTCGACAGCTCGACCAGCTATCAAGCGATTTGCGCCGTCTGCCACAGCAGTCAGTTACGGAACATCAAGGGCGGAGGATTTGAGCCGCAGAACGTAGAGTTTCAAGAGCCAGGAATTAATTGCGAAGCTTGTCATGGGCCGTCGGCTCAGCACATCGCCGAAGTAGCCCAAAGAGAGTTTTATCTATCAACAAATCCGCTTGATCCTCCGGTTAATTTTCACCAGGTCGGCACCCGCGATTTTGTTGAAATCTGCTCGCAGTGTCACATGCAGTCCGCACTTCGCATCCCAGGACCGCACGGTGAACTGAACTATTCTCCCAGCGGCGAGTTTTTCGTGCGCAATCAGCGCATCCCTTTTGGTGAGTTCTCGCGCAAAGGCTTCTACAAGGACGGCAGATTCCGCCAGACCACTTTCATTGTCGAAGCGTTAGAGCGTTCCCAGTGTTTCAAGAAGGGCCAAGTGAGCTGCGGGAATTGCCATGATCCGCACGGCCATGCGTCGAGCGGCGACAATTCAACCGCAAATCCTACTTCGTTGAGATTCCCCGGTCAGCCGGATCGGGCGTGCACCGATTGTCATCAGAAATTCCAGGATGCGTCCAGGCTGGCGGCCCACACACATCACCACGCCGATTCCGAAGGCAGTCGCTGCGTTTCCTGCCATATGCCAGGCATCATGGATGCGTTGCTGTTCCGTGCCCGGACCCACCAAATCGATGACATTCCAGATGCTTACATGACTCTGCGCTTTGGGCAGCAAGAAAGCCCGAATGCCTGCTTGCTTTGTCATGCGGAAAAAAGTCCACAGTGGGTGAAGCAAGAATTTCTGTCTTGGGTAGAGGCTTCCAACCGATAGTATGAAGGCCTTCGCATTTATGCGGCGCGGAAATCGGCATTTCGGCTTTTATCTCGGCACAATTCTTGTTTTTATCGTCACCACACGAGGTCAGGAAGGACCAGTCCCTTCAACCCCCCAGGTGAATCGATCGAGCAGCGGGTACGTCGGATCGAAGGCCTGCGCGCAATGTCATCGATCCATCTACGACTCTTATTCGAAAACTGACATGGGTCGTTCCATGGCCTCTATCACTCCGTCTCTGCTGGGAAGGATTTCAACGTCAGCCTCGTTGTTCGATCCTCGCTCCCAACGTCATTTTGAAACTTCTGTTCGCAACAACGAGCTTTTTCAGGCAGAATTTGCGACTGCGCCCGATGGAAGAGAAATTTTCCGCGATACGCACAAAGTGGAGTGGATCATCGGCTCGGGAGCAAATGGCTTTGGCGCGATTGTCAAACGTGGAAATTATCTCTTCGAGGCCCCACTTTCGTTCTACACAAAAATCAACGGCTGGGCTCAGTCGCCCGGATACGAGTTTGCTGATTATGGTTTCAGCCGTCCGGTTCTGGCGGGTTGCGTCGTATGCCACAGTGGCAGGCCGCAGCCAGTCGCAGACGGGAACGGACTTTTTCGCGATCCTCCGTTTGAGGAACTGGCGATAGGTTGCGAGAACTGCCACGGGCCCGGCGAGCAGCACGTTGTGGAGATGCAAATGGATCCCTCGCAGGGAGCCGGGCATTCGATCGTGAATCCGGCGAAAGTCACGCCCTGGCTTGCCGATAACATTTGCATGTCATGCCATCAGGCCGGCGACGCGCGAATCTTTAAGCCCGGTAAAGACTACAGTCAGTTTCGTCCTGGATCAGCTTTAGATGACACGCTGAGCATCTTCATGGTTCCTCTTCGCCGCGAGTCCACTCCGCGGGATGATCTGCTGCAGCATTACCTGTCCATGTTTCTTAGCAAGTGTTACCGGGGAAGCAGCGGCCGTCTGGCTTGTATCGGTTGTCATGATCCGCACGTGGAGCCGTCAGCACAGGAGGCGCCTGCCTATTTCCGCCAGAAGTGTCTGGCATGCCATACCGAGAAGAGTTGTGCTTTGCCTCTCGCCATTCGTCAGCACAAGGTTCCGGCCGACGACTGCGCCGGAT
>DASZEU010000494.1:0-2342 GCA_035940535.1 Candidatus Angelobacter sp.
CTGGCAAGACACATAGCCAACCAACTGCCGCAGGCCATACACCAAGTTCGTGACCTGCAATTAAATCGCGAACAGATTGATGAGCTGCGGAAAGCATTTGAGAATACGTTAGTCCAAAACATGGGCTGCGAAGAAACTCGCGATTGATTAAGTCACGATGCACCAGGGCCAGATTCGTTAGCCTGTGGTGTGTTAACACCGTTCAGTCGCGGTCCAACGAGTGACAACCATGAAGGTTTGCCTCATTAGTGCGCCCACGGCCAACCAGTTCGATAACCGGAGCGTGGGCGAAATGGACGCAGCTCGCATCATGGGCGAGCTTGCTCCGGTCGGCATTCTTAGCCTTGCCGCCGTGCTGGAAGCTAAAGGCTTGCAGCCGGAAGTTGTGGATCTCAATCGCGTTTACTACAGTTGGTTGAACGATTCGAATCGAAACCGAACTGATTTCTGTAGTTTTGCCGGAGATTACTTCGCCCGCCGCGATTGTGACTTCTTTGGCTTCAGTACGGTTTGCAGCAGCTACCCGCTGACGCTGCGCATCTCCGCCGAAATTAAGCGAGTCCATCCCAAATCGGTGGTTGCACTGGGCGGCCCCCAGGCTTCGGTTGTGGATGTCTCCACCATGCGCGCCTTTCCATGGATCGACTTGGTAGTGCGTGGTGAAGCGGAGCAGACCCTTCCCGATCTTGTCGATGCGTTGACCGCACACAGCTCTCTCGCGGCCATCCCGGGCATCACGTTTCGCCAGGGTAGAGAAGACGAAGAAATCGTGCGCAACCCAGATGCGCCCCTAATTCTGGACCTGGATGCTTTGCCATTTCCTGCTTTTCATCTCTTTCCAGACGTTCGTTTCTGCCGCCACTTTCCGCTGGAGCTGGGGCGGGGCTGTCCGTTTGCCTGTACATTTTGTTCGACCAATGATTTTTTCCGTCGCCGCTTCCGGCTGAAGAGTCCAGCACAAATGATTGCCGATATGCGCAGGGTCAAGCAGACCTACGGCACCAACTCATTTGAGCTGGTGCACGACATGTTCACGGTCGACCGCAAGCGGGTGGTGGCATTTTGTGAAGCCCTGCTGGAAAGCAAGGAAGAATTTTATTGGGGCTGCAGCGCGCGCACCGACTGCGTTGACGAAGAGCTGATCGCGCTCATGGCCCGGGCAGGCTGCCGGGGCATTTTCTTTGGCATTGAGACCGGCTCCTCACGAATGCAGAAGATCATTGACAAGGGTCTTGAGTTGAACGATTCGGCGGAGCGGGTCCGTTCCTGCGACAAGTTCAAAATCAACACCGCGGTCTCGCTGATGGCCGGCTTTCCCGAGGAAACCATGGACGACCTTCGCAATACAGCAGCGTTCTTTGTGGATTCCCTGCGCTATGACCATGCCGATCCTCAACTCAGCATCCTGGCTCCGCTGGCGGATACGCCCATCCAGAAGCAGCACAAAGATTCACTGATCTTGAACGATGATGTTGCCGATATGTCGTATCGCGGATGGCAGCAGGAGCCTCAAGATCATGCGATGATTGCCGGGCATCCTGAAATTTTTTCCAGCTTTTACTCTGTTCCTTTGCCCTTCCTGGAACGCGAATTACTCAAGGAGTTGCGCGACTTTCTCCTCAACGGCATGAGGGCTTTTCGACGGCTTCTGCTGGGACTGCATCAGGATAGCGGCAACGTGGTGGACGTGTTCCAACAATGGCAAGAATGGCGGACCAAGAACGGTATCCACTTTTCAAACAGCGACCGCACCGCCTACTACGCGCAAAGCGCCTTTGCCGCAGACTTTCTCCGCTTTGTGCGGCAGCACTATATCCCCGCTGCGAGCAAGGCCCCGCTTGCGATCACTGCACTGACGGAATACGAAGCGGCATTACTTGGCGGCAATCCTGAAGCGCCCATTGACGATACCCGCCACCATCAAGAGCAACCCTCCTATGACCTGGAAGAGTTGGTTTCTCCCGACAGCCGTCCACAGTTGCTTCCGGGAGTATCGGTCGTCAAGGTTCCGGCTGATTATCAGGAGATTATTCGGCGGCTCCGCCAGAGAAGCTCGTTGAACGACATACCCGATCATCCAGTGAAGCTCGCAATTCGCCGGGCTCCGCCGGGGCCGGCGGAAGTTCGCCAGCTCAGTCCGCTCTCGGCCGAATTGCTGGGCCTTTGTGAAGGCGCCCTGACAGTGAAAGAGATTACAGCCGAATTCCTGCAACGCAAGATAGAAGTGCCAGGCGTTCCCGCAGACAAGGCATGTTTAGCCGGCATCGAGATACTGCGCCAGCAGCGTCTCATCGCGATAGCGTAACCAAAATCAAAATCACATTACCGGCTGGCAAGTTGAG
>DASZEU010000495.1:0-5368 GCA_035940535.1 Candidatus Angelobacter sp.
CTCGTGTTTGTAGTGTCGATAATGGGCGGGTACTGGGTTACGACAACAGTCATGATTATGACCACCGGCATTTTATGGGGGCGGTTGAAGAAATTGACTTTCCTGGCTATGAAGCGCTTGTAGATCGATTCCAGAAAGAAGTTGAGGATCTCTGGAGGGCCGAAGATGAACAAGAAGGTTAAAGTTCGGGTCGCTGGTGACGGCACAAAGGGATTTTTCGATCGTGTGCGGGAACATGCTCGTAAACTGGACCGTGGCGAAGAACTTGCTCCTGAAATTACTGTTTTATTTCAAGATGCAAACGATATGATGCGGGTTCTTTCGGCAGAGCGTATTCGACTCTTGCGTGCAGCAAAAATGAAAGCGACTCCTGTGTCTGATCTTGCTGTTAACTTGAAACGCGATACACGTGCAGTCAGTCGCGACGTCGATTTACTCGAGCGGTTTGGGTTGCTACATACCCGCTATGAGAAGAACCCTGGCCATGGAAGACAGCGAATTGTTGAATCCCGTGCAGCAGGCTACCAACTTATGGCAACAATTTAATTGGCGCCGCGGGCGGCGCTTTCAAACCTTTGTATAACTTCCGTTCGGCTTTCTTGTCAGAACTCCCCCTTCCTGCTACTTTTTCAATACTCGTGCTGGCCCCGTAGAGACAACCTGAACTGGTAATTTGATTTTTGCAACAATCCGGAGGACGAACGGGATGCTGAAAATGATGCCTCTCTGCCTAAGATTATTGTTTCTTCTAATCGTGTCGGGCGTTACTGCCATTGGCCAAAGCCAGCCGGGACAAAAGCATCCATTTGGGTTTGATGACTATTTGGCATTGCGACGCGCTCAGGCGCGTTCCATTTCGCCGGACGGAAAGTCGATTCTTTACCAGGTAAGCTACGGCGTTGCCAAGGGGCCGGAGAAGCATGAGTGGTGGCTCACGGATTTCTCCGGCGAACATACACACAAGCTGGATTTGCCTGAGACTTTCAGTGCGGCTGGTTTCACCAAGGAAGGCGCTCTCTATGGCGGATACGAGGTTGATAAATTACAACAACTGGCGATCATTCCCGTAGGAGAAGGCAAGCCTACTCGAATCATCGCTCTGCCTTCGGGCATGCAGGCGGTCGCGATCTCGCCCGACGGAATGCGCTTTGCTCTCTTGGCCGATCCACGCACCAAAGACCCTCTGAGCGATGTACATACCGTGGTCGAAAACGATCAGACCAGCTTGTATGTGATGAACATCAACGGCGGGGAGGGAGGCTGGTGGTGTCCGGCCCTCAACAACATCACGGAAATCTCGTGGTCGAATGATTCCGCCCAAATTGCGGTCGTAACACAGACACCTCGGATCGGCCATCACGACTTGCACACATCCATTTATGTTTGCAGCGCCTCGGGCGCCCGCAAGGTTGCGGAGATTCCCAATAGCACCATGGGAATTGCCTGGGACAATGGCGGCAAGGAACTGGTCTTCGCCAGCACAACCACGCCGGTGCTTACGCCCGATCATATATGGAGCGTACCCATAGCGGGCGGCCAGCCAGTGGACCGCACTCCGCAGCTCGAGGGATCGGCGACCAACGTTATTTCCGATCCACACGGAACCGTGTGGGTTGAGCTGCACCGCGGTGTAATCGCCGAAATAGACAAATACCATGATGGAAAGTTGACCGCAACCTACCGCTGGACAGGCGGAGTCCTGTCAGTATTTCCGGCTCTTCCGGCGTTCACCTCGTCGCCGGACGTGCAGGCGTTCTCTGTGGTGGACCCTCAGCACGCCGAAAATGTTGCTGTGAGCGATGGCGGTACACTCAAGAGGATCACGCATGAAGGCGACAACATTCTGGCGAATGTCGATCTGGGAGAAGTCCGGGTAGTGCATTGGACCTCGAAGGAAGGAATCAAGCTGGAAGGAATTGTGACCTTCCCTGCCGGTTATTCCCCAGACAAGAAATGGCCGTTTCTGGTGTTGCCCCATGGCGGACCTGAGTCCAACGATCAACTAACATTTTCGCTCTTTCCGAAGTTCATTGCCGGAGTTGGATATGTCGTTCTTCAGCCCGAGTATCGCGGATCGACCGGCTACGGTTCAGATTTTCTGGCCTCCATTTACCAGCATTTTGGCGACCGCGCCTATCGCGATGTAGACAGCGCCACGGACTACGCGATTGCCCAGGGCTGGGCCGACCCCAATCGCCTGGCTATGTTTGGATGGAGCGCCGGTGGTTTCATGACTGCCTGGACTGTTACCCAGACCAATCGCTATCGCGCGGCGATTGAGGGCGCGGGAATCACCGACTGGCTCAGCTTTATTCCGACCAGCGATATATGGCAAACCGATTACGATGCCCGGCTCCAGGAAAAAGATCCTACTCCGATGCTGCAATTTTCCGCCGCAATGTTCGCGGACCATGTAACCACACCGCTGCTCATTCTCCATGGCGAAGCCGATCTCCGCGTACCCGTGTTGCAAGGAAGAGAATTGTTTGTTCTGCTGGCCGAGCGCGGCAAGACAGTACGGATGGTCACATATCCGGGTTCGCCCCATTTCCCTAGTCGCTTTGAGCAGCGACGCGATCTCTTAAAAGAGATTCAAAGCTGGCTGCAAAAATATAACCCGTAGGCAGATCGAACCGGACAGGAGAGTTTTATGCTAACGCCCAACCGAGTTCCAATCTCTGCGCCGGATCGAAGTACGCCAGCTCAGGGCGAACGCAAACTTCAGCGAATTCTGGGGATGCGTGACCTGGTGCTGCTGATCATCGGGACCGTGATCGGATCGGGAATCTTCCTGGTTCCCGGAGCGGTGCTGAAGTCAGTCGGCAATTCTCTACCGCTGGCATTTTCGGTGTGGATCGTTGGCGGAGTACTCTCGCTACTCGGAGCCCTTACTTACGGTGAGTTGACTGCAATGAAGCCGGAGGCAGGAGGCCTGTACATTTACATTCGAGATTGTTTTGGGCCGTTGATGGGCTTTCTGTTTGGCTGGACCTTCTTTTTCGTGATCAGCACCGGGGCCGTAGCTACCTTGACGGTCGCATTCAGCAGGTATTTCCAGGAATTCGTACCGCTAACCAAATGGACGGCCAAACTGGTATCTATCGCAGCGATCGCGGTGATTGCCGCTGTGAATGTCCGAGGAACTCGCCAGAGCGCCAACCTGCAAAACCTGACAACGGGAACCAAGGTACTTGCGCTTCTCGCCATGAGCACGGCATTGCTATGGTTTGGGAAAGGTTCTCATGTCGTTGGGGCTTCGCCTGCAAACTTGCAAACCTGGGGATCTTTGCTCTCGGGCCTGGGGCTGGCGATGGTCAGCGTGCTCTGGGCATTTGAAGGCTGGCAATACTCCACTTTCAGCGCCGGAGAAACATTGAATCCGCAACGCAACTTCCCGCTGGCCTTTCTGGCGGCAACCCTGGCTCTAATTGGGATTTATCTGTTCGCCAACCTGGGATATGTTGCCGCGCTCGGCTCCACCGGTGTTGCCAACTCCGATCGCGTGGCGGCCTCCGCGCTGGCGACGATCAGTCCGACTGCGGCCAAGCTGGTCGCAATCGCGATTTTGATCTCCATGTTCAGCGCTGCCAACGCGGTCACGCTCACTGCGCCTCGCGTCTACTATGCCATGGCCAAAGATGGTCTCTTCTTTAAGCGCCTAGCCCACGTGCATCCTCGATTTGGCACACCTGCATTTGCCGTGATCACAGGCGCCGTATGGGCATCGTTGCTAGCGGCCAGCGGCACCTTCGAACAACTGCTCACCTACGTGGTATTTGTAAGCTGGAGTTTTTATGCCCTGGCAGCAGCCTGTGTTTTCGTCTACCGCAAACGCCAGCCCGATGCAGCCCGCCCCTATCTTGTGCCTGGATATCCCTGGACGCCGATGCTGTTTGTTTTGGTCGTTGCGGCGTTCGTAGCCAACACGATTGTCGCTCAACCGAAGTTCGCAGCCGTAGGATTGGGTATTGTTGCCGCCGGTATTCCGGCATATCTGATTTGGCGGAAGGACGCCTTGTAAATCCTCGAGCATATTCCCAACTGATTCGCCTCCTGCGCTCGAAGATTCGTTACGATAATGTTAATTAACAGGAAGTCTCTGAAGAGCAGACATGGCAAAACTCATTTTGACATTCGAGCAGAAGGTTTTGAAAGAAATTATCTTGAAGCGGGAAACATTCACTATTGGCCGTCTGCCTGATAACTTGCTCCAGATCGATAACTTGAGCGTAAGTGGTCACCACGCCAAGATTTGCTGGGATCAAGGTCACTATACGGTACAGGATCTAGTATCACTCACTGGTATCTACGTGAATAACAAGAAGGTAGCCAAGTCGGAATTGAAGAGCGGCGATCAGATTTTCATCGGTAAATATGTTTTGCAATTTGTAGTGGAGGGTCTGGGTTCGTTGGGTAGTACTTACCAGAACAACCAACCGGAGACCCAATCAGTCTTAAAACACGGTGAACAGCCAATGCTCGCTAAACAGCCATCACCACTCAAGGATGAGGCCATCACAAAACTCATTTTGACATTCGAGCAGAAGGTTTTGAAAGAAATTATCTTGAAGCGGGAAACACTTACTATTGGCCGTCTTCCTGATAACGTACTTCAGATCGATAACCTGAGCCTAAGTGGTCACCACGCCAAGATTTGCTGGGATCAAGGTCGCCATACGGTAGAGGATCTAGGATCGCTCAACGGCGTCTACGTGAATAGCCAGAAGGTGGCCAAATCGGAATTGAAGAGCGGTGATCAGATCCTCATCGGTAAATATTTTTTGCAGTTTGTGGTGGAGGATACGAGCTCGCTAAACGCTACTTACGTTAATAATCAGCCTGTAACCAAATCCGTGGTAAAGAGCGGCGACCAGATCATTATCGGTAATAATCCGCAGCTCAAGCATGAGACTTCGGCGACGAGCATTGGGATCGACGGCCAGCGACTAAGTGTATTCTTGTGTCATTCAACAGGAGATAAACCCGCTGTCCGAAACCTGTATCAACTTCTTCGCGCAGACGGTTTTGCGCCTTGGCTTGACGAAGAAGATCTGCTGGCCGGACAAAATTGGCAGGAGGAAATCCGGAAAGCGGTGCGAGCTTCTGATTGTGTGATCGTCTGTCTGTCGAAAACATCGGTGACTAAGGAGGGGTATATTCAAAGAGAGATCAAGTTTGCACTTGACGTCGAGGAAGAAAAGCTACCGGGCACAATATTCATTATCCCACTTCGATTGGAGGAAGTTGACGTACCAGAGAGGCTCCAGAAATGGCACTGGGCTGATCTTTTCAAGGAGGAAGGATACGGACGGCTGACTCGTGCTCTCAAGACACGAGCACAGGCGCTCGGTAGAATTGTTATTTCCGG
>DASZEU010000496.1:0-8056 GCA_035940535.1 Candidatus Angelobacter sp.
AGTGGCGACTCAAAATCCCAACAGTTGCGGCCGGTGCTCGAATTTGAAGCGGAGCGCGCACGCCGCTATTACGCATCGGCGAAATGGCTCATGGAACTGATCGAGGAAGACAGCCGCCCGGCGCTGTGGGTCCTGGTCGAAATCTATAGCCGCCTGCTGAAGAAGATTACCGACCGCAATTACGATGTATTGACCGAGCGCGTCCATCTAACACTCTTCGAAAAACTGAAAGTGCTCTCGCGAGGAGTCTTGCTTCGTCTTGCATGACAAGCTCGTAGAGAACTGTTCGCGCCAAAAAGAGCCTAAACAGAAAAAACAAAATTGTCCTAGTAGAATTGCCAAAAGGTTTGTATCAGGGCGCGGCTTTAGCCGCGCCGCCAAGGAGCAGTAAGAATTTGGGCTTTAGCCCCTGCATTATGGCAATACCCTCACGAAATGCTGACCAGCAAGAGATTCTAAGTCCCTCGCGGACTTTTTTCGCCACCACAAAGACCAGCATGGGCCGCAACCTTTTGCAATCCGAACGACATGCAATGTTGTTTATAGAGGTTTTGCGTTCTTACGTAGCTGCAAAAAAATTTACGATCCACGAATTTGTCGTAATGCCCGACCATGTGCACTTACTAATCACTCTTGATGCCACGATGAGCATTGAAAAGGCTATGCAGTTCATCAAGGGTGGGTATTCCCATCGTTTGAAAAAAGAATTGGGATACACAGGTGAGATATGGCAGCGAGGGTACTCAGAGGTGCGCGTGGATGACCGCGCAAGTTTTCTCGCGCATCGGCAATATATTGCCAACAATCCTGTGGAGGCGGGATTGGCAAAGACGCCTGAAGAGTTTCCTTTTAGCTCGGCGTACCTGAGAAAGTCAACGCGCGCAGGGGCTAAAGCCCAATAGATTTATGGACTGGCCGGCACGGCTAAAGCCGTGCCCTGATACAAATCATTTCATCTCTTGGACAAATCATTTTCATCTCGTTATTAATAATGTGAGGGATGGGTGCTAGAACCATAAGACTCCAATGAAAACAGCAGGCATCATCGGCGGGGGATTGGCTGGCCTGGCTGCTGGTTGCGCACTCGCGGATGCCGGTTTTCGGGTCATGCTTTTTGAGCGGCGCCCTTATGTGGGGGGCCGGGCATCATCCTATGAGCATCCCGGTACCGGCGAAGTCGTGGATAACTGCCAACATGTTCTGCTGGGCTGCTGCACCAACCTGATTCATTTCTATGATCAACTAGGGGTGAGCGACCAGATCCAATGGTTCAGTGATCTCACCTTTATCGAACCAGGAGGCCGCGCCAGCCATCTTGGCTCGTCGGTGCTGCCGCCTCCTTTGCATAACCTTCCAGCTTTCTTGCGATCTTCGTCGCTCTCGTGGATGGATAAGCTAGCCATTGCACGCGCGCTCACAGCCATGATGCCCATGCGCTCGATACCCGCAGATTCCGGTGACTCGGACGAGAACTTTCTGCAATGGCTGCAACGCCATGGTCAAACCGAGCGCTCCATTGAACGCTTCTGGAAAGTGGTTTTAGTCAGCGCCTTGAATGAAGACCTAGAGCACACATCCGTCCGTTATGCCGTACAGGTCTTTCGCGAGTCATTCCTGAAATCGGCGGAGGCCGGCAGAATGGGTGTGCCTCGCATACCGCTCTCCCAGCTTTACGGTCATGCTGTCGATTACATTCGCGCCCGGGAAGGAGAAGTTCTGCTGCGCTGTTCGGTTAACACCATCGGTCCCGGCGAAACAGCGGTAAGGATTTCTAGCAATGCGGGCGAGCGAGAATTCGATTATGCAGTGCTCGCCGTTCCATTTCATCTGGCGGCCGGAATGCTCCCCAGCAGCGTGGAGGCCGAAAGTTTGAAGCTGATGCTGGGCAGGTTCGAATCATCTCCGATCACGGGAGTTCACCTCTGGTTCGACCGGCCAATCACAGACCTGCCTCACGCGGTATTGCTCGATCGTACGATTCAGTGGATGTTCCACAAGACCATGTTCCATCAGAATGGGCCTCGCAAAGAAGTTGCGCCTGAAGAGATGTCTCAGCACGGAACCGAGGCCGCGCCGAGCGCGGAGGCGAAAAGCTATATCGAGGTGGTAATCAGCTCCTCCAAGACGCTGGTCGAAAAATCCCGCCAGGAGATACTCGACCTGGCAATGAAGGAGCTGGCAGAATTTTTTCCGGCGATAAAAAATGCAAAGCTGGTGAAGTCCACCGTGATTAAAGAAGTCCATGCAACTTACTCGGTACGTCCGGGCCTGGATCAATATCGTCCAAGTGCAAAAACCGAGTGGCCACGCTTATTCCTCTCCGGCGACTGGACTGCCACTGGATGGCCGGCAACCATGGAAGGCGCAGTCCGCAGCGGCTACCTCGCAGCCGAAGCCATAACAGAATCGGCAGGGGAATCTAAAAAATTCGCAGTGCCCGACATGAAAGCCAAAGGGTTGATGCGGCTCTTCGGGTGAACCACACCTCTGCCCCCTCTGTCATTCTGAGGCCGCTCTTTGGCCGAAGAATCCCCACGCTGCTTCACGCACGATGTTGCTGAAGCACTACGATGTGATCGGGATGCCTATCCTTGCATTTTCGCCAACCCATCGAAGACGCTGCCTGACCCACTCAAACACTCACGCACTCACAAACATCTGGGGGATTCTTCGGAACAAAGTGCGTTCCTCAGAATGACAGAGGGATGGTGACTGTGCTGAATAGAGACTGCGATCAGGGCGTACGCAGTTCGATGAACATTTCCGCTTCGATAAACATTCCCTCTTTCGTAAGCATTCTCGCTTTGCCGCATTCTCACCCTTGTCATTCTGAGGCCGCTCTTTGGCCGAAGAATCCCCACGCTGCTTCATGCACGATGTTGATGAAGCGCCACGATGTGATCGGGATGCCTATCCTCGCATTTTCGCCAACCCATCGGAGATGCTGCCTGACCCACTCGAACACTCACGCACTCACAAGCATCTGGGGGATTCTTCGGAACAAAGTGCGTTCCTCAGAATGACAGAAGGATGGTGACTGTGCGAATGGAGACTGCGATCAGGGCGTACGCAGTTCGAAAATACATCCGCGCACTGATCATTGTTTATCAGCGCAAATCAGCGGCGGAAATCCGTTTTGCTGATCCGCGATAAAGTTTTGTAATTTGCTAACTACACTTCCCACAAGTCGTCTAAATGACCATAAAGCGTCCAGATATGTTGAAACTTTTTAGTTTCGCAAACGTATCTTGATCTGAGGGTTATCAGGGAAGGCTCCAGGGGTTAACCAGGACGTTCCTGCCCGCGGTTTGGCGGCCCAAGGCAAGAACAGTCCTGCACAGAGGATCTCTGTAGGTTAACCCCCGAAGTGTGCATTGTAGGCCATCCGTCTGGAAATGCAAGCTAGTCGTGTGCGCCTGATCTGGGCCGCCCCCAAAGGGTTCCCGACCAATCGGGAAAGGAGAAGAGGCAGCATGAAGTCTTTAGGTTCCAGAATCGCAATCGTAATGGTTGTTTTGTCGTTGGCCGCCGGAGCGTATGCAGCCGGGGCCTCTCATAAAGGTACGTTCAAGATTTCTGACCCCGTCCAGGTAAGCGGGAAGAGTTTGCCGGCCGGCGAGTATGTGATCAAGTGGGATGGCACAGGTCCCGATGTTCAAGCCACTATCTCCCAGGGCAGCAAAGTTGTGGCAACAGTGCTTGCCAAAGTTGTGGAATTGCAGCAGAAATCAACTTCCAGCACCGCTGAAGTGGCAAACGGCGCCAGCGGAAACGGAACGCTCAGCCAAGTCCAATTCTCAGGACAAAAGTACGCTCTGGAATTTTCTGGAGCAGCAGACGGAGCAGGGGCATCGGGCAGTTCAATCCGGTGAAGCCTTCACAACCGGCGTAGCTGATCGCATGTCCTCCCAGAATTTGCAGTCGGTCAACGCCAGTTGCTGAGCTGGGGGAGCACGAGGTGAGAGCGTGCTTCCCCGGGTTCTGATACCCTAGCCAGGAATTCATTGGAACCCTCAGCGAATATGGCTCAGGCCGCAAACTTACTTTTTAGTGAGAGGCTGTTAGCTCACGAAGCCCGGGTCGTCCGTGAAAGGCTCTTGGAACTGGCCGCAGGAAATTTGGAGGCCGCTCTTTACTCAGATTCACTCTTCGGAATGTACTTCGACAGTCAGACGGATCGATCAGATCATGATCAATTTCTGATCTTCGACTTTCATCGCATCATTTTGTATCGGAACTCTTTACGGCAGGACGGGCCAAAAATTGACTCGGTAGTGCAACTCATTATCGACGACTATCCGATCAAGCTCCTGCGACGCCATGCGAGAGAGCAGTTTCATTTTTTGTACCCGCTTCAGGTTCTGAATCTCCTGACCCTGTTGTGGAACCGATTCGATCCTGAAACAGTTATTTTCCTCGATCTCTCCACAGGCGAAATTAGAGCGTCCAAAGCCTATCTTCATCCGTCATGCTTACCGCCGGTGATCGAAAGATATGCTGCGAATTGCCTGTCATCGACAAGCGCGAGCGTCCGCCTGGTTGACCGGTTCGTTGGTCCTTCACTACGCGAAGGCTCGAGGCCAGAACTAGATGACCTGGTGTCACAAGAAACTGGAATCGTCCGCAGAGAGCGAATCGAGATGGGCGGAATCTCGGTTCCGTGCGCCATCAGTCAGACCGCAGGGGGCGCGGGGATACCTTTCTTCTGCATGGGCAAGGCCTTAAAAGTTTCCGACGCCACCCTGGTTGGGCGATGCGAGGCACTGGAGAGATATCAGGTGAACTCTTTTGACCCTCAGGCCAGCTTTATTTATGGCCCGTTCGACAAACTCCAGGATTCGGCGATCGACCCTGCGCGATTGTGCTTTACGGGGCTTCGCACCTGTCCCTCAGATGACCGGGTCCACTACGAAAGCAGTCTGCCGATTTACTGGACTGCGGCCCACGATCTCGCCTCGCAAAAGACATTCCTTGTGCCGGCGCAGGAAATCTGGTTCAACACCAGCCGTCTTGCTGGAGAAAACCTCTGCGTGCACAGCAACACCAATGGTTGCGCCTTGGGAGGTTCCATCGAAGAGGCTGCCCTTTTCGCGATCCTTGAGAGCATCGAACGAGATGCCTTTCTCGCCACTTGGTATTTGCGCCGGCCATGCATGCAGATCATTCCCGAGTCGATATCCCTACAGGAGTTCCAATGGCTCTGGCACCGCATGCAAAGCAGATATCCAAACTACAAAACTTATTTATTTCATTTAAGCAGTGACGTTGGCATACCCACGGTGCTCTGCATTGCGGTAAAACAATCAGGTGAAGGCCACCACCTAATGGTCGCGACCGCGTGCCGGCTGAATTGCGAGCAGGCGCTTTTTGCCGCGCTTGCAGATGTTGCGGAAGGTCTAAATCCAGTCTCCTTGGACGAGAAGCGAGCCCGGGAACTTCTGCAGGACCCCGAAAAGGTACTTGAACCAGTGGACCATATCACTCTTTATTCCATTGCAGAGACCTCAGATCGCCTGTCATTTTTGAATTTCAACGCAGATCCGTGTCTTACTACCAAGGACCTCGACGCTCTCTCCTGTGTTCCACACCAGGAAAGCTACAATCTGCGAATCGTACTCGAAAAGATCATGGATCAATTGCACAGCATCGGCGTTACGGTTCTTCTGAAAGATATAACTCACGCCGAGTTTCGCCGGAAGAAGCTTTTTTGTGTTAAGGCAATCACGCCTGGGCTCTATCCAATGTGGTTTGGCTTCTGTTACATCCGCTTGGCGCTGACTCAGCGTCTTCAACGATCATTCGAAGATCTTTGGGGAGTGCCGCTGCGGCATCATAGTCAATTAAATCTCGACGTCCATCCTGTGGGGTGAAAAACTTAGCCTTGCGGCTCCAGCTCTGTTGGTTCCGCCATAGGCCCGCTCAACATGAATTCGCCGATCGCGCTCTCCAGGTAGTAATCGCTCGACAGAAGCGACGCTAAATAGTCGGAGTCTCCAGAGCCGATGGCACAGGGCGATAATCTCATGGCTGACGCTACGAGATACATAGTCTGATAAAGGGCTCCTAGCTCGGCCAAAATCAGTCTGTAGCTGATTCCCTCATATTTCCAAGCGCTGCGGCGAAAGCGCGCACATATCTCAAATAGGACAGCCGGATAACCTTCCAGCGCCGAGCTGGTTGCAGCAGCGTCAAGGAGCTGTGCAATTTCTGTGTCGAAGACTCTGAGCTTAGCTGCCGAGTGACTTTGGGGATCATAGTGATAAAGACCGCGCTCCATGCCAACGCAAGAATGATTGACAAAATAAATCTCCAAAGGATGAAGGCTTCCTCCACTGGGATATAGCTTTGTGACCAGCGATTCTCCTTCATGAGTGGAGGTATGCACGACTCTGCAAGTGCGATAAAGGAAGTGGCCCAGCGCATCGATGGTAAGCTGGCTTGTTGTCCGCTTCGATCTGCGTTGTTCTAACGCGCGTGTGAACGGCACGTCATTCTCCATCAATGTTGCAAGATCGGGCTCCGGAAGAGGCATATACGAGGCATGAGAGTAACGGGGCCTGGCATGGGGCTCAGGAGGAACGACTCCATTTAATCTGTAGGTGCCTCCTATCTTTCCAAGATTTCTTCCAAGCCGCGAGGCGGAGTGAAATAACAGATCGTGAAATTCCCAATGAGCAAGAGGTCCGATGTCCTCGGTTGTCCTGCCATCGGGCAGCACCTCTACAAACAGATGATTAGCAACACACCATTCCAGAAACGCTACCAGCGTTGCTTGCTGTTCCGAGGAACAAGCAGAGAGGACGTCGATGGGCTTGGTTGGGCTGGCAAACCTGAGAAAAAACAAGAGCACCGATGAGTTAACAGTCTTGGATTGCCGGCCCATGACAGGGCTCTCGACAACCAGCACATCCCCGACCCGACGCAAGAACGCATAGCGGGACAGGCAATATTTTTTTGCCGAATCGAACATAAGTTTGTTTTGCACCTACATACGGCTGCGGCCAGACCACGGTCCGCAGAAAGGGAGTACATTGCACTTTGAATTCATCTCAGGTGTTTATAGCAGTTTGAGTGTGGCGCGCGATCATCAGGGGGAAAATATTCGCTATGATATCATACGCTCGTTTCTTACCAACAGCATGGCGGGGCCAGTTTGCACTGGAAAACTCAGAAATTGTTTGCTCGCGGTCCGCACCGCCGTTAGTCCCTTTCGCGGACGCCAAGATATTCGGTCAGAAGTCTTCGAATCGGCGCTGGCCAAGTATGACGAGCTAGGAAAGCAGCTCGCCCAGGTGCAAGAGTCATTGTTGCAGGTTTTATATGAATCGGTTCCCAGAGCAAATAATCCAGCCGAACGCCACCTGCTGCTTCAGCTCAAACGAGATATTTTCACAGGCCGCGCCGTTTCCGATTCCAAAGTGCAGGCTGCTTCTCCCAGCCAGCGACCGCAGATCGACCAATATAATTCCCATCTGCGCTCGAGAACTGCTGTACTCGATGAAAGCCGGGAAGCGACGTTCGCCGAATTGCGAAAGAAGCTGAATGCGCTTGTCTCTGACGAAGAATTTCGCCTTGCCGTAAATTATTCATGCCCCTGGCTCATCGACACTTTTCATCGGCACGGACCAGGCGACCTTTGCGATTTCTCCAATGAAGAGCGGGGAATTTATTCGTATGCCACTCGCTTTTTCAGTAAAGCCAATCCATTCCATCTCTTCGCAAAAATTGAATTTCCTGCATCGATGGGATTAGTGGTAGAGAATGAGTGTGAAATAGTAGTCGATCCAATCGTGATTCTGGAGCTTGAGAAGCAACTGCTCCCGCAAGTCACGGACACAAATAAAATCTTCGCATATCCGTGCAGCTTTCTACGGAAAGACGACGCTTACCATTTTCTTATCCGCCAGCCGGATGCGCTACGCCAAGTCGCCGTTCGCTCGAATCCAGTTCTGGAGTTGGTGGTTGAATTCTTTCAAAAGCATGGCCATTCCCTCGGCCAGTGCGTGGATTTTCTGGCGCAGGCTTTCCCAACAATTAACAGAATAGAACTTGAAAA
>DASZEU010000497.1:0-8027 GCA_035940535.1 Candidatus Angelobacter sp.
ATCGTGCCGCTCACCTCCTTTGATCCTGAGAAAGTCTTGCACGTCGTCGCCAGCGAACGCTGCACCGTGCTTTACGGCGTGCCGACCATGTATATCGCCGAACTTGAGCACCCATCGTTCGGCAAATACGACTTGAGCAGCCTGCGTACGGGAATCATGTCCGGCGCGCCTTGCCCGGAGTCGCTGATGCGCCGTGTGATGCGCGACATGCATATCCCGGAGATCACCATTGCCTACGGCCTTACAGAAGCTTCACCGGTAGTCACCATGACAGAGATTGATGACAACATGACCCGGCGCACACAAACCGTCGGCAAGCCATTGCCTGGAGCGGAGGTCAAGATCGTTGACGCTGCTACAGGAGAACCATTGCCGCCGAACCAGACAGGCGAGCTGTGGGTACGCGGCTATCTGATCATGAAGGGTTACTACAACAAACCTGAGGCCACGCAGGAAGCCATTACTGCCGATGGCTGGCTACGCACCGGTGATCTGGCCTCACAGGATGAAAACGGATACATCGCAATTCGCGGCCGCAAAAAAGAGATGATCATTCGCGGCGGCGAAAATGTCTATCCGCGAGAGATTGAAGATTTCCTGAGAAGCCATCCCAAGGTAAGCGACGCTGCGGTTTACGGCGTGCCCCACCACAAATTCGGGGAAGAGGTCGCTGTGGCCATCCGGCTCAAGGAAGGCGAATCGTCCACTCCGGAAGAAATCACGGTCTTCTGCAAAGGACAGATCGCCTCGTTCAAAATTCCAAAGCACATCCAGTTCGTCTCGGAGTTTCCCCAGACAGCCAGCGGCAAGCTACAGAAATACAAATTGCGGGAGCGCGCGTTGCAGGACTTCCCGGCTCTTCAAACTACAAGCGAAACCAAAACTCTAACCGCGGATCACGCGGATGGGCGCGGATAAAACCAATGGTGCTTTGCCTTTATTGTGGCATCAAGAAGGGAACTCGTTTGACCGTTAAGCCAAATCCGTATTTATCCGCGAAATCCGCGGTAAGATTTTAGGTTCTTGCCATCAATTTACGCGCCTTCAGAAATACATCCAGAAACATCTTCTCCGTCAGCTTGCCGGTGTTGGTGTTCTGCAACGAAGGATGATAAGAACAGAGCAGGATGCGCTTGTCGGGCAGTTGATAATGGGCGGCATGGGCGAAGGTGAATCCTGCGTTGGAATCCAGCAGTCCCCGGCGCTTCACATAATTCAGGTAGGCGTCGAAGCCGATCTTGCCCAGCACCACCACAACTTTCACTTTCTTGAGCAAGGCAAGTTCTTTATCGAGCCAGCTTGAGCAATTGGTAATCTCTTGGGGTTCCGGTTTGTTCTGCGGCGGAGCGCAACGGACAGCGGCCGTGATGTAAGCGTCGTGCAGACGAAGGCCATCTTCGCGGTGAGTGCCGGTGGGCTGCGAGGCAAATCCCGCCTTGTGCAAAATCGGATACATGAAGTTTCCGGAGCCGTCTCCGGTAAAGGGCCTTCCAGTGCGATTGGACCCATGCGCTCCCGGCGCCAGACCTAGAATGAGTAGTCGCGCATTTGGGTCGCCCCAGCCGGGAACGGGTTTGGCCCAGTACTCCCAATCGAGGTACGCCCGGCGCTTTTCCCGTCCGATTTTCTGGCAGTAGGTAATAAGCCGGGAACAGCGTGTACAGGAGACGATCTCCTGATTGAGCTGAACGAGGTTTGAAGACATCCATCTCCAGTTTAACAGCGGGGGAGCGAGAACTTTACCGCGGATTACGCGGATGCACGCGGATTCTGAGGACTCATTCGCGTCGGCACTACCTATGCCTCGAATACCTGTTTTTTTCGCAAGAGGTCATGGTCTGCTCGGAACTAAATCATCCACGACCTGCGTCTCAGGTCACCAATCAGTGGTATCAGTGAAAATCAGTGGCTGAGTCTGGTCTCAGCATTGATCCGCGTGCATCCGCGCAAATCCGCGGTAAGGATTGTTTTGGCCGCATTGACCGGTAGGGCAACGTCTCTTACACTTGAAATGGCTGGAGTTTCGCAGCGAACGCTCCGCGTAATCCTTTATTTAGCAGAGAGATAAGGAAACCATTTGAGTTCCGCAGACACTACAAAACAACCATCCGAGGACCTTCAGACCCAACTGGAAAGCCCAGAGAGCCAGCCCGATGTTGCTGCACCTGAGGCTCAGGTGGCCGACCAGACACCTCAACCGCAAGACGGAATGAACCCTGCCCTGCGCCGTGAGATCTCCGTGGAGATACCTGCCGAAGTAGCGAACAGGGAGTGGGATGGACGTATCCAGAGCTACGCGCTGAAAGCTCGTGTACCTGGTTTCCGCCATGGCAAGGTTCCGGCCAGCGTCATACGCCAGCGGTTTGGCCAGCAGATCAAGAGTGATGTGCTTGAGTCGCTGGTGCCTGACTTTTTTCGCCAGGCTATTCAGAAAGAAGGACTGCGGCCCATCTCGCAGCCGTTAGTGCGCAACCTGGAGATGGAGCCAGGCCAGCCCATTCGATTCAAAGCTGCCTTCGAGGTGCTTCCGGAAATTCAACTCGGCCCGTATCAGGAAATCAAAGTGGAAAGGCCTGAGATTCCGGTCACCGATGAAGACGTTGAAAGTGAACTGCAGCGGATGCAGGAGCAAAGAGCAAGTTTTGATCCGGTGGAAGAAGACAGACCTCTCCAAGATGGCGACTTCGCCCAGATATCCTTTAAGGTTATCCCCAAATCTGTGCCTGCCGCAGACGATTCAGCGGCTGCGCCAGATGACTCTCCGTCCATCGAGGCAAAGCCACAGGCTGAGCCGGCAGATCCACAAGATCAAGCCCCAACCCAAAAGATGGAAGAAGCCATGGAAGACGCTCTGGTGGAGATCGGCGGGATCCACACCATCGCGGAGTTCTCGGAAAACCTGCGTGGACTCAAGCCAGGGGAAGAGCGGACATTTGACGTGTCATATCCTGAAGATTTCTATGACAAGCGTCTGGCCGGGAAAAACCTCTCTTATGCCGTCAAAGTAAACAGCCTCAAGAAGAAAACAATTCCCGATATGAATGACGACTTTGCCAAGGAACTCAGCCAGGAATTCGAGACCCTGGATGATCTCAAAAAGCGCATGAGAGAAGGCATGGCGCTGCAACGCAAGAGCAAGGTTGAACATGACGCAAAAGAGAAGCTGATGGAGCAGCTCATAGAGCAACACGACTTCCCCGTGCCTGAAGCGCTGGTGGAACGGCAGATTGATATTCGCCTGGAGCGTGGCTTGCGTGCCCTGGCGCACCAGGGCATGAGCGAAGAGGACATGAAACGCATGGATTTCAGAAGGCTGCGTGTGGGGCAGCGCGAGGCCGCGATCAAGGAAGTGAAATCCACGCTGCTGCTGGACAAAATCGCCGAAGTGGAAAACATTGAAATCAGCGACGAAGAGCTCGTCCAGGAAATCAACGCCCTTGCCGGACAAATGAAGACCACACCGGAGGCATTGCGAAAGGAACTGGATGACGATGGGTTAGACCGCTTGCGCGGGCGCATGCGCACCAATAAGGCACTGGAATCGCTGTATAGCAAATCGGCATGATGCTGCCGCTGATAGATTAGTTTTGGAGTGAAAGGAATACTTGATATGGCACTTGTACCCATGGTCGTGGAGCAGACAAGCCGCGGAGAGCGCGCCTATGACATTTACTCGCGGTTGCTGCGCGACAACATCATTTTCATCGGTACCCCCATCGACGACACCATCGCCAACCTGGTGATCGCGCAATTGCTGTTTCTGGAGGCCGAAGACCCGGAAAAGGACATTCAGCTTTACATCAATTCACCAGGTGGGTCCATTACCGCCGGCATGGCAATTTACGACACCATGCAGTTTGTCCGGCCTGACGTAATGACCATCTGCTGCGGACAGGCGGCCAGCATGGCAGCCCTCCTTTTGTGCGCTGGGGCAGCGGGTAAGCGTTTTGCCTTACCCACTTCTAGGATACTTATTCACCAGCCCTTGATGTCTGGCCTTAGCGGCCAAGCCACTGATATTGATATACATGCAAGAGAAATTCTGCGCATGAGGGAGATCACCAGCCAGTTGCTGGCCAAGCATACCGGGCAAAAGCTGGAGAAAGTTGAAAAAGATGTAGAACGTGACTTTATAATGAACGCGCAACAATGCAAAGAATATGGCATTATTGACGATATTATTTATAAGCACAAATAAGTGCTAAATCTGGTTTTGAACCGGCGGGGTTTGATCCGCGGTTGTCCCGCCGCTTTGTAGAGAACAAGGAGTAGCTGTGAAGCCTCGGACTCCGGAAGAAACGCTTCGTTGTTCGTTCTGTCATAAGTCGCAGGACGCCGTCGCCAAACTTATTTCCTCCCCCAGCGATTATCCCCGAGCTTATATCTGCGACGAATGTGTGGCAGTCTGTAATTCCATCCTGGAAGATGATCGCTCCGAGACCCACGCCAGCGCCGCTCCCAATCATCTCCCCAAACCGCAGGAAGTGAAGGCTTTTCTCGACGAGTACGTCATAGGCCAGGACCAGACCAAGAAGAAGCTTTCGGTTGCCGTCTACAATCATTACAAGCGCATTCACATGAACCGCACCAAAGGCAGCGAGGTGGAGCTGACGAAATCCAACATCCTGCTGATTGGTCCCACCGGAACGGGCAAGACCTTGCTGGCCCAAACACTGGCCAGGATGCTCGATGTACCTTTTGCCATTGTGGACGCGACCACCCTCACGGAGGCCGGCTACGTCGGGGAGGATGTCGAGAACATCGTGCTCAAGCTGTTGCAGGCAGCCGATGGCGATGTAGGCCGCGCCCAGACCGGCATTATCTATATCGATGAGATCGATAAGATTGGCCGCAAGGATGAAAACCCTTCGATTACCCGCGATGTAAGCGGAGAGGGTGTGCAGCAGGCTCTGTTGAAGATCCTGGAAGGAACCATCGCCAACGTTCCGCCCCAGGGTGGACGCAAACACCCCCACCAGGAATTCACACCGGTTGATACCACCAACATTCTCTTTATCTGCGGCGGCGCTTTTGTCGGCCTGGAAAAAATTGTGGCCCGTAGGATTGGCAAGAAATCCATGGGCTTCCGCACCAACGAACAAAAAGAAAAAGAGTTTACCGAGGCCAGCAAGCGCGATACCGAGTTACTGCAAAAATCCGAGCCGCAAGACCTGGTGCGCTTTGGCCTGATTCCGGAGTTCGTCGGACGTCTTCCAGTCGTGGGATGCCTCAATGATCTGGATGAGGGCGCCCTGATTGAGATTCTTACGCGGCCCCGCAATGCCATCACCAAGCAGTACCAGCGCATGTTTGAATTTGAAAACGTGAAACTGCGCTTCTCCGAGGGTGCTTTGCAAGCCATTGCCCGCGAAGCCCTGCATCGCAAGGTTGGGGCGCGCGGATTGCGCATGATCCTGGAAGAACTTATGCTCGACCTGATGTATCACCTA
Source organism: Candidatus Angelobacter sp. (assembly GCA_035940535.1). Taxonomy (GTDB): domain Bacteria; phylum Acidobacteriota; class Terriglobia; order Terriglobales; family Acidobacteriaceae; genus Angelobacter. The sequence goes on from DASZEU010000497.1 coordinate 5,451, forward strand.
CCCGGCCAAAAGCGCGTGAAGGAATTCGAGGTCACCAAAGAGATGGTGGACCGCCGAGACATCTCCCTGCCGACCATGGAAAAGGCCGGTTGATCGCGACGCACGGGTAACGTGTGATGCTTGGAAGTTCCGTTCTTACCTCGGCATTGAAATGAGGCTAGTATCGTTTTATGGCAGTGGACTGGAAAGATTACATAGTGAGCGATCCAGAGATCCTTCGAGGTAAGCCGTGCGTCAAGGGCACCCGCATTCCTGTGAGCCTTGTGTTGGGTTATCTCGCTAATGGCAAGAGTGTAGATCAGATTATTGGGGAGTTTCCGGATCTCACGCCAAACCAAATTGCTGCATGTTTAGATTACGCCCGGGACTTGGCGGAGTTTGAGGCTGTGGGCTGATGGCCCTGCGGTTTTTGGCTGATCACTGTATTTCAAACTACATTATCCAGACCTTACAAAGTGGGGGCCACGAGGTTTTGCCTTTGAGAACCTTTTGCCGGTGAGATCAAGAGATCCTGTCGTCGGCAAATTACTAGTGGTTGAGGTTGACCGGATTCGCATTCGGCAATGATCTTTCATAACACCTAGATTTAGGTACGAAAGTACTTTGGTCCCTCAGAGCAGATTTTCCAGATGGTAAAATACTGATTCTATTGGCACATGTGAAAATTGATTTAAATACTCTCCAAAAAAACATTTGCCATACATGATATTCTTAACATCAGAAGCTGCTGAAAGAATCCCTGGCTGGCAGCAAAAAAGGGAATCCCTGTGACTCAAAGTAGAGAGAAATTCGAAACACGCAAGCTCCCCATGATGCCCATACGAGATGTGGTCATCTTTCCCCACATGATGACCCCGTTTGTAGTAGGCCGCGAGTCCAGCGTTCGCGCCTTGGAAGAAGCATTGGCGTCGGACCGGAAGATCTTTCTGGCCACCCAGCACGATGCCAGCGTCGACGAACCTAAGCCGCACGAAATCTACCAGGTGGGAACCATTGCCAACATCGTGCAAAACCTTAAGCTGCCCGATGGCAACATCAAAGTCCTGGTGGAAGGCGTGGAGCGCGGCAAGGTCCTGAACTTGGTGAGCAGCGATGGATACTTTGAAGCCACGGTACGCACAGTGAAGTATTTTCCTGAGATGACGCCGGTGATCGAAGCGGCCATCCAGCGGGTCAACACTCTCTTTGACCAATACGTCAAGCTCTGCCAGTCCCTCAACCTCGATCCCATTATCAATACCTCGGCCATGAGCGATCCGGCCAAACTCAGCGATAAGATTGCCGAAAATCTTCAGCTCTCGATTGAGGAAAAACAGGAACTGCTCGATATCTTCGATCCGGTCGAGCGCCTCAGCCGGATTGCCGATGTTCTGGATATCGAGATTGAAAAACTGAATATGGACCGCACCATTCAGACGCGCGTAAAGCGCCAGATGGAGCGGGCCCAAAAAGAGTACTACCTCAACGAAAAGATCAAAGCCATCCAGAAAGAGCTGGGGCGGGGCGAAAAAAGCGAATTTGATGAGTTGAAAAAGAAAATTGATTCTGCCGGTATGCCCAAAGAAGTGCATGAGAAGGCCATCCAGGAGCTCAAGAAGCTGGAAGCCATGCCACCCATGTCGGCCGAATCCACAGTCTCTCGCAATTACCTGGACTGGCTGCTGGCTGTTCCCTGGAAGAAGAAGTCCAAGGAAATCCGCAACATTGAACACGCCGAAAAAATCCTCAATGAAGACCATTACGGCCTGGAAAAAATCAAAGAGCGCATTCTGGAGTTCCTGGCTGTACGGCAGTTGGTCAAAAACCCCAAAGGATCGATCCTGTGCTTCGTCGGGCCTCCCGGAGTGGGCAAGACATCTCTTGGTATGTCAGTCGCCAGGGCCACCGGCAGGAAGTTTGTTCGGCTGTCGCTGGGCGGCGTGCGTGATGAGGCTGAAATTCGCGGCCACCGCCGGACCTATATCGGCGCGCTACCTGGACAGATCATCCAGATGATGAAGAAGGCTGGGACCAAGAATCCGGTTATGATGCTGGATGAGATCGACAAAATGGCGTCGGACTTCCGCGGCGATCCGGCTGCAGCTCTTCTGGAAGTGCTCGATCCGGAGCAAAACTGGATGTTCCAGGACCACTACCTGGATGTTGAATACGATCTCTCTCAGGTCTTCTTCATAGCTACCGCCAACGTGCTGCATAGCATTCCTCCTGCGCTGCAAGACCGCATGGAGGTGCTGCGGCTACATGGATACACGGAGCTGGAGAAGGTCGAAATCGCCAAGCAGTTCCTGGTGCGCAAGCAGCGTGAGGCCACGGGACTCACCGAAGCCCAGATTCAATTCACCGAAGAAGCTCTTAAGGAACTCATCCGGTCGTACACCCGCGAAGCCGGGGTGCGCAACCTGGAGCGCGAGATCGGCAATATCTGCCGCAAAGTTGCCCGCAAGGTCATTAAAGAAGGATCGGCCTACAGCGTAACTCTCACAGGGGCAAACGTTGCCGACTTCCTGGGCGTAATCAAATTCCGCGATACTCTGGCCAACGAAAAGAGCGAGGTAGGACTGGTCACCGGGTTGGCCT
>DASZEU010000498.1:0-5129 GCA_035940535.1 Candidatus Angelobacter sp.
TTTCCAGCCTCCGCCGGGTACGAAGGTGGAGAGCGAACGACGTGGGAAAGGTCTTGTGATTGAAAGACATTCCCCGGAAGAAGAATAGCGTTGTAAGCGCTCCATGGTAGGCCGGGTGAAAATGCCCGGCCTTTTTTTATCTGGGGGGATGTTGTACGCGGAGGCATTCGCACGAGATTGACAATAATGTATTCTGACGATCTGCGTAGAATCTTGGGTCTGCATTTAAGTCCGACATATTGCCGGTATTCCTTCGGCGCGCCTCAGGACAGGCTCTTCACTCCGCGCCATGCGATTGCGTTAGGATTATTTCTTTGCGGCGCTGCGTTCAGGATGACAGGGGGCAAGATTCTTGTATTGATTCAATCCGCGTCCTAGCTGCTCCAGTGCAGCCCGCACTGATTCAGTGGGCGTCCCGACGCCGATCCTGAATCGGTTGGGCAATTCGAAGAACCTGCCTGGAACTACGCTTGTTTCAAAGTCATTGCGTAGCAGCGTGCAGAACTCATCGGCATTGCCGGTACGCAAACGAGGAAAGACAATGGTTCCATATTCCGGCCAGAAATAATCGAGATCGTCACGAGACAAAAGGAAATCATGCAGCAGTTTGCGGTTTGCCTCCAGCAATGGTTTCATGATGTTTGCAACATGCGCCAGCTTTAAGAAGGCAATTACACTCAGTTGTTCGGCGGGGTAGGCGTAGGTCGCGCCGTGCAGATCGTGAATCTGCCATAAGTGGCGGGCCACGTGGGCTGGGGCCAGCAGCCATCCGCAACGCAGGCCGCTCAAGCCGTAGGCCTTGGTCAGACTGGTAGTGATGATGAAACGTTCGGGATCAAGATGAAAGGCGCTATGCGGCTGCTCTTCGAAAAGCATCTCTCGGTAGACTTCGTCTACAACAACATAAGCGCCGGATTTGCGGGCCAGCCCCGCGATCTCTTTCAAAACACTTTCCGGGCACAACGCTCCACTAGGGTTGTGCATATTGGTGATTACGATGAGCCGGGTATGTGGCGTGAGATTCCGTTCCAGGTCTTCGAGGTCAATGTCAAAATTCTGCTCGGCTAGCCGCCGGAAGCGCTGCACTTGCAATCCCAAATATTGGGCTGCACTCAGAACGGGATCGTAGCTGGGTTGCTCCACCAGAATTTCATCGCCGGGTTCGGTAGCGGCAGCCAGAGCTAGATGGTTGGCCAGAGATGTTCCGGTGGCAGTGACGACGCATTCCTGGGGAACCTGATAGCGGTTGGCGATCGCCTCCAACAGGGGTGCGTAGCCATAAGGGTTGACGCCGTTGATCTCCAGTTCGTCGAGGCTGACATCCAACTCCGCCAACGGGAGATTCATCATGCCGCTGGTTGCCAGGTTGAACTTTGCCGTCGATCGCAGCTTGGACCATTCCATGTAAGGAGAATGGGCAGCGCTTCGGGAATGATTCATGTGCGTGAAGACCTCTTCCATAAGTAATATACAGGCACCCCAGACGCCAGGATCGCGAGCCCAATCAACGTTTCCTGGGGGAATTTGTAAATCGTATTGGCCACCAGGCCGAAGCACGCCAGGCAGAAAAACGCGGTGGTAAACGGATGTCCGGGCGTATGGACTGTCGCGCCGGAAGGATTTCGGCGTCGCAGGACAAACAGGCAGCTTGCCGAGAGCCCGAAGAAGATCCAATCCATGGAGGTCACATAATTAAGGATCTGGCCATATCGTCCCGAAAGCAGAATCACCACAGTCCAGACACTCTGCAGAACTACGGCGATGATCGGAACTCTGGTCCGGGGATGCAGCCATGCAAGCTGGCGAAAAAAGACCTTGTCCTCAGCCATGGCGAAGTAGACTCGCGGCGCAGTCAGCACACTCTGGCTTAGGAATCCCAGAGTTGAGATGGCAATGCCGAAGGCAATGATGGTGGCTCCGGTTCGTCTCCAGGCGATGCTCATCACCGCCGATGCTGGGGTTTCAGTGTGGGCGAGGGTGTCAACGCCCAAGGCACGCACATAGATGAAATTTACTGATGTGTAGAGCAGCGCCACGCCAATCACGCCCAGCACCAAGGCGCGAGGCAGGTCACGACGCGGCTGCTTCAACTCTCCGGCAACGAAGCAAGCAGTTTGCCAGCCGCCATAAGCAAACATTACGGGCACCATGGCTGCTCCAAAGGAAGAAATCAACTGCGCAGAGACTGGCTGGTCGAGTACCGGTCGAAGAGAAAGATGAGAAGCCCTGATTAACAGTCCGCCAACCAGCACCAGCAAAGCAATCGCAATGATCTTCATGACCATCAAAGCGCTCTGAACTGTGCCTCCGGCGCGCACCCCAATGCAGTTGACGAGGGTAAGAATGAGCAGCGCAACTACGGCGATCTGCCAATCAGGCAGGGAAAGCCTGGTGAGTGCGAGAAAGTAACGCGCGAAAGTTACGGTGACAGCCGCCATGCCTCCGGTCTGGATGACCAGCAGCAAAACCCAGCCATAGAGAAATGCAATCAAGGGATGGTACGTTTCGCGCAGGTAGGCATATTGGCCGCCAACGTTGGGCATCCGGTCGGCCAACTCGGCATAGATGAATGCGCCAGTGAGCGCGATCACGCCACCCACGATCCATGCACCCAGAATCAACGCCGAAGTGTGCACCTGCTGGGCCACAACGTAAGGATTGATGAAAATTCCCGCACCCACAGTGCCGCCCATCACGAGCATAGTGGCGTCAAACAAACCTAATCGCCGGGCGAGCGGCGTGGAACCGGTATTTTGTTGAGCGGACATGTTTTTGGGATTTATAAGTTGAGATTTACTAATTGTAATCGGAAACCAAAATCAAGGCCCATTACCGGAAAATAGGTAGTGCGTCGATCCTAACTACAAGTTACTAAAGGGCATAACTGGGCAGTAATCAAGCAATCCTTATCCCTGATAGCCAATTCCAAAATAGGAATTTGTCTCGAAAATTTTACAATTTTTTAAGGCGATATCTATGGACTTTTGCCTGCACTGGCGGTAAAGTCGCTGCCCGCATGAGTCGTCGGCGCTTGCTAGTGCAAAAAGATTTCCCGGAGGTCACCACTCGTGCGCGCGGGAGATATGTTCCTTGAAGATAGGCTATGCCTGGTTCGAAGGCCATCCCGTGCGATTGAAAACTTAAACACGTTAAAAATACCGGCGCCGCTGCCGAACGTCCAAAGCTTTCTGCGCTCGCGCTCGATTTGTGCCTTTGATGTCATGCCATAGTCCGAGCCCCAGCTTTTAGCCGGCAAGGCAGTCTGCCGCTAACTGACCGAACGACCTAACCAAGAAATGGAGAAAAATCTGAATGAAGAACTTCAGTAAGAGCATCGCGCTGTGCTGTCTCTTCACTGCGGCCTTTTTTGTCCCCGCAGCTCACGCCCAGCTTCATGATCCAGGACCGCGACCGGTAGGAACCGTACCGGCCGTTCCTTTTTGTCCCGATGGCAACCCCGGTTTTCGCTCCAAATTTCCGGGAGCCCCACAATGTGTCGACGTGGTGCAACCGGCCAAGGGCGACGCGCAGGGCGCGGGCAATATCATCGCCAACTCCGGCAACATAGGAGCGTTCTGGTTCTGGGCTCTGGCAGTCTTTGAAACCGACGCTACGGTTCCCGGTTCCCAGGGTGTCCCGCAAACCGGCGGGGCAACGATTCCGGGGCTTGGTCCCTCATTCAATGCGGTGAGCTGCTTCCAGTGCCATTCCCAGCCGGCAGTTGGCGGTAGCAGCCCGAACAAGCTAACTCCGAATTTCAATGGTACGTTCTTCCCCGGGAATCCGCAGGTCGGCGACGCGCCAACCCCCACCCAGTTGAACAACGTCAGCTCGTTCATCCATCTGGATGGTCCAGTTCGCGAGGCGCGCTTCGTGAAGGCCGTTCCGGCGGCCACTGCCAATACAGCGACCGTACAGGCCGGCTCGGTGGCCGAACTGTTCGTGATTCAGGGACGCCAGGATAATCCACCGAACTGCCTGATTGACCAGGAGCCTTTTCCAGCCCAAGTGGCGGCTCACAACGTCATCTTCCGTATTCCCATTCCAACTTTCGGGGATGGATTCGTAGAGGCGGTGCCCGATGCGAACCTCCAATCAAACCTGGCGAGCGAGGACGCCATTGCCAACAACACCAACTTGTTCAATCCGCCTCTGGGCATCAAAGGCAGATTTAACCTGAACGGCAACGACAACACTATCGCCCGCTTCGGTTGGAAAGCCCAGAACAAATCCTTGCTGCTGTTTGCCGGAGAGGCGGCGAACGTGGAAATGGGCGTGACCAATGAACTGTTCCAAAATGAGAGGACCATCGGGAATGGAAAGTGCACACCCAACGGGGTACCGGAAGACCAGGTTTTCGCGCCTCCGCCAGATCCTAATGCGCGCAGCATCAGCAACATTCTAGCGACCTTTGGAGGAGGAGCGTCACCCGCGGCTACAGCGGCTGTTTTGTCCGACATATCCTCGAGCATCCAAAACTTTGCGGTTTTCATGCGTTTGAATGCCGCGCCCAGTGTGTGCAATTTTGACAGCGGCACGAGCGGCCCCAATGGCACCGGGACAGCTCTGTGCAAAAACCTTGACGCTTCGTCACAACGCGGTCAGGCAATGTTTGGCTCGGTTGGTCTTCTCCCGGCCATTACACCGGCGCCACCCAGGCTGGGTTGCGTTCTGTGCCATACAGATATCCTTACCACCGGGCCATCGCAAAATTTCTCTGGCCTTGACAACCAAACCTTCCACCCCTTTTCCGACTTTGCCATCCATCACATGGGTGGCTTATCCGATGGGGTCAGCCAGGGCCAGGCTGGACCGGACGAATTCCGGACCGCGCCACTCTGGGGACTTGGCCAGCGGCTTTTCTTCCTGCATGATGGGCGGCACCCTGACCCGACCGTTGCTGGAGAGAACGGCTTGCTGCAAACCATATTGGATCATTGCCTGCCTGTACCATCGGGATCAGGAATTCCCGCGTCAGAGGCTTGCGAAACTGTGAATCGCTTCAACGCGCTGCCCGATGTTACGCCTGCGGGTACTACCACACCATCAAAGCAGGATGTGCTCAACTTCCTGCGCTCACTCTAACCTGATGTGTGCTGGGTCCCCATCCTTCACAAAAAGCGCGAAGG
>DASZEU010000499.1:0-4017 GCA_035940535.1 Candidatus Angelobacter sp.
CTTAGCCTGGCTGAAGCGCTTCTGATCACCGCAACCTCAACGCTGGTGCAATGCCTCTGGTCTGAGGGTGCCCAGCAAAAGCCGATGAAACTGATGTTCAACGTGGCCGTCACCCTGATCGCCGCCCAGGCTGCCTGGTACTCCATGCAAGCCGTGGCGCCGAATTCAGGACTCGGCCTCGCACTGGGAGCAGCGGCGTACTTGCTGGTCAACACCATCCCGGTGGCGTCGATTATCACCTTAACCGAAGGCGGCAACGTGTTCGGGATCTGGAGACGGATTGTACAACTCACGTTTCCTTATTTCGTGCTCGCCGCCGGCGTAGCAGGCCTGGCCAAACTGGCCGCGCATGCTTTCGCCTGGTACATTCCACTGCTTGTTCTGCCCCTGATGTTCCTCGTGCAGCGCAGCTTCACCATTTATTTCCAGGCGCTGCGTGAAGGCTCAGAACAGAAGAATGCTTACGCCATGGCAGCGGGCAGCCGCGCCTGATGTAAAAAAGTGGTTCGAGGGTGCCCCGTCCAAGTTTAACTTGGGCGGGGTTTTTTTAATGCAGGCGCGTCTCTCCCCTGCAGGTTCTGAGCCCTAACGCGCTGCGGAGCTTTGCTCTGCCTGGACGGGCGAAGGCGCCCGTCCCCATACGAGCTGCGACTAGTCTTCTACTATTCTGGCGGTCATTTCTTCGGCAGGGGTGCCGGCCGTCATGCCTTGGGCGATGATCAACTGGCGGCCTTCAACTCTGATCTTGGGAAGCTGCAATCCGAATAATGATGCTCCTCCTATGCAGGCGACTGCACCCATAGAAACCGTTAATGGAGCGCCTAGCCGATCGGCTAATGCTCCTCCAAGAAAAGCTCCAAACGGGGCCATACCCATAAACATCATGGAGTACACCGCCATCACTCGTCCACGCAGTTGATCCGGCACCATTGCCTGAATCAGGGTATTCGACGATGACATCTGCAGCATCATTCCGAAGCCTACCGGAAGCAGAAGTATGGTCGAGAGCCAAAAATTCCGGGAGAGAGAAAACAAGATCAGGCTGACTCCGAAGCCCCCGCAAGAAAGCGCAACCCATCTGCCCAAGCCTTGCACGCCGCTGCGGGCCGCCAAGGTGAGCGCACCTAGCAAAGCTCCTACACCCGTAGCACCCATGAGGATACCCAGTCCACGCGCCCCGCCATGCAGAATCTTGTCGGCGAAGATTGGCATGAGAATCGTATAGGGCATCGCCACCAAACTCACCAATCCCAGGAGCAACAAGATGGCGCGAATTGGAGCCGTCTGGCGGACGAAGCGAAAGCCCTCGATCGTGTGCGCCCACGGAGATGCGGGCGATGCGCGATGAGCCGGCCCCTGCACTCGCATCATCATTAGTCCAACGATGACCGCGATATAACTCACGCCGTTGCCAAAGAAGCACCAGCCCTCTCCCAGCTTGGCTACCAGAATTCCGGCAATCGCGGGGCCGACAATGCGAGCACCGTTGAACATGGATGAGTTCAAAGCGATGGCGTTCATCAAGTCTTCTTTGCCGACCATGTCGACGAGAAAGGCCTGGCGGCCGGGAATGTCAAAGGCATTCACCACGCCCAGCAGCGCCGCCAGCACGAAGATGTGCCAAACGTGAACCCTACCGGTGAGAGTCAAGAATGCCAAAGCCAGCGCCAAAATCATGGAGGCGATCTGCGTGCAGATTACGACTCGCTGGCGGTTATAGCGGTCGGCCACGATGCCGCCCAACGGAGCGACAAGGAAGACGGGGAACTGGCTGGCGAATCCGACGGAACCCAGAAGCAAGGAAGAGCCGGTTAGCCGATAGACAAGCCACGCTTGCGCCATACTCTGCATCCAAGTCCCGATGAGGGAGATGAGCTGTCCGCCGAAGAAAAGCTGGAAGTTGCGATGACGCAAGGAGCGCAGGGTCGCGGGCAACGTAATGCCACGCGCGTCGGCTCTTTTCAAGGCTTGCTCTTCTGAACTGGCTGTGCGTGCTGGATGGCTCAAAGCTGAATCTTTCTATACCCCTTTAGGATGCCTGTGATGGATGTTCCGATTCCGCGGTTGCGTCTCGTTTTCATCCCGCCGAATTTAAGTCTTCCCAGAGGCAGGACGAAGAGGTAAAGTCGGAACGTTGCAATCGAGGCTGGTCTCTAGTATAGAGGCACATATCATTCGCTTTGGTGTGGAGAAACTATGAGCACCGACCAGATTCATTTTGAACGCCGTGCTGCGCAACGTTTTGAGCTCCACTTGCCGGTTTCCGTACGTCTTCCACAGACGTCTCTCGAAGGATGCGGCTCTACGCAAAACTTAAGTGCGCGAGGCGCGCTGTTTCACACCGATTTGCAAATGGCAGAGTCAGATCTCATGGAGATCACTCTGGTCATGCCGTCGATGATCACGCTGGCCGAGAATATGCGCGTGCGGTGTGGCGGGAAAGTTCTGCGAGTGGTTTCTTCCGCTCACGGTCGAGGATCCGTCGTAGCCGTACAGGTTGAAAAATACGAATTTCTGCCGGAGACCGATGGTGTGTCTTCCTCTCCTTCCCGAATCGCCGCCCTGCGCGAGCGTCCGCATGAAGAGCACGGCAGCCTGGCTTCCAAGGCCCTGGTGTCCAAATGAGTGTTTAGAGCGGATTTTCTTTCGTATGATTCCTTTGCAATCGGTAAGCTTTTGCGTAGAATAGCCGGGGACACTCTCTCAACTTCGCGGTTTTTCCGCTATGGTTGTCCTTATAGTTCGTGTGGTTTAGGTCTTTGAAGGGAAGTTCAGTGCGGAACTCCCGTTACGAAAGTCATTTGGCGGGGTACGCATCTCTTCATAACATCCACATTCAGGTAGATAATTGAGATTCCAGCCATGCATGGCATAGCGGTCACCCTCCTCACCGAGGACAAAGAACGGCTCACGGTCCTCCAGCAACGGCTGGAGAGCACGCAGATGGGCCGTAATGTATTCGGCCATGTTGGATTCCCGACTAGCCCGACCGATGCCATATTGCGCCAGATTCAGGATGTGCGCGCCGATGTCGTATTGGTCGACATCGATCCGCAAAACGTGCAGCGGGCTATGCGCGCCATTGAACTGATCCACTCCAACACCAGCGAGATTGTGATTTTTGCCGTAGGCCCGATGACGGATCCGGGCACCATTGTTTCGGCGATGCGTGCGGGCGCTCGCGAATACGTAGAGCGCAACGCCACGCCGGAAAGCATGATTGACGCTTTCACCCGGTTCGCAGCTTCGCGCGGCCGCACCCGCACAACTTCGGGACGCGCTCGTGTGTTTGTTGTCGCCAATGCCAAGGGCGGAGCCGGAGCCACCACGGTTGCGGTGAATACCGCTGTGGCGCTGCAGGAATTGCATGGCGGAGTGCTGCTGGTCGATTTCGCGTTGCTTGGTCATACTGCTCTTCATCTCAACGCCAGGCCAACTTTTGGACTCACCGATGCGCTGCAAAATCTGCATCGCATGGATACGTCTTTGCTGCAAGGCCTGATGACCACTTGCAAGAATGGCCTGCAATTGCTGGCTGGCCCGCAGGAGCCTCACCAAAGTATTCCGACTGCTGCAGAACTGGCGCGACTTTTTGATTTGCTAGTGTCACAGTTTCGCTACGTTGTGGTCGACTGCTCTAATCGCACTGACCAAACAGCGCGACTGCTTTGCGATTTATCCAATGCAGTGTTGTTAGTGGCGCAGTCCGATGTGGTTTCTCTGTGGAGTGCTGGCCGGCTGCGCTCTTACCTCGAAGAAGGCGGCGGACGCGATCGGGTGCGTCTGGTGCTGAATCGATATAAGAAGATCCCAGGTTTCGGCGACGAAGATGTGGAAGCTGCGACCGGCTGCAAACTTCTCTGGAAAATTCCCAACAACCATCAGGCAATTGCGCCTGCTATCGATAAAGGCTCTCCGGTTGCGTTTCACGACAATGTCGATGTAGCGCGCTCGTTCCGCACCCTGGCGGCGACTTTGGCCGAGGCTTCCCCAACGGCGGAAGGTTCGCTCGACCTG
>DASZEU010000500.1:0-16110 GCA_035940535.1 Candidatus Angelobacter sp.
GCCGCTCCATCATTCATGGTGGAGGCATTGCCGGCGGTCACGGTTCCATCTTTCTTGAAGACCGGCTTTAAGTTGCGCAAGGCTTCGGGCGAGGTATCCTCGCGCGGGCCTTCGTCCTTTTCAAAATACGTTGAGGCTTCGCCCTTCTTCTTCGCCGGAATTTCGACGGGAACAATCTGGCTCTTCAGACGGCACTCTTTCCAGGCTTGCACCGCTTTGCGATGGGAGTTGGCCGCATACTCATCCTGCTGCTCTCGAGTCACTCCATATTTCTCGGCAACGTTTTCGCCGGTCATTCCCATGTGGTAGTTGTTATAGATGTCCCACAGTCCGTCGTTCACTACCGAGTCAACGATCTGGGAATTTCCGAGCCGATAGCCCTTGCGCGCCTGGGGTAAGAGGTAAGGAGCGTTGGTCATCGACTCCATTCCGCCGGCCACCACGATTTCAGCGTTCCCGGTTTGAAGGGCTTGCGCGGCCAGCGCGACAGCTTTCAGGCCCGATCCGCAAACCTTGTTGACGGTCATGGCCCCAACTGTTGGAGGAAGGCCGCCATTCAATGCTGCCTGGCGCGCAGGATTCTGGCCTAGTCCAGCCGCCACCACCAGGCCCATGATGCATTCATCGACCTGACCAGGATCAACATTGGCCCGCTTTACGGCTTCGCGCACGACCAGAGCGCCAAGTTGCGGCGCGGAAAAGCCATCGAGAGCGCCTTGAAATTTGCCAATCGGCGTACGAACTCCGCTGATGATCACTGTGTCTTCCATAAGATCTCCTTGTGAGATTCCCAACCGTCCATTATAAGATGAGGGACGGCGCAAGTGCGTCACACTTTCTATGGAACCTCAATCGCAAATTGTTTCCACGCCTCCCCCAGCCGTTCCGCTCACGCCAACTCCGAACCGCCAATTAATCGCGCCGGTTTGGCACACAATTGTGTTGTTGCTCCTCTTCCTCGGGAATTCTTATTTCAGCGCGTCCAGCATGCCAACCGCACGCGACGGGCCGCCGCCGGAGCGAATTCTGATACTTCAGTATGGGGTCACCATTGGATTCGAATTCTTCCTGTTGCTGCTGGTATGGGTTGGTCTGAGACTCAAGGGCGTAAAGCTAAGAGAATTGATCGGTGGACGCTGGCAGACTGTTGAAGATTTCCTTCTTGATTTTGTGATCGCGGTTGGCTTTGTTGTAGCTGCGCTGGTAATGCTGGCCGGAGTCAGCTCCTTGCTGGGCATGAGAAACGCCTCTCAAGTCAGCGAAGTAAAAAGGTTGGCCAACATGCTTGGGCCGCAAAGCGGCGTGAGCATGGCAATGTTTGTCCTGGTGAGCTGCACGGCGGGTCTTGTCGAGGAAATCCTTTTCCGTGGCTATCTTCAGCGGCAGATCAGCGCCTTTAGCGGCAACATCTACGTTGGACTCATCGGATCCGCGATTCTTTTTGGTTTAGGGCACGGTTACGAAGGTGCTCGGCGCATGGTACTCATTGCGGTGCTAGGTGCGATGTTTGGTTTGCTCACTCTCTTGCGCAAGAGCCTGCGACCGGGAATGATGGCCCACGCATTATTTGATTCTCTGCAAGGTGTGCTTCTGTGGTTGGTCCGAAAGGGAGCAATTCCGTTAGGTTGACGCCTTCCAGTCGGCCAGCCCGGAAATAAAAAACAGAAATGACATCAATTTTTTGCTTGACTTCGAAATTTAATAACTCTATACATTCAACATTGCGCAGTTGATGAACGTAAGTCACTGCATATCCATGAAAAATGGAAGGGAGAATAGAAAAATGGTAACAGCTAAGAAAAAAGGTGGTTCGAAAAAGGGCGGCAAAAAGGGCAAGAAATAGGCAACACCCTTAACCGCTAAAACAGATGGGGGATGCGAAAGCGTCCCCCTTAACTTTTTGCGCCCGGCTCACACATTCCCCGCCCCCAGGACTTTCTTTCCAGCTGCGGGAAATAGAACCTTTTGTTCAACGCCATTGCCAGCCAGGCTCTCGACGCGCAACTCCACCTTGGCCAGCAGCTTGGCCCCTTCGTCGAATTTCGTGCTGGCATTACGAAGATGCTGCCCCACAGTGTCGTAAGCCTTTCCAAACTTCTCAAGCTCAATTCTGAGGGACTCGATTTCTCGCACGATGCTCTCCGCCCGTTCACTCACCTGCATTCCTTTCAAGCCCACCAGGATGGTCTGCAGGTAGGCATACAAAGAATTGGGAGAGACCGGAACCACGCGTTTCTCCAGGCAATAACGATAAAGCTGGTCTCCCTGGTCATCGCGAATGATGGTTTCGTAATAGACGTTTTCAGCCGGCACATACATCAGCGCAAAAGGCAGGGTCCCTTCCGCGGGACGAATGTAGCGGGCAGCGATTTCATCCACGCGCTTGCGAACATCTTTGAGAAAGTTGCGCCGGGCGGTCCGTCTTTCATCGTCTGTTGCGCCTTCTGCAATGCGGCGAAAATTTTCCAGCGGAAACTTGGAATCGATGGCCACATTCCCCAGAGGCAGGAACAGAATGGCATCGCTGATCTCGCCTGAGGGAAAGCGGTACTGCATGGCGTATTGCTGCTGGGCAAACACCAGGCCCAAAAGGTTCTCCAGTTGCTCTTCACCAAAGTTGCCACGCATCTTGGGCGCTCGGAGGACTTGCTCAATGGCAGTGACCGAAGCAGAGAGTCCGGAGAGATGCCGGGCCTGCTCGGTCATCTCTCCCACTTGAGTCTGGAGCCGGGCGAAGGTGGTTTGAACCGAGTCCATGCGCTCACTCACAGCCCGCGCATTGTCGTTCATGAGGTTACTGCTTTGGTTCAACTGATCGGTGACCTGACGGTTGATGGAGTCAAGGCGTCCGCCCAAATCTGAGGTTGCGCCGGCCAAAGAAGATTGCACATGCAGAGTCACATCTCGCAGTTGCGTCGAAAAAATCGAGGCAATATTCTGAATGGACTGCTCGGTAGTTTGCCGCAGCATCTGGACATCGCTGCGCAACTGCTTTACCGCCGGGTCTTCGGCGGTCGGTTTCCGGGCAACCAACGCCACAACCGCCAAGCCCAGCACCACGGCCACAATTCCTAACATGATGGTTACAACTGTCATTCGTTCTCACCAAATCTTGCTTGAAAATTACCCAATTACCAATTTACCCAATTACCCAATCATGCTTTAGCAGCAACCAACGCCTTCACCGGAATTACCACGCTCTGCTCGGTCGCGGGGCACAGCCGCTCAAATCCGCACCAGCGGCAATGGAGACCGGGTTTTGGGTCAAATTCCTGTGTCGCTATACCCTCGGACGCTTCACGAATCAGTCGCCGAGTGCGCTCGAGTTGTGCTGAACTGCGGCTGGTTACAACCTCCTGGTTTCCGTGGACATTCAGCAGCACCAACTCTTTAGGAATAAATCCCATCTCCACTGCGCCCATGGCATAGATAGAGAATTGAAGGCTCTCGTCAGCAAACTTCTGATTCTTGGGCGAACCTGTTTTGTAGTCGACGATCCTGACCAGATTGCTGCCGAGGGAATCTGCCAGGCGATCAATGCGATCGATCCTTCCGACCACTTTGAGGTTATCCAGCCGGAACTGAAATGTCGCCTCGGTTGCGATTACATCGACGGAGCCACGGGGGCGGGTGCGCACCAATTCGAGCAGTTGCCGTGCTCCTTGTTGTTCATACAATTCCCGCTGCACAGGTTCCTCAATCGCCGCTTTGGCAAACTCCCGCCGGAAGGCTGCCACCAAATCCTCGGCTTCTCCTTCTTGCAGAGGGGCGTGGGGCTGCGGATCGTAATAGTTCTTCAAGACGGTATGGATGGCGCTGCCGAACTGAAGCGCGGCTGCGGCCTGACCGGGAATCTTCCAGTCTCGCTCCAATTTGAACTTCAAAGGGCAGGTGGAATAGCTTTCGAGCGCATGGGCGCTGAGCGCCATATCGGTGGTTGTGAAGGCCGGAGCCATGAGCATCCACGAACCGACTGCAGATGTTGCTGGCGGTGACGAAGGCGCTCCCCTTAGCGGCTTCGGATCGCGCCGCAGTAGCGCGCCACCCAGTTGCCGATCACCAAGAAGCGGTCGCAAGAATCCCGGAGGCGTGGGGTCCTGCCCGCGTCCTGGCCGCGAGTGCAGGACCAGGCGGTCGCGGGCACGAGTGATAGCAACATAGAACAGCCGGCGCTCTTCTTGCTCATGGATCTCTTTGCTGTCCCCAATCGCAATCGAGCTGCGCAGAGCTGCTGGAAATTCGAACAGAGACTCACGAGGTGGCAAAGGAAATGAACCCGAGATGGCCCGTACCACCCACACATGCGAAAATTCCAGCCCTTTGGCTCCATGGATAGTCATGAGCTGAACCGCATCGGGGTTGCTGCGCGCTGCCTCCTCCAGTTGTTCTTCAGACAACATGGGAACGGGAAAACCGGCTTCCTCGAAATATTTGAGATATTCGAGAAACGCAGCCAGTGTTTTTTCTCGAATGAACGGCTTGTCCTCCCAGGCGTCCACAAAGCGCAGCATGGCGGCAACGGCCATGTCGTCTTCGAGAAAATCAAATTGCTGCATCAGGTAAGAAAATGTTTGGGAGACGGAGAGTTTTTTCTCCTCCATAAAACTGCGCGCTGCTTGCAAAGCTGAGAGCACCTGGTCGCCGCCTGCTGTGCTTTGCAGAACGCTCCTGAACGAGCTTTTATTGTTGGCGTCAGCCAGGTTTTCCCGCAGTTGCGCCGCTATCACCCCAAACCTGGGAAAACCACACACCCGGAAGAGGCTTTCTACATCGGTTTGGTCGCCCACCGCCCGAACCAGCGCCAGCAAATCACGGATGACTGGCGTATCCAGCACATCCAAGCCCTTTACAAGGAAAGGAATCTCTCTCGCGGCCAGCTCTTCCACGATCTTTGCCCGATGGAGATGCGAGCGATAGAGCACGGCCATGGTGGCGCGGTCGCGTCCGCGGTTTTGCTGCTGAATGCTGAGAATCTCATCTGCTATGTCTGCGGCTTCATATCGTTCAGAAGGGTTGAGCACCACTTCGACCGGATCATCGAATACCAATCGCCCGGTCTCCGCGTCACGCCGGTCCCGCCCCGATTGCAGCAGTGTCCGCTCGAAATCCACGTTGGCTTGCGAAAAGACCGCGGGGTTGGGCCGAATGGCGGCGTAAGCTACGCGCAGAATGTTGCTCCGGGAACGCTGGTTCTCTTCGAGCGAGACTCCCCGGGTTTCAGTGAAGCGTCGTTGAAAATCCTCGAAGGCGGCGCTCGATGCCCCCCGGAAACGATAGATCGCCTGATCGGGGTCACCCACGGCAAAGATGTTCTTTTGCTCGCCCGTCAGCAGTTCAGCCAGGATGATGTTGCTGGAGTTGCAGTCCTGAAATTCGTCGATGAGAATGAACCGGGCGCGCTTGCGCTCCCGATTCAGGAGCTGCTGGTTGGCTTGCAGAAGACGCACTGCCCCGCTGATCTGCATTCCAAAGGTGCCCAGGTTCTCCTCTTCCAGCAGCCGCATGGCGTTAGTGAATACGAGGGCGATCTCCTGCCAGCGCCCCAGAATCTCTTCCTTTCCCAGGGCCTCAACGTCTTTAGATCTGCAGTTGCGCGGCAACTCCGAGGCGGAATGGAGCGAATCTACATACTCCTGGAACTGTTTCGGCTCGATCAATTCTTCGTGGCAGCGGTCAAAAAAGTTGCGCAGGTCGTGCAGGAACTCGCCCACATCAGCCGCCTTGATGAATCGATCCAGGTCGAGTCTATGGATTCTCTGCCGTAGAAAAACGTAAACATCTTCGGGCGTGAGGATGTGAAAATCATTCCCGCTGCGTTTTAAGATGGCGTGGCAGTAAGCATGAAAGGTGCTGGCTGAGATGGCCGTCCGCTTCCCCAATCGCTTTTCTACCCGCTGCTTCAGTTCTCCGGCAGCATTCTCGGTGAAGGTAATGGCCAATATTTCTTCGGGCCGGGCATGGCCATTCTTGACCAGCGCTGCAATGCGCTCCACCAACACGGTGGTTTTTCCGGTTCCAGCGCCGGCCAGAACCAGCATAGGACCATGAACGTGCTCAATGGCCAGCTTCTGCTTCGGGTTGGGGATGAATTCGTTTGCCACGAGCACCTGAAAAAGTAGTAGCAAGCATTATGCGAAAATAAGGCGAAAGCAGCAATGGGAATTTTGACTTAGGATTTAACGTACCGACATGACTCTGCGTTGCCGGCTCCTCAAGTAAGGGCGTGCGCGTTCGATGGCCGCTTCTGCGCTTAGGCCATATTTCAGGCGCAAGGCCTCTGGTTTGCCGTGCTCAATGAACTGGTCGGGCCAGCCAATGCGGATCAGCGGAATATGCAAATCGAGGCGATTCAGCTCTTCCAGAAGAGCGCTGCCAAAGCCGCCACTCAATACATGATCTTCAAATGAGATTAACAACTCAGCCCGCCTGCCCCAGTATTGAACGGCCTGTTTGTCGATGGGTTTAGCAAAGCGAGCATTGATGACTGCCACCGAGAAGCCTTCGGCTTCCAGTTGGCGCGCGGTTTCCAGCGCCACCGGCAACATCGCCCCCAAAGAGAAGATGGCAATCTGCTCTCCGGTCTGGATAAGCTCCGATTGGCCAATCGTCAGTTGCCGAAGTGTTGCTTTCGGGGCGACACCCATACCGGCGCCCCGTGGATAACGAATCGCAATAGGCCCATCGTAAAGCATCGCCGTATAGAGCATGTTGGCAAACTCTTCTTCATCCTTGGGATCAAGATGGACGATGTTGGGTATGCCCCGAAGATAGCTGATATCGAAAAGGCCATGATGAGTGGGGCCATCATCACCGGAAAGTCCGCCACGATCCATGCAAAAGACTACCGGCAGATTTTGCAGACATACGTCATGCACAATCGGGTCAAAAGCGCGTTGCAAGAACGTGGAGTAAATCGCGCAAAATGGCTTATATCCTTTTGTGGCCATGCCGGCGGCGAATAACACGGCATGCTCCTCTGCAATGCCTACATCGAAATAGCGGTTGGGATGGTGTGGGCGAAACAAATCGAGGCCGGTTCCATTGGGCATGGCGGCCGTTATGGCAATTACTTTGTTGTTCATGTCCGCCAGTTTGACCATGGTCTCGCCAAAAATCTCGGAGTAGGTCTTTTGCGTAGCAGGTTTGGTCTCTCCCGTGGTTGGATCATAAGGTCCAAGCCCATGAAACTTCTTCTGCTTCGAAAGGGCCGGCTCGAAGCCCTTTCCTTTTTGGGTAATCGCATGAAGAAGGACCGGCTTTTCCTGGTGCTGGAGAAACTTGAAAGTTGCGATCAGGTTTGCGAGGTCGTGGCCGTCGAGCGGGCCATAGTAAGTAAGGCCGAACTCTTCAAACAGCATGCTCGGCCAAAGCATACCTTTGGCAGCTTCTTCGGCTTTGCTGATGGCTCTTCGCACTTTCTTGCCGCCGAATCTCTCCACGAACTGGCCGGCGCGGGCCCGAAAATGCGCGTACATCTCGTTGGTAGCAATCTTATTGAAGTAATTGGCAATCGCGCCGACATTCTTGTCGATCGACCACTCGTTATCGTTTAGAACAACGATCAAGCGCTTGGTGGAGCTGGCAACATTGTTCAGGGCTTCAAACGAAATGCCGTTGGTAAAAGCGGCATCGCCGGCCAGGGCGATCACATGCTCTTTTCCTCCAGCCAGATCGCGGGCTACAGCCATGCCCAGTGCTGCCGAAAGCCCGGTGCCGGCATGGCCAGCCCCATAGCAATCGTGCTCGCTTTCGGTGCGCAGCATGAACCCATTTAGTCCACCCGGCTGGCGGATGGTATCGAATCGGTCGCGGCGACCGGTGAGCAATTTGTGGACATAGGCCTGGTGGCTCACATCGAAAACAAAATGGTCCTCCGGAGTATTGAAGACGTAGTGCATGGCCAAAGTTAGCTCCACCACGCCCAGGTTGGGGCCGAGATGCCCGCCGGTATTTGCCAGCACGGTGATGAGCCGCTCCCGGATTTCAGCGGCCAGTTGTTGCAGTTCCAGAATAGATAATTGCTTGATGTCGATTGGTGAATGAATGCTATCGAGAAGATTGCCCATAATTTACTACTCTAAGAACATCATATTATGTTGCGTAGGAAACAGCCATGCCGTTATAAAATCTGACACGCAGTTAATCTAAATTAATATTCCACAGGCAGGCTTATGTGCCTGAATCCATTGCCATGAAACCTGCGCTTGCTAGTTCGGCGTTGCCTCCAAGACCCCGCACAAAGCGGAAGAAGATTCTACTGGCGATTTTGTTGCTGCTTGTGGTGGGCGGAATCGCCTTAAGCCATCCGCTCGCAACCCATCTGCCCGCTATGTCGATTCTGTTGCGGCTGGCCGATCCCAAAGCTACAGGAATGGCTGTCCGCTTCGCAGGACATCCGGTGCAGGAGCAGTTGGGCACGGCCGTTACTCCTACAGGTTCGCTTCGCTACCGGCTGTACATACCTCAAGATGTAAACAATCCTCCAGGGTTGGTGCTGCTGCATGGTGTGCAATACAAGGGCATTGAAGAGCCTCGCCTGATCAACTTTGCCCATGCCCTCGCCGGCGCAGGCCTGGAGGTGATGACTCCGGAGTTGAAGGACCTTGCTGATTATCATGTGAGTCCTCCAACCGTGGATCAAATCGGAATGGCTGCGGTTATTCTGAGCAACCAGTTGCACCAACCGCGCGTGGGTACCCTGGGATTAAGTTTTGCCGGAGGATTGGCGCTGTTGGCGGCCACTCGGCCTGAATATGCCAACAACATGGCTTTTGTAGTCTCCATTGGCGGGCATGATGATCTGGCGCGCGTCTCCCGCTTCTTTGCCACCAACACCATTGAGAAGCCAGATGGGAGCGTCGCCTCGTTCGAGGCCCACGAATATGGAGTGCTGGTGCTGGCCTACTCCCACCTCGAAGACTTCTTCGCCGCCTCCGATGTCCCCTTCGCCAGGGACGCGCTACGGCTTTGGCTTCATGAAGACGCGGACCTCTCACGTCAGGCATCCAGCCACCTGAGTCCCGAGGGAAAAGCGAAGTTGGATCAAATTTTGCATCATCGCGATCAGATTCAACAGCAGCTTTTGGATGAGATCAAGCTACATGGCGACGAGATGGCCGCAGTGTCGCCGCATGGCCGTCTTGGCGGATTGACGATACCTGCGTTGCTCTTGCATGGATCGGGTGATGCTGTAATTCCCACCACCGAAACACAGTGGCTGGCGCAAGACGTTCCGCCGCAAGCGTTGAAGAATGTTCTTATCAGTCCGGCCCTCGGACATGTCGACGTGGACAGCAAAGTCACCGTGCTACAAAAATGGGACATAGTGCATTTTGTGGCGCAGATCATCGATCGCGAAGACCAGATACGAAGATAGCACTCAACATTCAGCATTCAGCCCACGAAACATCTCCGGCGTAAATGTCGGAGCGTTTCCACAGATGCTGTATCCTAAATACCCGTAGAAGAGAAGCCTTTGAGCTTTAGAGTAATACCGTTGAATCGCCAAATTATGGCAATTTTGGCATTTATGGCAATTCCTTGGCTGACTGCTGCACTATCCCACCTCCACCAACCCATACCGCCGCTGCCAATGGGTTTTTATATGCTCTACGACTCGCTGTCGATCAGCATGATTAATTTCCGGATCCGAATCGGCCACAAATCTTTGGGCTTCTGTCTTGGCTATCTCCAGCAGCTCGCGGTCGCGCACTAGGTTTGCGAGGCGCAGGCTGGGCATACCGGCCTGGCGTGTGCCGAAGAACTCGCCGGGACCGCGAAGTTGCAAATCAAGTTCGGCGATTTCAAATCCGTTCTGGGTACTCACCATGGCATTCAGGCGCTGGTCTGCCTCTGGCGACACCTTGCCTCCTGTCATCAAGATACAAAAGGACTTGGCCGAGCCACGGCCAATGCGTCCGCGAAGCTGATGGAGTTGGGCCAGTCCAAAGCGTTCCGCATGTTCCACTACCATGACCGTTGCATTCGGAACATCGACGCCGACCTCGATCACCGTGGTGGCCACGAGTACATCAATCTCTCCTGCTTGAAAACGCCGCATAGTTTCATCTTTTTCGTCCGGTGAAAGCCGGCCATGAAGCAAGCCCACTCGTAGAGTAGGAAAGATCTTGGTGCGCAGCTCTTCATACATGTGCATGGCTGCTTTCAGGCCACTCTTGGACGTGGCGGTCGTTCCCATGAACTCAATCTCAGGCTGATCGGAGGGCGCACCTTCAATCACCGGATACACCACATAAGCCTGGCGTCCGGCTGTGACATGCTTTCGTACAAATTCCCAAACCTCGGGTGCGCGCTCATCGGAAACCTTGCGGGTGGTAATGGGCGTGCGCCCCGGCGGGAGTTCGTCGAGCACGCTGGTATCGTGGTCGCCATACAACGTAAGCGCCAGTGTGCGTGGGATTGGGGTAGCAGTCATTACTAAGGTGTCCGGCTCCACTCCGCCTTTTTTCATGAGCTTGAAACGCTGCAGCACGCCGAAGCGGTGTTGCTCGTCCACGATCACCAACCCAAGATTGTGAAATTCAACTTTCTCCTGGATCAACGCGTGGGTCCCAATCACCAGGTGGGCATCGCCCTGAGCGATGTGGCGGCGGGCGTTTCGTTTGCGCTCTTCGTCCAGCGATCCGGTCAGCAACACCACTCGATATCCGGCATCTTCCAGGATGCGCCGGGCCGAGAGGTAATGTTGCGTGGCCAGGATTTCCGTGGGCGCCATGAACGCGACCTGGCAGCCATTTTCGCTCGCAATCACTGCGGCTTGCAGAGCCACAATTGTTTTGCCCGAACCGACATCGCCCTGCAACAGACGGCGCATAGGCGCGGGCGACTGCATGTCTTGCGCAATCTCTTTAAGCACCCGTTTTTGCGCCGCAGTGGGATGAAACGGAAGAATCTTCTTGATCGCAGCCCGTACCTTGTCGTTGAGTTCGAAGCTGATGCCGGTCCTTTGCCGCAGCCGCTTGCGTCTCGATTCCAGGCCGATCTCAAGAAAGAACAATTCTTCAAAGATGAGCCGCCGGTGAGCAGGCGTCCTGAAGGCCTGGAGATCGGCAAAGCTTTCCCCAACCTCGGGAAAATGCGCAAGTTGAAAGGCGGTGCGGCGATCGAGCAAATTCAATCGTCGGCAGAGTGACGTGGGCAAGCCGTCAGGAATTTCGGGTGAAAGATTCTGCAAAGCGCCATAGAGGATCCTACGAAACCATCGCGAGGTGAGCCGGGCATTGGCGGCTGACTCATAAATAGGCACGATCCGGCCCACTTCCAGGGACTCAATGGGCTCAATCTCAGTTGTCTCGTCTCCTTTGCCCTCCTGCGATTCTCCAATGATTTCAAATTGCGGCTGGACAATCTGCAGCCCGGTTCCTTTCCACTCTCTTTCCACCTTGCCGTACAAGGCCACAAGCTG
Source organism: Candidatus Angelobacter sp. (assembly GCA_035940535.1). GTDB lineage: Bacteria > Acidobacteriota > Terriglobia > Terriglobales > Acidobacteriaceae > Angelobacter. Next base: position 11,426 of record DASZEU010000500.1, read on the forward strand.
GCCCGGCTTGAAGCGGTCACGAAGATACTCGCCTCGGAACCATACACATTGAATCGAGGACCGGCCCTGACCTGCGACCATGCGGAAGAGGGGCATGCGCCGGGTTTGGAAGATACCGGAGTTGCGCACCTCCGCAATCACAGTGGCCATCTCGCCCTCCCGCAATTCGCCGATGCCCCGAGGATTCAACCGGTCTTCATAGCGAAAAGGAAGGTAATAGAGCAGGTCCTCAACCGTCGCAATATTCTTCTGCGCCAGCCACTCCGCCACGCGCGGGCCAACGCCTTTGACGAACTTCGCCTCTGTTTGGAGTTGCAGCACTCCTTTGATGATAAAACAACATTACTGAATAGAAGACCGAGTTGCCATTTCGAGATCCTTGATCAGTTGATCGAAGCGGTTGCCGCCCTTGGCATAGACTTTATCGAACAGCCCGGGATAATCCGACTCGATTTCCGCAGCACAGTCGGAATAGAGGAAGACCGGCAATTCAGGACGCGACTCTCGTATCTGGGCCGCGAATTGCACGCCGTTGATGCCTGGCATGTTGTAGTCCACCACGATTGCATCCACATTGCAGATGCACAGGAGAAACAAGCCAAGAACCGCCGATTGCGCCACCAATGGAGTGAAGCCACGCATTTGGAGTACTCCTTCAGCCGCTTCGAGAAATAATCCATCATCATCAATCCATAAGACAATGGATGTCTTGGTGAGCCTGTTCTCCACCAAATCGAGTTGGGTTTTGACAGGGGCTGCCGTATTGGGTGTTGGTTTTAAAGAAGACGCTATGAATGGGTATCTCATTTATTCCCTCGCTCCGTATGATGTTTTATGGTGTAGTGATGGAACGCGGGACCGGAATGTAAATGCATTAAGAACTGTCAAGGCGGTGACTCACCGCGGAGGATCACGGTGCTTATAGGTTTATTTCAATTTTCTGGGCAGGCACTCGTCCAGCAGTAACTTTTGTCTAACCTTCGAGCGGCGGAGGCGGGTCTATTCTCTGTCGTGTCTTCGGCACTACATCAATTTTGACGCGCCAAACCATGCTTTGCTAAGGCGCCGAAGAGATTCAAAGCACAAACTTATATCCAAGCCGAGTCACGGTGAGGATGATCGCCGGCTGTTTGGGATCATCTTCCAACTTTTGGCGCAGACTGGCCACGTGGACATCGACGGTGCGCGTAAAGGTCTCGGCGCTGTATCCCCAGACTTCTTTTAGTATCTCATCGCGCGAGAGGGTAGCCCCGCGATGCTCGATGAAGTAGCGAAGCAACTGGAATTCGCGGGCTGAAAGGGTCACAATCTTGCCATCTTTAAAGACTTGCGTGCCCCTGAAATCCACGCGAATTGCGCCAAGCTGGTGAACATCTTCCTGGCTAGGCGGCCGGCTAGGTGCGCGCCTCAGCAAAGCCTCAATGCGGGCCATCAACTCCATCATGTCGAAAGGCTTGGTTACGTAGTCATCGGCGCCGATCTTCAGGCCCAGAACTTTGTCGATGGTTTGGCCACGAGCAGTCAGCATAAGGACCGGCGTGATCAATCCGGCCTGGCGAATGTCGCGGCAAACGTCGAGGCCGCTCTTGCGCGGCAACATGACATCCAGAATGATCAAGTCAAAAGGAAGCTGGGTTGCTTTGCGAAATCCTTCAGCGCCATCAGCGGCGTAATCGACCACAAAGCCTTCGCTGTGGAGGCGGTCGCTGAGAGTCATGCGCAATGCTTCTTCATCTTCAACCAGCAGAATATTTTCGTGCATAACGTGGTCAGCTTCGTGTCAGAGCATGATTTTTCCGAAGTCTGTAAGCCTCTTACTTTTTCCATGTTAGCGCTGGCCTTAAGGCCCGATCGTCCACCGAACCCGTTGTAACCGGGGTGGCCGGCGCAACCGGCATAATGAGAGTGAATGTACTGCCCTGGCCCGGCGTGCTGCTAACAGTGATTTTGGCTCCCATCGCTTGCGCCATGCTCTTGGCCAACGGCAATCCTAATCCGGTTCCATGAATCTGGGCCGCAGTCACCGCCGGGCTCCGATAGAACGGCTCGAAAATATGCGGTAACTCCGAAGGCGCAATGCCCAAACCTTTGTCCTCGATGCTGATCTGGATCTCCTGGCCTCGATCGCCATCGCTTAGGCAGGCTCGAATGCCGATCCAGCGATGCGGGCCGCAATACTTCACCGCATTGGTAATCAGGTTCTGCAAGCATTGCGAAAACGCCGAGAGGTCCCCCATAACTTCAGGAAGATTAGGCTCAACATGTTGCTCCACGACGATTTGCTCCGCCTGGACCAAGCCCGTTGTGTTGTGTAAGGCAGCGTCAAGGATTTCCGATACATGGAGCGGTCGAAAGTTGTAGAGGTTCCCACTTTGGCGTGTGGTGGCAAACAACAGGATTTGTTCGACCAATTGATTGAGTTGCTGTCCTTGGTTCTTGATCACCGTGCCATACTTGGTCAACTGCTCCCGGCCTTCGACCAATCCATCGGAAATATTGTCCGCCGCAGAACAGATCACCGCCAGCGGCGTGCGCAACTCGTGGGAGATGGCCGCCACAAAATCCATTTGCAGGCGCGCCAGTCGTTGGGCCCGTTGGCTGGCCACGATGATCATTCCCATGCTGGCTGCCAACAACAGGAGTACACCAAAACTCAAAGCCAGGTTGCGGGAACGGATTCCAGCAACGACTGCATCCAGTGATCCCTTGCGATTGTGCACAATCAGCCGCCAGCCGGTTCGGGCATCAGAATATGGCATAGGCTCAAGCGCCTGCGGTCCAGGCAGTGCAGCACCGCCAGCATGGAGCGATGGAGACGGGTGGCCGTCATCATTGTTACTATGCGAGCCTTGATTGTGGGTGAACAAGTCCATTGGATCAGGAGGGCCGAAGATGGGCAGCACAGCGTCAGCAGTAGCCACGTCCTTTTCTCCAAATTGCGAATCAGAGGAATAGATAACGTGACCTAGTGCGCTGCCGCCTATAATGGCCACCTGATAAGGAAGTCCTTCCCGGACAAAATGTTGGTTTGCGATTTCCGACACGACGTGTTCGCGAAGGAACTTGTCATCGAGCTTAACCAACACAAAGTCAATCGCAGAACTATTTTTTCCGTTGCTCCGGTGGACTACAAGCCGCACCAAGGCTGGAATACTCTCGTCAATGTGCCAAAAGAATAGAGGATTTCCATGAGGGCGGAAGCGCCGCTCATTCGGCGGCCGGTGCTCATGAGCATGGTGCTCCCTCGGCCCGCCCATCATGAATCCAAGACCGGGATTGTGAAGCAGGTCGGGGGGGCCGCGATGGTTCAAGTTGTTCTGAAGAATCACAGATATACCCTGCAGATGCACCCGGATCCCCTCAAACTCGGTAGGCCAGTTGTCCGCTTCAAGCTGGCTTGTATCCAGGTTCAGTCGCAAGAATCGCGGATGCTCTCCGGCAGCGTCTTGCCACAGAAAAATTTTTTCCACCACGCCTGCATGTTGCGCAGTCCGGTGCCATTCCTGGATGCGCTGGATGGGGCGTCCATGGTCCTGATCGAAAGCATGCTCCATGTCGGGCTGTAAAGCAGAGCAGACGTTGTTGAGTTCCCGGTACAATTCCTGCCGAAACCCTGCCATCGATGTGTGCAGGGCCATCTCCATGCGCGTCGCAGTAGCTTCGCTGACCTCCCGGCTCCAGCGATACTGAAGCACAGCCAGCACCACCAGAACCGCGGTGAGCGCTACGATCACGCTGGTCGAGAGGAACCGTTCCTTCGAGGGCAACTTCACACCGAAAATTATACCCACACCCGAATTCGCAAATCTTAGGAAACCATCGCCATCCAAGGACTTTACAAAGACTTTACATCTTGTTTGCTGGGAGTTTACCCGCCGTTCTTCACTTCGCATTTAGACTTTTTTTGAAGACGAGAAGGCCACAGCGCTTTGGTGGGTCTCAATGTGGTTCTTATGAATATATCGATAGAACAATCCAAGAAATACAGACGTTCGAGGGCGATTCCAATTTTAGTTGTGGACGATTCGCCCACCTTGCTTCACGCCATCTGCGCGCTGCTGGAACCACAAGAGGCCGTGCACGTGGTAGGCCGGGCTATGGATGGACAGGAAGCCCTGGAAGCGGTGGACAGCCTGCAACCTGAGTTTGTGCTGATGGACGTAGCCATGCCGCGCATGAATGGACTGCGCGCCACTCGGCTGATCTCCCAGCATTTCCCCGAAACCAAAGTGCTCTTAATGTCGAGCGAAGACACGCGCTATTTGCGCGAAGAGTGTCTTACGGCCGGTGCAGTCGCTTTCGTCTACAAACCAAAATTCCTCAAAGAACTGCTGGCTACGATCGAAGCAAATCGTAAACCAGTAGAAGTTGGTCTTCAGGGCAGGGAAAGCCGCTCGCGATTCACAAGATTATCTTCGGTCGCCGTCGTAGGCACTGGCTGATTGTGTGCGCCTCGGTGGAAGAACGACCCTTTAGGGCAATACTGTTCACTTAAGGGTCTGGATCAAGTTCGGGCTAAGATGAACCAGCCCCGCAAGTGGCGAAAGAGAGTAGCCCCAATACGGTTCACTTAAGGAATTCGAGGTTGTCAGGGACTCAGATGGTCAGCGCCGGAGGCGCACTAAGAAGTTAGCCCAGCGTGTGAACGCTGGGAAAAGATTAGAGATAAATGACAAGCCCCAGCG
>DASZEU010000501.1:0-17660 GCA_035940535.1 Candidatus Angelobacter sp.
TCCCGCCATTCCCAGGTAATGATTCCGTAACCGTAAGCTAGGCGATGTGCAGGTTCTTGTGTTTGGAAAATTTCGTCCGGATGAGCCATGCTCGGAACGCGCATGGCAGCGCCAACACGAAGCAGCAGAGCGAGCAGCAAAACGCAAAAAAGGAAGTAGGATCGAGAGTGCGACTTCAGTTTCATCGCAGGCTGCTTCTCCAGTATTGTGGCTTAACTGTTCTGGCAAAAAAGTGCGGTTGCCCATCTTGTAAGATGGGCAACCTGTGAGGAACCTATTGCAAACTGGCGGTGGTTGTGGTTTTGATCGTTGTGCACACTGCGGTCACGATCTTATGTACAACAAAGTGGCCGCCACCTTCGTTGACCCATGCCGAAACCGTATGGGGCACGCATGTTGTAAATGCCGCAGCGTGGACAATCGTCGGAAAAGCAACCTTGCCTGCTCTCCAGGCCACAAACCACGCCATAACGGCAAGGCCGAGCAAATAAACAGGCCGCAACGTTAACCGGCCAGTGCGCTTCCCGGACCGAATCTTCAGTACTGCAACGGCCGCCAGAAGCAAGCCCAATCCGTACAGAGAACCCCTGACAACGCCGCTGGTGATGAGGGCCGCAGTAGCCAGCGCTCCTCCACCAGGCTGGTTCACGTAAAAGCCGCCCGATGGAAAAGTAGAAGAGTTCGGATACCCAGCCGGCGCTGTGGTCGTCCAGGTGCTGCCGTTCGAGGAGATCGTGTCACCAGGCATGGGCGTGGTGAAGATTGGAGTAGCTGTGACGGGTTGTCCCCGAGGCACTACGATAAGATCGGCTTGGATGTTGAGTACGTTCGTGTTAAACGTGCCGTTCGAAAACACGGTCATCGTTCCCGTCGAAGCGATTGGAAGCAGGTCCGGTTGGGGCAAATCGGTTGCGGAGATCACACCATTGGTCTGGTTGATCGTGGCATAGACGGTTACGTTCTGGCCGCGGTAGGTCGAGTCACCCTGCAGAAACAAAGCGACGACCTGGATATTCAGTGTAGCCCCGCTGGGCCCGATCGGAGTGGGGAGGGGAGTTATGCGGCACACAACAGTATCGGCGCTGCCGGCTTTTCCGCCAGGCAAGGCCACTCCCGTAAAGGTGACAACGCCGAGTCCAATGCTGGAGAGATCGTCCTGGGTCCCACTAAAAGTGGAAAGAAGGTCATATCCTCCCGGATTCAGATTGCCGGCACATTGGGCTGCCGCTAATCCTGAGCAGCAAACCAACAGAACTGCTACCGTTGCGAACCAAACATTACGCTTCATATTGCATTCTCCTGTTGATGCCCAATCGAGTGTTCTCACTCTGGGCCGACTTTATTTAAAGTTGTTAAGAAGAACTCGTCTTCTCCCAGATTGCTAATTTCCAGGGAATGATGAGGAGAGCTTGCCTTTACCGGAATTGCTGACTTGCACGACATTTCAGGCTTCACCAAGCCATGTTTCATAAGCCACATCACGTTTCGCCGCACATAATCAGGATGAAAAGCGCAATTTTTCAATAATGACTCTGTTAATTCCCCCAACCGAACGCCTGCAGCCGGCTTTCCGTTGCTCCCGTTCGAACTGGATGGCGCTGTGAACTTATCCAGAGCGCACTGAATCAGGTCAAAATCAATAGTTTTCGTTGCTGCCACTCTGGGATGCAAAAGAGATCGCAGATCGGTATCCTTCGTTTCCTGCCCCAGAGGGGTCAGATTGAGAAGGGAATCATCCGTCAGCGCCGAGCTTGCGTGGCTCTTGAAGCACTCAAAGTATCTGGCCTTGTCGAAAGTGGCGCCCGTCTTTTTTAGGCTAAGCCCGTGAGCGAGTTGCGCCAGTTCTGACCATAGTTCTTCGTAGCGCTTAACAACCGCAGGAAAGCTGTACAGAGCCTCGGCGCGTTTTCGGGAACGTTCTGCCATGCTCTGCCGCAGTGGCTCGTTCTCAACCAGCATCTGAAGATACGATTGAAGGGCCTCCACATCGATGGCGACCGATTGTCCTAACGCTAGATGATCGAATTCCCAACCCATCAAATGACCGGTATGAGCCAGATCGGAGTCGCATTTCGTCCAGTAAGTCGGGACAAGAAAGCCGGTTTCACCGTGACTTACCGTATCGCGATATCCATCCCAATCTGCGACTACCTGTGGAATTCCGCACGCCATAGCCTCAATGGGCGTAATGCCAAAGCTCTCTTGCACGCTATCTCCCGGAGAGACAAATACATCTGCCGCCGCGGCCAGGGCGTATTTGGTTTTGTCTGAGAGGCCGTCCATCAGGCGTACATGTTTCGACAAAGAAAACTCTTTGATGCATTGCTCCAGGGTTTTACCGTAAAGCGCATCCCTGGTGCCTGCAATCACCAGCAGCAGTTGACGTCCTGGATTTTGCTCGACCAGCCGGCGGAAAACACGAAGTAACGGCAGCAGGTCAGCTTTAAGCACCGAGACGTAACCCATGTAGAGCAGAATGACTGCCTCTTTGGGCAACTTGAGCTGCTTGCGCAGCAACGGCTTGTCTTGTGGGCGGAATTTTTCCGTATCAACGCACAGGGGGATCAAGTCGAGCCGGCCAGAATAATTGATATCGGCATCGAACTTCCGGTTAAACTCCTCCGCTACTTGGTCAAGAATGTTCCTCATTGCCGCCCGGCTTGCGCGGCTGGTGCAAATCAGGGAATCGCAAGGATAGGTACCTTCCAGCAAGAGCCGGAGAAAGCCATCGTACAGCATCGTGTGCAGGCTGAATCCGTGGTTGAGGATGGTAAGAGGATATAAGCGCGACCCGAATTGGTTCCGCATCACAAGCGGCTGCGTAAAATTACCGGAAGGGTTGAAAAATGCCGTGAAAGAAAACTTGTCGACGCCGCCCAGAAGATCCAGCGTTGAAGAGACGTGAATTGGGTGATCCTGCCCCGCGCCGGGTTTTCTTAAATCCAAAAATGCTTGCGCAGCCTCCACGTAGGCTGGTTCCACAAACATCTCATACCTGCTGATTGTTCCATGCCGCAGCAGAGCCTCGGTTATACAATCAATCGCCACCAGGTTGCCGCGTACTGCGAGGTGATCAGGAAAGATTTTTTTTGCTATAAAGATTTGCAACTGATCCGTGAAGCTGGCAGGACCGTTGCGGACCAAGCTTGATTTAGCGAGTTGTGGAAAAAGAATGCCTAGAACACTGTTGGAATTGTCTGCCATGGCGCGTTTTATTTGTTAGAACCGCAAAAATGATCTGCCCATGAATTCAGCCTTGGGCCGGGCTCCGCCTCAATGCGAATATGGTGAAAACAACAGGTTGGCATGGAGGGGGAGGGAATACTTCTCCCAGATTGCTTTTTTGCAGACTTCCTTGAGGCGTGCACTCGCTTTCGAAGCCGCAACGGCTGCGACATATCAGCGGGTTCCCGGTTTTCTGGAAGGCCGGGCTACCATGTCCTGATGATCTGGTCCAGTCTACAACCCGTTGTGGTTCTATGTTTTAGGTGTGACCTGCAAGTGTTCGGTCTCTACGCGACAATAGGCACTGTCAGGGCCATTCCACGGAAAAAGTTCAGGATGAATAAGATGCGCCAACAGCTCTGCTCCGTCAATGACTCTGGGGCCAGGGCGGGCGAAATAAGAACTCGCATCTACTGCATATACTTGCCCTTTACGAACCGCTGGAAGATCGAACCATCCCGGTCGAGCAAAAAGCAGAGGGGCCAACTCACTGGCTTTATCCAGATGGCAGCCACAAGGCATGATGATCAGCACTTCAGGGGCCCATTTCACGACCTCTTCCCATGCAATACGAACGGAATCCGCTCCTTGGCGTGAGAGTGCATCAATACCGCCAGCAATTTTTACCATTTCGGGGACCCAGTGTCCGCTGCAATAAATAGGGTCAATCCATTCCATACAAAACACGCGCGGACGCAAAGACAGTTGGTCTGTTCTCGCTGCAATATTTTTGATTCGGCTACAGCCATTGGCGATCAATTCTTCGGCTTGTTGAAGATGGCCGGTTGCTTCTCCTATTTCCCGCAAGTTGTCATTGATCTGTTGCAGAGATTTGGGCGTCAGCCAAAGGATTTGTGGCTTCTTGGGTAATAAATTTAGCGCTTGCGTTACCTCGTTCCCCGAAGGGGCGCAAACTTGACATAAATCCTGGGTCACAATCAAATCAGGCGCCATATCTTGCAATAGTCTTTCATCCACCTGATACACGCTTAGGCCGTTTTGGAGTCGCTCTGTGACTGCTTGGTCAATCTCTGCCTGGGTCATGGTTTCTACTGGAACAGCACTACGGACAACTATCGGTTTTCCCTTGACTGACGAGGGATAGTCACACTCATGGGTAATTCCGACCAGTTGGTCCTCCAATCCCAGAGCACACAGCATTTCAGTGGCAGAAGGAAGAAAGGAAACGATTCGTTGTACAGTCACTCTGATTGCCTCCCGTCATTGCGTAGTTGCTCTAATAGAAAAGAGCAATTTGCGTTCGAATATTTCTGGCATAGCAGAACGATCAACTTTACCACGATCTGTAGGAAGCCCACCGGCCATGATGCACTTCTGACAATGCGGCACATTGAAGGGCAGATGCAACGCTTGTTGACTTTTCCATGAGGACAAGTTTATAAACCTGGGTCTCCAATGGGCCAGGAGCAGTTGCGGGTTGCGCCGGTATTTTTCTTAGTACGTAAGCCCTTTGAAACAAGGAGATAAAGCAATGAACAGCTTGATTCACTTGATTTTTGCGGTCATGCTGTTAAGTGGCGTCGCCTCAGGCAGGACAGTGCGCGATGAATTTGGAAGAGACATGAAAGTTCCTGATCATCCGCATCGTTTGATCTGTCTCGCCCCAAGCATTACTGATACCGTTTATGCCCTTGGAGCTGGAGCAGACATTGTAGGTATCACGGATTACACCAAATACCCGCCAGAAGCGAAACAGAAACCGAGTGTCGGTGGCGTAATCAACCCCTCCTTGGAGCGAATTGTCGCCCTTAAGCCAGACCTCGTACTGGCGATTGGGGATCTCAATAGCTTGGATCTTGTTAGCTCGATTGAGCGCTTGGGTTTTACCGTATTCGTTGTCCATCCCCATGGTATTGAGGGAATTTATCGTTCCATTGAAAGCATTGGAAGAGCAATTAATGAGGATGCCAAAGCCTCTGCACTGGTCGCTCGGCTGCGCGTGCGGGAACGAATCGTGCGGGAACGCGTGGCCGGGAAAGCAAAGCCTACGGTTTTCTTTCTTGTTTGGTCAGACCCGATTATGACTGCCGGCCGGGGTGCTTTTATTACCGAGTTGATTGAGATTGCAGGGGGTAAGTCGATTAGTGATGATCTACCACACGAGTGGCCCCAAATGAGTTCTGAGGCTGTTCTTTTCCGGCAGCCGGAATATTTGGTTCTTACTCGTGAATCTAATGTCGATTTGGCGCAATTGCAGCGCCAGTCCTGGTGGAAAAAACTGAGAGCAGCACAAGATGGAAAGATTATTTATGCGGATGATCGTATTATCTATCCTAGTCCAATTGCGTTCGATGCACTGGAGGATTTGGCCAAACAGCTTCATCCATGAACTGTGCGCATTCCTGATCGATCGCGCAATTTTAAAGTCGTACACGGCTTTCAAGACAATGAGTAGGTATCACCCAACTCTTCCTGTTTCCCGCGACATATAAGGCGAAGCCGCAACGGCTGCGGCTATATCAATGGGTTCCTGGTTTTCCGGGAGGCTCCGGTAGACCTCTATGAAATCAGAGAAGGAAGGGAATAACCTCTCGCGTTCTTCCAGCGGCTGAGCAGAGCCTTCCGGCGCGGTAATGAAAGCGCAAAACTTCTCCAGAGTTCTGGCTTGCGTGTTGAACTGGTCCAGCCATAGGAACTGTCCTTGCTCATTGATCTCCAAAAACCACCAATGGCCGTCCTTATCCACCGCAAAGTCAACCGAACCGAAGCAAATTTGTGCCTTCTGAGCAAATGCTAATATTCCGTTCTCAACATCGGGTGGCGTAGGAACGATCTCCACCTGGATATTGCCCAACCCTGCATCCTGTCGCCAATCGAGGGCCTTCTTGGGATTGTGCAGGGCAAACGAATAGACTCTGTGGCCCATGAGCACCATGCGAATGTCAAACTGTTTGGCTACCATCTCCTGATAAATACCGGGAGCGTATGTAAGGACTTCGTCCGAAGGCAACCGGTCAGGCGTTAACTCGAAGGTCTCCGTCACCGATACGCCATCCTCATTCTCACGCTGCCAAACATGAGGAGTGAACCCCTTGCCGATGGTCCTGTTGGGATTGTGGTCGAGAAACGTCCGGATGCGGCCCGGTGAATTCGACAGCAGGGTTCTAGGAACTCGTAGGCCACAGCTTCGGGCCAGACGAAGTTGCACCGCCTTATTGTGGATAAAACGCGCCGCCGAAAACTTGTTGATGCACCAGACAGGTAGGGTTTCCAGCGTGTATGCAATGGAGTGGTAAAAGGACCGATATTCCATTTCAGCAAATTTCCTATCGGCTTCCGATACGTTGGGATTGTGTGTCGGTTGGTCAGGCCGGCGGATCCAGATTGCATCGCCCGGTTCTACGGTGAACGGCCCCAAGGTCGTATTCGTCTCTGCGTCCAAGAGCAGGGAGGCCTGTTGCTGCTCAGTCCATGATAGCCCGCCCCAGCAAACCACCTGGTATCCAGCTTGTTCCAATGCCCATTTGACAGGCGCTGTGTGGTTTTCTTTTGGGTAAGCAAAAATTATGACCTTCATTACGCCCTCCTCTTCTCAAAACATGTATCGGAAATCTGGCGCGGCTTGCGCACTTGATCGAAGTTAGCCAACGCCTTGCGAGGTACCAATCACTGCAAAAGCCACAGGGCCGCCGCCGACCGGCAGCGGCCCTGATGCTATTTAGTCGTCGTCCCCGTCTGAGGCGAGGGTGCAGAACGTGGTAGTTACGTCTCTATGCGGACTTGTGAAAAATCCGCCGGTGATCGTTTCAAGCTCTTGCAGTGTTAAGTCCCGAGCGAGTTGACGGCTGAGGACTCGATTGTCCTGTCTGTTCGACATGATTTCCTCCTTTATGAATAGTTCAGTCACATTTGCTTTAGTTGGAATTCTGCCTCTGCCGGCCTCTGAGCGGCTTGGCGTGAGCGCGCAGACGGTCCAATATCAATTGGACGTGAATTGCTCCAACGGTGTTTTACATTGTGCAACCTGCACGCTGGCTTACAAGTGGGGGTCGCACAGGATGTCGACGATGGGGCCATTTGGGTGAAGGGAGGTGCCCCGGCATCCAGTCGCTCCACCCGCAACCTTCTCTGCTTCTTCGGACGTCAAGTTGCGGGCGCCTACGCGATTCAGTACTCGATTCGACATGAGTTGCTCCTTTTCAGTTAGATGGTCAACCAGCTTAAAAAGAATTGTTCTTTGTTGCAATGCTTTCGCCCCGATTTCCTTGATTTCTTTCGTACATTGTCCAGAAATGTTGCACCAGTTCCACATAATTTCACTGAAAATGGTGCAATTGTGATTCCCAGAACGGGAGAGATGCTGCATGGAGATTTAAATCCAATTCTTAATCATCCAATTCCTATTTGGCAGAGACTTCGGTTGTGCAATGTGAAGCCAGCCCACCAATTGTAGGTTGTTCGGTAACCTGGGTTACGTTGAGGTGAATGCCTGCCTGGTTGGCGCGGGCCACCATTTGCAGTCCCAGGATCGAATCGCCTCCTAACTCGAAAAAATTATCATGGATTCCTACGCGCTTGACTCGCAGCAGCTCTGCCCAGATTTGCGCAAGTCTCTGCTCTGTCTGCGTCCGGGGGGCGATAAAGGTACTTTGTGACTCTGCCGGCTTGGGATCGGGAAGCGCCTGGCGATCCAGCTTGCCGTTAGCGTTGAGCGGCAGAGCGTCCAAGATCACGTATGCTGTTGGGACCATATATCCCGGCAAAACCTGGCTGAGAAATCGCCGCAAGTTCGGGGTGTCAATTTCTTTTGTTCCCGGCACAACATAAGCCACCAGTTTTTGATGGCCTTCACCATCGCTCTTGGCCGTCACGACTGCTTCTTCAATTTGGGGATGTTCCCGCAAGGCGGATTCAATCTCTCCCAATTCGATCCGGTGGCCTCGAATTTTGACCTGCTGGTCGGTGCGCCCTAGAAAATCAATATTGTCGTCGGCGCCGAACCTGGCCAGGTCTCCAGTCCGGTACAAGCGCGCACCCGGAACTTCGGCCGATGGATTCGGAAGAAATCTCTCCGCGGTAAGATCAGGCTGGCCCAGATATCCACGCGCCAATTGCGGCCCGCCTATATAAAGCTCTCCTAGTTCTCCCCGTACAACAGGCTTCATCTCAGGATCAAGAATGTGGGCCTCCACGTTTGCAATTGGCTTCCCAATGGGAATCGAATTGGATTGGTGAGCCGGAGTGGTTTTGTACACGGTGCACCAGACGGTCGCCTCCGTAGGGCCATATTCATTGAACAGGGAAGCGCCTGGGAGCTGATGAAAATGTGCGTTAACCAAGTCGGCAGGGCAAGGTTCACCTGCAACAATTACCGTTCGCAAAGACCTGAGTTGATTGTTGGTGGCGTGCAAAAGCAACGATTTGTACAGGGACGGCAAGGCCAGCAAGTGAGTGATGCTGCCGTGGCGAACAAATTCTGTAATGCGTGCGACGTTCTGCTGCGTCCCCTCTGGCGGTAGCCACAGCTCTCCGCCAGTCAGCAAGGTCCAGAAAATAGTCGCTACAGAGCTGTCAAATGAAAAAGATGAAAGCAGCAGAAACCGATCCGGTTGCAGCGCATAATAGCTCGTGCGCGCAGCGGTTGAGGCGATCGCATTTTCATGGCTGATCATCACGCCCTTGGGTTTCCCGGTTGAGCCTGACGTATAAATAAGGTAAGCAAGATTCGAACTCTCGGTTTTCGTTTTGGGAATATGTTCGAGTCCTTCCGTGACTCTGCTCCAATGGTTCTCCAACGGTACCACGTTCATTGCTTTCAGATTCAGTCCTTCCGGTACCGCACGATGGGTCAGCAGCACAGAAATCCTGGAATCTTCTGCCAAATACCTGAAGCGCTGCATCGGATAGCCGGGATCAATTGGCACGTATGCTCCCCCTGCCTTGAGCACAGCCAGGGCAGCTACGATCATCTCTGCCGATCGCGGAAGAGCAATTCCCGCCCGCGTCTCTGGTCCGATCCCCAACGATTGCAGATAGTGGGCAAGCTGATTCGAACGGCGATTCAATTCGGCATAACTGAACTGACCATCATGGGCCACCACCGCTCGGGCACTCGGAGTCCGTTGAGCTTGCGCTTCGAACAAGCTGTGGAGGAGTTGTGAGTTGGCCAATTCCGAGATCATATTGCGGCTATTCGCGAGCCTGCCATTGTCGCTCTCGCGTATCGTTTCTGCAATAGGAATTCGAAATAGCGATTCAAAATGGACGCCAGCCGGGTTCAATCAAGCTCGCGATTCTTGCCGCATTCGCGCCGCGCAACATCGTGAAGTGGTTGCCCGGTACTCGAACTACATTTGTCTCAGCGGCGAGCAAATCAGACCACTTCTGCGAGTCGCCTGTTTCACGCAGGATCATTAAGGTTTTGCCTGAAAATTTTCGCGGCTGATATAGCTTTGCGGCGCGCATGTTGCGTTTAAAAACTTCAAACGATTGGATATGCACTGCGGGATCGGTGCTCGCCGGCAACAAGCCTGTCTCTACAGCTTTCTGTAAATGGGATTCCAGCGAACTCTCCATTCCGTCAAATTCCGTTTTGAGTTCTTCCAGATTGATCGGTTTTCCACCGTTGAAATCAGCTACCAAGGTAAGTACAAAGAGAGTAATCAACTCTTCATTCAAACGGTCATGCGACGGCAAGTCCTCAACGATAGGTGGATCGAAAAGATAAAGAGCGCAAGGCGGGTCACCGGTCGCGGTTGCTTGCTGTGCCATTTCAAGAGCAAGCAGCCCTCCAAAAGACCATCCTCCGAGTTCGTAACGGCCTTTCTGGTCCCGTTTTTTGATCAACGGCAGGCACGAAGCTGCGATCTCTTCCACGGTTGTATATTTCAACTCCTCGCCCGGCAGAGCTTGTATCGCATAAAACGGTTTCTGGAGGCTGAAGCAGCGTGCCAAATCCGAATAGCACAAAACGTTGCCTGCGATGGGATACATCAGGTAGAGCGGTGGCGCATCAGCCGATCCTTTGTTCATGCAGACTAGTGCCGCCCGCCGCCCGTCGTCCTCGTTTTGGTCAAGGTAACCCGCCATTTCTCTGGGAGTGGAATATTGAAATATCTTGTCCAACCCCAAATCGCTCTTGAAATGTCGCATTATCTGGGACATCAAATTTACAGCTAAAAAGGAATGCCCGCCCAGCGCAAAAAAGTCATCTTCAACCCCGACTTCTTCGCGCTTGAGAACGTCGGCCCAGAGCTGGCAAAGAATTTTTTCCGTGGGAGTTCGAGGCAAAACATCTTTGCGAGTTTCCTGGGGAACTTGTGTCAACTCCAGCGCGCTTCGGTCTATCTTGCCGTTGGCATTTACCGGCAATCGTTCCATCAAAACATAAACACTGGGCCGCATATAAAAAGGTAAAAGACTCTTCACGTGCTCGCGCAGATCCCTTACCGTGGGTGGCGAATCCTTGTCCGCCGCCACGAAGGCGGCTATATGTTTTCCTGTAGAATCTTCTCGGATGATGACCGCAGCTTCGTGCACTTTGGGATATGTCAGCAACGTGGACTCGATTTCTCCCGGCTCAACACGGTATCCACGGATCTTGACTTGATGGTCCGTCCTGCCTAGAAACTCCAGGGCTCCATCAGGGCGCCAGCGTGCCGAGTCACCTGTTCGATACATCCGCTCTCCAGGAGAATTGGAAAACGGATTGGGAATGAACTTCTCTGCCGTCAGCTCCGCCCTTCGCCAATATCCGCGCGCCAGACTCACGCCTCCAATGTACAGTTCTCCCGTGACTCCAACCGGTACTGGCTGCGTATGAGCATCCAGAACGTAGAGCTGCGTGTTGGCAATGGGCCGTCCGATAGGAACGTTCTGTTCGTGTTGTTGCCTGGAGCACGTCCAGAAACTTACCTCGATAGAAGCTTCCGTTGGTCCGTACAAATTGTGAAGATCGGCTTGCAGCCGTTCATGGAAGTTTGCTGCCAGAGATGCAGGCAAAGCCTCTCCGCTTGAGATCACTCGGCGCAGCGAGGTACATTTTTCTACATCTGCTTCCTGCAAAAACGCCGCAAGCATGGAAGGCACAAAGTGTAGAAGGGAGATTCTCTCTCGCTGGATCGTCCGCACCAGGTACTGGCTGTCTCTGTGGCCTTCTGCGCGAGCCACCACCAGGCACCCACCATACATTAAAGGCCACAGAAATTCCCATACCGAAACGTCAAACCCGATTGGAGTCTTTTGCAGCAGCCGGTCCGTCTCAGTGAGTGGATAGGCCTCCTGCATCCACTGCAGCCGGTTCAGCAGCCCGCGATGAACATTCATCACTCCCTTGGGTCGGCCAGTTGATCCCGAGGTGTAAATCACATAAACCAGGTTTTCGCCGCCTACTGTGCTTTCCACTGCTTCGGGACTCTCTGCGCTGATCGCCTCCCATTCCTCTTCCAGGAACAGCAGCCGGCCTCTCCTACCGAGCAGCTTCTCCCTCGCATCCTTATTCACCAGCACCACCGCCGGCTGGGAGTCATTGAGCATGTAGTTCAGCCGCTCGGTTGGATAGCTGGGATCGAGTGGCACATAAGCTCCACCGGCTTTCATAATCCCCAACAGCGCTACGACCAAATGCGCGCTGCGCTCCATGCAGACGCCTGCCGCAACCTCCGGGCTTACGCCCAGCTTCTGTAGGAAACGGGCTAGTTGGTTGGCCTGTCGATGCAGTTCGCGGTAACTCAGACAACAGCCTTCGAATACAACTGCGGGATGTTCAGGCGTCTTCTGCGCTTGAGCTTCCAGCAGTCCGAGCACAGTTTTATATGTTGGATACTCGCGCTGAGTTTGGTTCCATTCCAGCAGAATCTGTCTGCGCTCCTCTTCCTTCAACATCGGCAGTTCAGAGATCGGATGCTGTGGGCTCGTCGCAATTGCCGTTAACAAGTTTTCCAGATGCTCGGCGATTCGTGCAATCGTGGTTTCCTCAAATAGATCGGTGCTGTATTCAAGGCTGGCGGGCAATGCGCCGTTCGTCTCCATTACGTTGAGGCTCAGGTCAAATTTGGCCGTCGAATTTTCCACCGGAACAGATTGCACAAACTCAGACTGCATTCCTGCGAATTGCAGCTCGAATGCTGGTGTATTGACCCAATTGAGCAGCGTAGCGAAGAAAAGATTCTGGTTGGCTGTGCGTTCCGGCTGGATTTCGGCCACCAACTTTTCATAAGGTACGTCCTGATGCTCGTAAGCGTCCAGGGTCGTTTTCCGCACCCGGGATAGCGCTTCTATGAAACTGGGATCGCCGTTCAGGCAAGTTCGCAGCACCAGCGTGTTTACAAAGAATCCGATGAGTGATTCGATTTCGACGCGCGTGCGGTTCGCAATTGGAGCGCCCACAACCATATCGTCCTGGCCCGTATACCGATAGAGCAGCACCTTCCATGCGCCCAGCAGGATCATGAACAAACTGGCATGGTTGCGGCGGCCAAGATCACGCAATCGTTCTGCAATTTCCCCAGGAATGCGAAAGCTCCAATGGGACCCGCGAAATTCTTCCTTTTGGAGACGTGGATGGTCTGTCGGCAACTCCGGCGCCGGAGCTTTGCTGAGCTGCTTCCTCCAGTAGCTAAGTTGTTGTTCTAGAAATTCGCCGCTGAGCCGCTGCCGTTGCCACCAGGCGAACTCGGCATATTGAATCATCAGAGGAGCGAGCCGATTCGGCCTGCCTTCATTGAAAGCTGCATACAACTCTGTCAGCTCTCGTACCAGCACCATTAGGGACCACCCGTCAATGATGATGTGGTGCATGGTGAATGACAGGATGTGATCTTCCACCCCAAGTTTAAGAACTGCTGGACGCACCAGTGGACCAGCGCCCAGATCGAATTTTTCTTGCGCCTGTTTCCTAAGAAGATGCTCTGCCTGTGTCTCAGGCTGTGCGAGGTCCTCTTTTGAAAGATCAATCAGTGTCAGGCAAGACCGTATTTCAGGCAAGATGAACTGCATAACTTGGTCGCCAACCAGGCCAAAGGTAGTGCGCAGAATCTCATGTCTCTTTAGGATTTCCTGCCAGGCGCTGTTCAGGGATTGGAGATTGAGCCGGCCTTTGAGGCGCAGCGCAGCTTGAATGTTATATCGGCTGCCCGGCGCCATCTGCTCCAGCAGCCAGAGCCGCTGCTGCGCGAAGGATGCAGGACAAGGACTGTAAACCGGCCTCGCCGGGATCATCTCTTTCTGCTGTGCGCTGATTGCTCTTTTCTTGAGCAGGGCCGAGACAAGCTGCCTTGTTTTTTCCGGTTCCGATAACTCTGGCCGATGAGAATCTGACACTGGTCAACTCCAATGTGAGAACGAATTATGCCACGATGGAGCGATCCAGGCTGATGACACAATATTGATTCAGCAAGCAATAAAGCAACTCTCGAAGTTCGGTTTCGCTCATGGCGATGCCTTGTGAAACAAGACTGTTCAGAATATCTCGCAACGAGTGTTTCCCGTCAATGTGACTGAATAGCGCCTGAACAAAAGCAGTGTGCTCGCTGGTGACGCTGAAAGTCACTGCATTGAGCCCGATTTCAGTGTGCTCTTCTGTGCCGTCTGGGCCAAACGCTTTTTTGTGAATGAGCTGGATCTCTCTGCCGCGAATAATTCTTGGAATGAGTTGCCACCACGAAGGATCAAGCTTGTCCCAGATTTGAAACCGCTTCGCAGAAGCCATTCTCTGCGAATGCTTGCGGGCGACAAAAAAGTGTATCTCTTGCGCATTGCGGTGCCCTCCTGCGTAAATCGCGTCCAGGTTCAGCAACGTAAAGCGGCGGCGCTCGGCCTCGATCATTTCCAGGCCGCGTGGTTCCAACAATGCTGCCAACTCTGACGGTTCGGGCAGAGGGAACTCAGGCGGGTCACCCGGCAGTTTAAAAGGATTCGAGAAGTTGACCCAGATGCCGTTAGGTTGAAGCACCCGTTGGATCTCACTGGCTACGCCAAGAGGATCGCCAACGATATCCATCAAATACTGCGTCACGACTGCCGTCAGGCTGCCTTCCGCAAACGGCAGGGTACTAACATCGGCCGCCAGCAGTCGGATTTCATTTTTTGCGGGTTTCGGTGGTGAGACCTGAACACCGCGCCAACCGGCTTGCGGTAAATGAACCTCAATAGCATTGCCGCCCAAAACCGCTTGCGCCAGCAGCAGGGTGGGAACAGAAAGATCGAGTCCGTGCACCACCTGAAAATGTCTCGCGCATGTATATGCGATTCCACACGCGCCAGCCCCGAGTATGGCTACCGTTTCATCATCCGGACGATACTCGGCCAGCACGCCCGTGATGAGCGTCTCAGCCTCTTCAAAATCCCTGGTTCTTCCCCAATCCTGATAGAAGAAGGGAAGCATGATTTGAGGAACACTGCCTACACTTTGGGCCAGCGCCCAGTCGAGAAGACTCGAACTCGATGCTCCACTTTCGGTTATATACTGCTGCATGGGCTTCATGAATCGCTCAATCAAGCAGAGATTCTGACTCATGCCGCGCAGCATGAGCCCCCTAGCCCCAGCAATCCTTGCGTCCACGTCGATTCCTGCTGATGAAGAGAGAAGGCCCTGCTTTTTCTTCAATGCCTCCTGAACCTGGCTGAATTCCTGAAGATGAACCATCAACAGCTCGCGTGGGCGCATGGTGAGAATGGGTATGCTGCTGATTACAGGAAAGCTCCGCCCACAGCTTGGACAACACAGCTCAGATAAGCCCTTGCTATACAAGGCTGCCATGCAAAAGATGCATCGATAATCTACTTGCGTAGGGGCTTCAGGCATTTCGCGCTGCTCATTGTAATGCAGCGTCGAGCAAAGGAAGATATCGATCAGATGGGATTGCAGTTAGCAACGTCGGTAAACGTGGACCATTGTCTCGGCCAAAAAGCAATCCATAAACGCATCTAAAAAATCGACGTTGGGAAACTTTCTTTTGATCCGCCGTTTCATTCGGGCGAACAGGGATGTTAAAAACCGCTTGGGCCTCTGCTTCAGTGATCGACTGTCGTGACCTTATCCACTCCGTGAGTTGTCTTACCCACAACTTTTCTTCGTCCGAAAGTGCAGAAATTAATTCACAATTGGGACTATTCAGCAAACGAAACCGCTGTTCAGGCAAGTATTCATTCAGCCAAAAGTCAGCCTTCGAGATTCTTTCATCTACGAAAGGGCTGATCGAAAATCGGAGCTTTGTGAGCGCACCATGCACTGCCACATGATTCCCATCTAACAGGGCGACAAGGGAGCTAACAGTTCTGAAGGATACTAGGTCCTCTTTGGCTGGAAGGCTTCCGCAAAGTGCCATTGTTTCTGCGTCAAGTCCGTGCGGATCAGAATGGGCAGCCAATACACTCTTGTCGTAGTCATCGTATATTTGGCTCAATTGTTGATCGAGCGGGAGATCAAATGCCCGTAACGGCGGCACTTTGGCAAATAACCATTTCAAGACTACTCCCTGGTAAACTCGCAAAGCTTCGCCTGGAGTAACTATAGTTCCAGCCGAACTGCTCATTTTTCCAGCCACGCCTTTCAAGCCAATGAATTCATAAGCTTGAAATCTTGGCGGCGAGAACCCAAATATCTTACGGCTAATCTCACTTGCCACGAAATAACTGCCTCCAGCGGTACCATGATCTTTTCCGCCTGGCTCGAAGACCACCTCCTCATGGCGCCATCGCATGGGCCAATCGATCTTCCAGGGAAGTTTTATATTTCCTGCAGTCAGGATTGATAATTCTTCGCTAATATGGCATTTATGGCATTGGTAACGAACCACCCCTTTCTCTTCATCCACTAATTCGATCTCTGTTCCATCCCGCGTACAGCGGCGGCAATAAATTTCAATGGGTAAATAACTTGAACGTTTCGCTTCGGGCAGAGGCTGTGTTCGGAAACTGTTGATAATGTCGAAGATTTCGCGACGCTTTCTGACAGCCTCTAAAATCGCCGGACCGTAAATGCCGCTTTCATACATAAGAGTTTGAGATTTGAACGAAATATCGATATCCAATTCTTGAACGGAATTCTCAAACTCACTGGCAAACCGCGCGGCAAACGAGGGGAATTTATCTTCGGGATCAGGGACTTTCGTTACCGGCCGGCCAATAAACTCGCTGAAAGAATCCGGTACACCTGCTGGAACTTTCCTAAAACGATCAAAATCATCCCAGGAATGTAGCAGCCTGACTTGAACCCCCAGTTGGCGTAAGTATTGTCCAACGAACGCTATAGTCAATACATCACGAAGATTTCCTACATGTACGTGGCCTGAAGGCGTAATACCCGATGCACAAGTGAAGGTAGTAGAGCTGCCATGATCTGCAATCAATTCTTCCGCAAGGACGCGCGACCAATGCTTTGCTTTGACGGTTGCCATTTCCATAGTCTGATTCTTCACAGTACTTCCTTCATCCCCAAAGCTTTCAGTTTTCAGCGAAGCCCCGCATGAACTTCAGAGCGTGGGATTCATCATCCAAAACCGATGAAAAATTCTCGATTGCCTTTTGATATTTTATCGCGCTACAGTTCATATTAAAACTTTCGGCAAGACATTGCCGCCGCAGATCACAACCATGGCAGTCTTGCCCCGATAGCGATGAATGTCCTTGAGAGCCGCCGCCAGGGCCACTGCGGCTGCGCCTTCGATGAGCCATCCCCTGACTTCACTCACTTTGCGCATGGCGGCCAAGATTTCTGCTTCTGATACCAGGACAGATCGGTCAATGACGCGTTTGCACAGATCCAGCGTCACGGATTCTGGCTCCAAGCCCCCAGCAGTGCTTTCCGAAAGCGTGGGTTGTTCAGGAACATCCACGATTTGCCCTGCCTGGATGCATCTGTAAAGGACGGGAGAATTCTCGGCCCAGCAGCCCACAACTTCTACCTGCGGCTCAACCCACTTAAAGTAAGCGCCGATTCCGCCGATGAGACCGCCGCCCCCAACTGCAACAAAGATAGCGTCCAAGGCGGGCGCCTGGGTTTGCAACTCCACCGCAATCGTGCCTTGCCCGGCAATTACATCGACGTCGTTATAAGGTGAGATGAAGACTTTTCCGGATTGCCTGGATGCCAGTCGTCCCGCCAGTTCCGCTTCCAACGGAGTGTCGCCAGCCCGGCAAATATTAGCGCCATATTGCTCGATGCGGCTGGCTTTATAGGGCGATACGTAGGACGAGACATAAACCTGAGCCGCGACTCCTGCCTCTTTCGCTGCGAGGGCCACACCCAGTCCGTGGTTCCCATTGGAGGCTGCGATCACGCCCTCTGCTCTTTGCTGGTCTGTAAGCAGACTGATTTTGTTAGTTGCCCCCCGCAACTTGAATGATCCAGTCTTCTGGAGGTTTTCCAGCTTCGCGAGCAACCGCACTGAGGATTCAGGGACCAAGTCGGCTATTGACTCCACTGGTGTTTGCACCACCAACGGCTGTATCCTCTGATGGGCGCTCAAGACCAG
>DASZEU010000502.1:0-3916 GCA_035940535.1 Candidatus Angelobacter sp.
GCTTGTACGCGGAGTTCACTTCGCCCGGTAGTTCACTACTCTTTTCGTGTCAGGGTTGCAACAAAGTTTGGCTCCCAGGTCTTGCCTCCGTCGTCGGAGAAGGATGTTCAAATTGATGCGAATTCGGGTGATGTTCGACCAGACCACCCGAATCAGGATGGTTCTGCCATTGAATGGCTCCTGATCGAAAAACTCGCCGCGCCCATTCTTGATTTCGCCGACCGTGGGCACGCTCAGTGTACCGCCGCCGCTGCTGGCAAAATTCTGGCTCCACTGGTGTGATTGGAGATTGTAAGAGATCCCACCGGCACACCAGACATGGGGAATGAAATCATGCGACTGCGGTCAGCGAGAGAACAGATCGTTGGGTTTGGAGAAACCCGGCGAAACGCAGGCAGGGAGATTACCACGATTGTGTTATCCCTAACCCGTTCTTCCGGGGTAGCAAAAAAACAGCCGATCTCGTGATGCGCAGCCACCCTGCTTTCGCAGATGATGCACCCCAGATTACTTGGGCAGAAACAGGGTCTCAAGGAAGATCGCGATGGCAACGTCAACAAACGCCCGCTGCGACACAGCAATCCACGATCTTCCAATGAATTCGACGTCACCGGTGCTGGCGGAGGCCCTGCTTCAAACCAATGACACCCGCGGTAGATGGTGCAGGACCGCTGCTTCTATTCTTACGGGTCAACCGATCGACACTATAGAAATTTTATTTGAAATTTCTGAAACCATCCGGCGCCTGATGTTCTCTTATTTATTAAGTCCGGGATTTACGAAACGTTCCCTTAGCGCTCGATTTGGTCGCTTGCCTTGACCGAAATTCTCGCTGAAGGACCTATGTTGAAGATTTCTGTCATTCATAGGAGAACTCGCAATGAAATGGCTTGTCTTTTTACTCTGCCTTTGCGGATCTGTGACTTCCAAGGCTCAGCAGCAACCAATTCTGTTGCCTGATGTGCCCAGAGCGCAAACCGGAATTATTGTCGGCACCGTAACCGATGTGAACGCCGACACCATTGCTGGCGCGACTGTCGTTCTCCAAGGCCCTGTCCAGACAGATCCCCGGACGGTCGTGACGAACGGCAACGGATTCTTTGAATTCAAAGATGTTGAGCCGGGAACCACCTACTACGTCACCGTCAGCGCTCAGGGGTTTGCCAACTGGACCTCAGCTGCAGTCGTTCTCAAGCCAGGCCAGTACGCGATCCTGACAGGCAGCAAGCTCCGTATCGCAGAGGCGCTTACCACAATCACTGTGGCGGCTCCGGCTGCTTCGCCTGAGGAGATCGCCGCCGGGCAGGTCAAGACCGAAGAGCAGCAGCGCATTTTCGGCATCATTCCTAATTTCTATGTCGTCTACGATCACGACGCTGTGCCGCTCACCGCGAAGCTGAAGTTCAGGCTTGCCACCAAGGTCCTCGTCGATCCGGTTACCATCATCGGCGTAGCCACGTTTGCCGGCATCAATCAGGCGGCAGACAATCCCAACTATGGCCAGGGCGCAAAAGGTTATGCCGAACGTTTTGGCGCGGGCTATGCCGACGGCGCGATCGACATCATGGTCGGAGGCGCCATCCTGCCCTCGCTTCTGCACCAGGACCCGCGCTATTTCTACCAAGGCACGGGCACCAACAAGTCTCGTGCTTTGCACGCACTCTCCAGCCCATTCGTCTGCCGGGGAGACAACGGAAGGCTGCAGCCGAATTACTCGACCATCGGTGGCGATCTGGCCTCGGCGGCGCTCGCGAATGCCTATTATCCGGAGTCGAATCGCGGGCCAGGTTTGTTCTTGGGGAATTTCTTTATCGCCACCGGCCAGCGTGCGCTTGCCAACGTGGCGCAAGAGTTTATCCTGCGCAGGCTCACGCCCAAAGCTAAAAATCAAAACTAATGTTAGCCCGATCCAGAATGTCCGTAGGCCACAGTTTCACCCTGAGCTCGCGGTTAAGCCTGGATCGTAGAGGTGAAATACCTCCCGGTATGGCTCGACGGGATACCCACTCGCTTTCCAAGCCGCCAATCCACCTTTGAGGAACTTGATCCGGGAAAAATGCAGGGCAAGCGCCTGGTCCAAAATTTCCCGGCTGGTTTTGTCACCTGGACAAGTACAGTAGACGACTGCCTCTTTCTCTTCGGGGATCAGGGACGGCTTCTCGAGCACTTCTTTTGGAGGAATCCTCCGTGCGCCAGGGATCAACTCAGGGTAGGCCAACAGGTCGAGCGGCTGGCGAACATCGAAAAGAAGTACCTGCGGTTGCGAAGCCAGCAACGAGTGCAATTCCTGGGCTGTAATGCTGTGCTGCTCCAACTCGTTCTTCCGATGTCTCCTTCTGCGCTTGATCCACAGGAAGATCAGCAGGCCTAATACCACAACGCCAATGGCAATCACAGTCAATAACATTCTTGCCCCCCGAGTCCTTATGAATCCAGATTCTCCAAAGGGCTGGGAGGATTCACGAAACACATTTGCAAAGCAACCTGATGCCAGCGTCAAAGTCCCTCGAGATTGAAGAATCGGCAGCTTCTTCTATCCCTCGAACGAGGTACATACCAGCAAGCCTCTCGAAGTATCAAAAAAACACTGCATCTCGTGATGTGTTGCCAGCTGGCATCGTGCGAAAGTTCAAATTACACGCAGCACGTTAGACAGATGGGAACCACGTCGCAAGTTATCGATGTTTGTGAGATAGAAAGAGCACTTATGGAAAGACTAATGTTGACCCTCGATTTCGTATTTGGTTGCCACCACGGCCAGCTGAGCCGCGTATTCACCATCGGCGGCCGAACCTACCGGGTGTGTTGCAACTGCGGAGCGAAGTTCAAATATTCGCTGGCGAGCATGTGCATGGAGCGGCGGTTGAAGGCATTCAACCACACTACCCGCTCCCTTGTGCCCGAGCTAAGCGATTAGCTTGCGTCAGGACGGAGGGTTTTTTGTTCGTTGTTGGTTCACTTCTCCAGGCGGATATCTGCTTCCAATCCTTCATGGAACCGCGCCTGAATCGCGAGCAGCCGGGCAGTTTGTCTAATGGCTGGTGGCTCCGCTGTCATTACTGACCATGAGGCTCGAAACGTTCACAGGCTCGAAGTCCCCTAGCGTGAGGCTTGTGAGGCACGCAAGATCGTTATCGTTCCAGCGAGCGTCGGGTGTGCCGATGAGCCCTCCGCTGTCTCCATTGTCGGCCAAGATGATGCCATAGTTTCGGAATGCGGTAATGATTATGGCCGCTTGTGGACTGGTGGAGGCGCAGGAGGGAGTCGCGACCGAAGCCTTTAGTCGATAGATCTCCCCAGCAGGTCCCGACATGGTGCAGCTTACGGGAGGAGTAGATTGCGAAATTTCCGACTCCACGGGAATAGAAACGCCGCCCGTAGCCGTGCAACTTCCCACGCCTGCTGTTTGTGTCGCAGGCCAGACCCAGTAGTTCAACATGTGATTAAGTGTGAAGCGGATGGGATGCTGAATGGTACCCGTCGGTGAGCTGGGTGTGCCGGTGCCGATTACCTCGTCGGCATTGGCGAGCAGCGGCGCCACCGGAAGTCCTGCAGCATCAGATGTTCCCTGCCCTTGCGGTGTCAGGGCATTCGAAGATACGTTGGGCCAAAGCGCGTTCGAGGAATCGGTCCATGGACCGCCCTGGTAGATTCCCTGCCACATCTCGTAAAGGGCAGGGTTGCTTCCACCGCCCGCTTTCACGTAGACCAGAACATGTCTATCGCCGGTCGAGTTGCTGGTGCCTTCCACCGGAGCATTCGCTGGAATTGGACCAGAGGTAAAGTAGGACTGATATAAGGTGGTTGAAACGGCTACGTTCGCCTGGTTGTAAGGAACTTGAATTGCTGGTATTCCATTCGGAAAAGGAGCATTCGAATTGTTCCCGAAAAATGGCTTAACTGTCGCTGGCAAATA
>DASZEU010000503.1:0-2152 GCA_035940535.1 Candidatus Angelobacter sp.
TTTGGCCGCTATGGGAGGTGACCCAAGCGCCATCGATGAAGTTTTTATAAGTTTGGGGTGCCATTTAGTGTCAATACCTTTCCACGGACTCAACTTTATCCTACAGGATGGGACAAGCAAGCGGGAAAGAATACAAGTCAGGAAATGCCTAAATGTTTGGAATAGTAAAGACAAGCTACGTTTTCGTCGCTTTTTTGAAAGCCGAAGGTTAGAATCTACATGGATTTGGATCGCCCCAAAATATTCACCTTTAAATCTGATTTTTTGGAGTACTATTAGGAAGTTCCAAAATGGGAAATAAAAATTCAGAACAGGCAGTTTTTGATAGGAAAAGCTTCGAGGTTATTGCATTCTAACCGGTGCAAATTCCTCGGGCCACTTATCCCGATCGAGAAAGGTCGGAAATTATGTCAATATTACTCGCAGACGATGATGTAGATCTTGCAACGTTTTTAGCCAAATCGCTGGAATCAGAGGGTTATGCTGTGCATACAGCGCCCGATGAACAAAGTGTTCGGGCCGAGCTGCAGCGCCAGAACTATAAGCTCATTATTCTTGACCTGAATTTCGGCCCAACCGATGGTCTTAATCTGCTGGAGCAGTTGAGGGCCGAGGGACTGGCCACGCCTGTGCTGGTTTTGAGCGCCCGAACCGGCGTTTCGGACCGCATTAAGTCCCTGAACCTGGGCGCCGACGATTATGTGGTCAAGCCTTTTTCCTTCCAGGAGCTGGCTGCGCGCGCCAATGCCATCCTCAGGCGCAAGGTCGATCCGGAACTGGAGATATTGCGGGTGGAAGACCTGGAGCTGAATCCCCGCGACCGCAAGGTGACCCGCGGCGATCGCGAGATCAAGCTGAGTCCCAAGGAATTTGAGCTGTTGAATCTGCTGATGCGCCGCGCCGGCAACACGGTCAGCCGGCAGGAATTGCTCGACAAAGCCTGGGGGCTGCAACCGGAGACCGACAGCAACCTGGTTGATGTCTATGTGAACTACCTGCGCAAAAAGATCGATTTTGCCAACGAAGAGAAGCTCATTTTCACCGTGCGCGGCTCAGGCTATCGCCTGGGGCCGATTGCTTCCCCCAGCAATGGCAGTTCTTCGTCCGCGAAGCCAGGGGCAGACACTCAGCGCGCCGGAAAAAGCCACAGCCAGTCGCCACAAGCTTCCGGAGGCCCAGTTGAAACTGTCACGTTGCAGCAGAGCACCCTCCGCGCCCTGGTAAACTCCGTGGCCCACGACTTGGCGCAACCCTTGACCAGCGTGCGTTGTTTCCTCGAAGTGGCCGGCATGAAGAACGGTAGCAACCCTCAAGGGGGCGATCTGAAGAGCATTGAGCAGCAGGCGGATCGCGCCATTGCCCTGGCCAAGACACTCTCTTCCCTGGCGCGGGAGGTTCCGGCGCCCAGCGGCCCATGGGTTTCGCTGGACACCTTGCTCCAAGAAGTTTTCAACGACTTCATCGTGCTCCTGCACTCCGGCATGCTGACTTTGGAGCGTCAGTGGGATCCCACCATCCAGGTCACCAGCAGCCCGGTGCTGCGGCAGCTTCTGGTGCTGTTAGTAGGCAAACTGGTGGGCAGAAATACCAGGCCGCTTACCATGACCGTCAGCACCAACTTGAAGGGCAGCAAGTGCAACCTGGAGCTAAGATGGAGAACTACGGAACCTTCGCAAGGCCCGCTTCAGGATGTGAAGATTATTCTTGGGAAAGAGCTTCCCTACATTAATGAGATGGTCTATTCCATCGGCGGCGAGTTAGTTCTCGAGAGCGATTCGCTTTTATATTTGAGACTCCCCGCCGGCAAGCAGGATTTGTTGCAGTAGAGTTTTTGCCGCTGATTTACGCTGACAAACGCTGATGAAACCGCAGAAGACCAAACTCAATAGTTCACGGGAGAGGCACAGCTTGCTGTGCCTCGAATTCTTGTAGAGAACGTGTCTGAGGAAACCGTCGGCGTGTTGGAAATTACCCAATTACAAAATTACCCAATTACAAATTGATTCTCTTCACTCTCCCATCACCGCTACCACCACCCGCTTGGATCGTTGGCCATCAAACTCCGCATAGAACACTCGCTGCCATGTGCCCAGCAGCAGTTCGCCGTTAGTGACCGGCAGAACGACCTGATGGTGGATCAGCAGGGCCTTGA
>DASZEU010000504.1:0-17890 GCA_035940535.1 Candidatus Angelobacter sp.
ATCGCCCGTGATGGCAATATCCTGCTGCTCAAAAGCGTAGATCAAGGGTGAGTAGTTCATTAACTCCACCCCTTCCCATCGTGTAAATACCAGTGGGTATTTGCGCGTGTCACGCGTGAAGCGAACCACAGCCCCGGATGCCAGGTGAAGATTCACCTTGCTTTTGAGATGGATTGCGCCGGTACTGAACTCGCCCGCAGGCACCACGACGCGTCCACCGCCCGCAGCAGCGCACGCCGCGATTGTCTTCTGGAATGCCTGAGTACAATCAACCTTGCCGTCGCCGACCGCGCCAAATTTTGTGACATCGAAGTCCCGATTAGGAAAAACCGGCGGCTTGATCCGCGCCAGTATCTGCGGAACCATGCTCCATGCATTGGCTGGTTCTTGCGTACCATCCAGGGCCGCTGATGCAATTGGGCTGAAGCTCGTCCATCGTGCCTGCCGGAGAAAGATGCCGCTTCCTCCCACCGCCAATAGCTTGAAGAACTCGCGCCGGCTTGTCATGACTTGTTGGACCTCACGGCTCACCAAAACATTACACCGCAAAGGACGCCAAGCGCGCAAAGGAAGATCAAAATCAAAATCTCCCCACGGAGACCCTGAAAAAACCTGCGCGAAGAGAATATGTGGTAAAGATTCTTGTGCTGAAGCTTGAAGATTGGCTTTGTTCTTGGGGTTTCAAATTACCAATTTAGAAATTACAAATGCCACTCACACTCCCGCTCGGGGTTTTTCGTTGCGGACGAAGATTGAGTCCTGCGTTGGATCAGACTCGCATTCGATTGCAATGGTGGTTATAGGATGATCCGGCGGGTCCGCCGGCAGTCCTGTGAAACGTACCCGGTACGGATCTTGCTGGAACTCTACCTTCTTCCCTGTTACTAGCAGCCGGGCCGACTTCACCTTGGTCTTAAGGCCGCTCATGGCCACGGCTTCTCCTGGCCAATAGTGCACATGCATGTACAAGGTGTCTCCCTTGCGGGTAAAGCTGGAGTAGTTGTTGCGGCGCACCTGGCAGGCATCCGATTGATAGAGCGATTCGCCGTTGCGGGCCATCCACTCTCCCACTTGGGTCAGCACGCGCACCGACTCTTCGGGAATGGAGCCATCGGGCTTCGGTCCGATATTCAGCAGGTAGTTGCCTTGATCGCGCACGCAGCTAATCAGGTTGCGGATTACCGTTCTGGGTGTCTTCCAATTGTCGTCGTTGCGCTGGTAGCCCCAACTATCGTTGAGCGTCATGCAGGCTTCCCAGGCTTTGTCTTTGGCTGCCTCGATGCGCTGTTCCGGCGTGGCAAAGTCGCCCGGCAAACCATTGCGGTTGTTCACAATGATGTCGGGTTGCAGTTCGAAGACCATTTTGTTCATCCGCTCTGATTCCCACTGATCGGCCGGCAGCGGCCAGCGCACGTCATACCAAAGGACGTCGATCTTTCCGTAATTCGTCATCAGTTCACGGATGAGCCCGTGCGTGTACTCAACGAAGCGTTTGCGCGCCTCCTCGTCTTTGGCGCAGCGTGCTCCATCAGGATGGTGCCAGTCCATGAGCGAATAGTAGAAGCCCACACGCAACCCTTCTGCTCGGGCGGCCTCAACATATTCGCGCACCAAGTCGCGTCCCGGACCTTGTTTCGCGGCGCAATAATTTGTCAGCTTGGTGTCCCACTGGCAGAAACCTTCATGATGCTTGGTGGTCATCACCATGTATTTCTGGCCGGCCTGGCGGGCCAGTTTGGCCCATGCCCGCGCGGCATTCGGCTTAGGATTGAAGCGCTTGGCCAGCGGCTCATACTCCGCCACAGGAATCCCCTCGTTTTCCATCACCCACTCATGCCTACCCAGAACGCTGTATAAGCCCCAATGGATGAACATGCCGAACCTGGCCTGATGCCACCATTGCATCCGGCGAGCGCGGTCAGCCTGAACCTGAGCAGATTCGACAGGCGTCTTGTCGGGCACTTGGGTTGGCAGAGGTGTTTGGGTCGTTTGCAGACCATAAACACCGGTTGCGGCCAGCGCACCCGTGGCCCCTACAGTCTTCAAAAATTTACGACGCGAAAAGAGCTCGTTCATTTTGACTCCGAATTTAGTTTCTCCCTTTAATACGCGCTGTCATCCTGAAGGCGCGTTCTTTGCGCCTGAAGGACCCCGATGATGCGTAAATATTCCACGTCAGATTAAGAGGCAACTCGGCAACACTCGATTGAAGCCAATAGCTAGCAGCTCTTACCTAAAAGATAAATCTCGCCCCAAACTGCAACTGCCGGGGCGTGCCGACAATCGAGGTAATCTTACCTACCTGCGCATTCCCGATGGTCGCCGCAGCGCCCGTAGGAGCCGCCAGGCTTTGGATGTTGAACACGTTGAAACCTTCAGCCCTAAGTTGTAGCTGCCTCTTCTCGCCCAGCGGCACGTTCTTGAATAGAGAAACGTCCATGTTTACTACGTGTGCGCTACGCAAGCCATTGCGGCCGAAGTTTCCGAAAGATCCAGAGGGAACCGCAAAAGCGTTGGGATCAAACCACTGGTCTGCCGTCTGGTTCCCAGGAATTGGATTCCCGATCAGGTTCGGTCTTGCATAGCCGCTGAGCGTGCCGAAGTTCACCCCGGAAATGCTGGCCGGGTCTCCGTTCACGTTCAGGTTAAAGGGCTGCCCTGATCGCGCCTGGAAAATGTAGTTGGTCTGCAAATTTCCAAAGAGCCACGACATCGGGCCTCCCTGCAGCCAGCGCTTTCCATGGCCGAACGGCAACTCGTAGACCGTGTACCACGAGAAGAAGTGCGGAACATCAAAGCCCGACACACTGTAGTTCGAGCGCGGGTCAAAATAGTTTTGCACGGAGGAGCCATTTTGTCCTGCGCCGTTCTCCACGCCGAAGTATCCGCTGCTGGTATCCAGAGATTTAGACCAAGTGTAGGAAACCAGCGTCATCAGGCCCCGCGAGAAATTCCGTTGGAACTTGACCTGAAGTGAATTGTAATTTCCGTAGCCGATCGACTGCGAGTAGTGAATGCTGGGCGGCATCCAGGGGATGGCGCGAAGATTATCAACAGTAGCCGTGTTGCTCGCCGAAACCAACGGCGAGGTATTGGCGTTTCCGGTGTATGCCATGTGTCCATTGCGGCTGCCTACGTAACCAACGGAGAGCAGCGTGTTGGGCGACAGTTGCCGCTCGATCGCCAGGTTCCATTGTTCCGACCATGGGTCCTGGTATCTGGGATCGTCAAAGAAAGTGCTTTGCAAGCTGTTCCAGGGTGAAGGGGGAACCGGAGCGCTCAGATTTCCGGCCACCGCGGTGAGAGGAATCAAAGGAAAGCCTGGAGCCCCTGCATTGCCCGTACTGTTCGGTGCTCCGGAGAAGCCTCGCACCCAGGGCCACTGCGCTGCTTCAATGTCGTTTTGCACATATTGGCTGCGCGCGGATACGGTGTCCCAGTAGATGCCAATCCCTCCTCGCACCACTGTGTTGCGCATCGGCTGCCAGGCAAAGCCGAAGCGTGGGCCATAGTTGTTGTAGCTCCCCGGAGCCACGACACTCTGCTTGCCAGTAAAAATGATGTTTGCTTGATGGGGATCGGTGAAAAAACCGGCCGGCAAACAAGGATTCTGCGGGACCGCCCCACAACTTGGGAGCGGCGAAGATCCGATCAGCCATTGCTGGTGAAACAAATCCAATCCATTCGAAAGCCGGTTGTTGGCAATCGATGGCGTAGTAGTGAAATCCCAGCGCAGCCCGATGTTGAGAGTCAGCGTCGGCAGGATCTTCCACTGGTCTTCACCATAGATTGAATATGTGGCCAGGCTGAAATTGACTTCTCCTCCTGCCGGCAGCTCACCCGAAGAACTGCTTGGGAAACCCAGAAGCGCCGAAGCCAGCGACAGGCCTCCACTTCCGCCAGTCGTGCCAGGGCAAGGCGTCGAGGGACAGCCCGTGAGCGCCCCGCTGAAACCAAACGTCTGGAAGGTGTTGATCTGATCGCGCGCCAGCCATACATATTGGCCGCCGAACCTGAAATTGTGCTTGCCATGCGTCCAATCGAGGTTTCCAGCGGCGCTCCAATCGGGATTGTTGCGGATCGAGTTGCCCCGGTTTCCAATCTCATTGCCGAACCACGCGCCGCCCAGGGTCGTTACCAATCCATTGAACTGATCAACACTGAAGCCCAGGCTCTTCAGTTTGTCGATGCCGATTGTGGCTTGGGCTTGATTAAAAACGTAAGGCTTGCGTAAAACACCACCACTTACATCCATGACCAAATTGGAACGGAAGCTGTGGACCCAGCCTCCGCCGAAATTGTTGGCGTGGTAGTCGGAAGGCTGCTCCTCGACCGTACCGATTACATGGTCGAGATGATGCACAAGCATCTGCGAAAAACGGAAAAAGACACTATCCCTGTCGCTGATGTGGTGATCCACGCGCGCCATCCAACTGTTCGCGTTATCGATCAGCGGACGTGTCTCGATGAAGTTGTCGCCATTGGCGAGCGCC
Source organism: Candidatus Angelobacter sp. (assembly GCA_035940535.1). GTDB lineage: Bacteria > Acidobacteriota > Terriglobia > Terriglobales > Acidobacteriaceae > Angelobacter. The sequence continues at coordinate 4,494 of DASZEU010000504.1, forward strand.
GCGTTTGGGGCCAGCAGATAGGCTTGCAAATAAGCTTGCATGGCTGGATTGATCAGGGACGACGGCAGCTTCAAGCAGGGAGTCCCGGTCTGCGCCTGCTGTCCCAACGCGTTGGCCGGCAGCGGATTCCCGAAGGCATCGCAACGGAAAGGGTTCCGCTGAAACTTGGTCCCATTCTTGAAGGTAGAGAAGGGATTGAAAATCTGTTTGTTGCTGCTGGGAGTAAGAGTGAAGTCTCCAGACAACTCAGCCATGGTTGGGATTCGCGCCTGGTTCTGTGTCGGCTTGGAAAAACGCCAGCCTTCGTATCCCACATAGAAGAAAGTTTTGTTCTTGTGAATCGGACCGCCGAACGTTCCGCCATATTCATTTTGGTGGAAAGGAGCTGCCGCCACAGGAACATTCAGACCAGTTGCAGGATCGAGCCGCACGTCCTTAAACCCATCGCGAGCGTCGAAGATATTGTTGCGCACGAACTCCCACGCGGATCCGTGGAAATTGTTGCCACCCGATTTGGAGGCCACGTTGACCACGCCTCCGAGCACCCCGCCATATTCGGCTTTGTCGTTGTGGCTCTGGACTTTGAACTCGTCAATCGTGTCGATGATCGGCAGCACTCCATAGACCGGGCCGCGCAGATCGGTGTTGATGATTCCATCGAGAAAATACAAGGTCGAGCGGTTCACCTGCCCATGGACAGCCGGTTTGGAGAAACTCGAACTGGGAATCGCGGAAATGCCCGCATCCTGCACGCCCACGCTCGATCCCTGGGCCGTAGAAACCGGCGTTGCCCCAGGCGTGAGTGTCAGTAGCTGCGTAAAGTTGCGGCCATTCAGTGGCAGGTCGTTCACTGCTTTTTGCGGAATCACCGTACCTAACTCGGACGAGGAGACTTGCAGCATGGGCGCCTGTGCCGTGACTTCGACAACCTCGGTCACGCCGCCCACGCCCAACGTTACGGGCTGGGTAAGCGTCTGGTTTACAGCCAGATCAAATGGCGCGGTCTCTACTTTCTTGAAGCCAGCCATCTCCACCGTCAGAACGTAGATGCCGGGTCGCAGGTTGAGGAAGTGGAAATAGCCATTGCCATTCGAAGTGGTTGCATTCGTGATCTTGGTTCCTTGGTTGGTAATGTTCACCTTCGCGCCGGGAACCACAGAGCCCGATGAATCGACGATGGTTCCGTTCACTTCGCCGGTGGCAGATTGAGCAAACAGAACGGGCCCCGTAAGCAAAAGCACAAGCAGCAGAAATGCCGCAATAGAATGGGCACGACGCATGGCCTTCCTCCTTTGATCGTTGAGAAGACTCGGATGGACTTGGATTCGCCGTTCCGGGGAAGTGCTTCAGCCCCTCACCCAAAGCACCGTTTCAGCCAATCCAACCTAGGGAGGACATATAACACGGTTTCTTTGGTTAATTCAATAGGAAAAATTGACGTTTCAATAAATGAAATATAGCTGCTAGCTGCTGGCTTCTAGCTTCTAGCCGGAATGTGTTTGAGCCGTTTTCTTCTCCGCGTCTCCGCGGTGAGCCCACGACTCCGGGTTTTCTCCGTACTACTATGTCCTGAAATCGTCTCAGGCCGCGACGATTTTCAGTCGTCCCCCCTTTTGTTGCACCCCAGGGCAGGCTCTGAAGGAGACTTGGCTTATCTACCTATCTTTCCCGCCGTTGAAACGGCGGGCTATTTTCAGGCGTCCGGCTTGCGTCGGACTAAGCACACATCAGCGCCAATCAGTTCAAATCAGCGTTCATCAGCGTTGAGCTTTTGGTTGTGGCTACGCCACGCTGTGCCCCCGTGGTGGGTTTTGGGTTCGGTTTGCTCACGATTCCAGCTTGAAAATCCTCTCCATCAGAACCCACTTTTCCCCTGCCCTGGCTCCGGGAACAGGCTGCTGGAATTTCCACATCAGTTGTTCCCATTTCTGCACTCGCGGATTATCCAGATCGGCTTTCGTTTTCGCTTCAAACGAGAAATCCTCATTCACCTCCATCACCATGAACATTCGCGTGCCCAGCCGGTAAATCTCCAGGTCCTCGATCCCTGCATCCTTGATGCTCCTGGTGATTTCAGGCCAGATCTTTTCGTGGTGCTTTTCGTATTCAGCAATGAGGCTGGGATCATCTTTCAGATCGAGAGCCAGACAGTAACGCCGTTTCATTGGACCTCTACTGCCGCCGTCGCAGCTTCGGAAACGTTCATTGTCGCCGTCGGCTTGTAGCCTGCAACCGCAAAGTAAATGACGTAGAGATAGCAGACCAAAGGAACAATGAATGCCATCTGGATATTGCTGGCGTCAGAGATTCTGCCCATCACTGCGGGAATGATCGCGCCGCCAATGATCGACATCACCAGCAATGAAGAGGCGCGCTTGGTCAGAGGACCGAGGTTCTTCAAGCTCAGCGCAAAGATGGTCGGGAACATGATGGAGTTAAAGAAGCCCACAGCAACAATAGCCAGTACCGAGACCATGCCGGACGTGGTCGTCCCGATGAGCACGCAGGCCAGCGCTCCGGCCGCAAAGACCGAAAGCAGCTTGGGAGCAGGTACACGCTTCATTATGGCGGAGCCGGCAAACCTGCCGATCATGAATCCCGTCTGGTGAGCGACCAGGAATTGCGCCGCCATCTTCTCCGGGGTATCGGGCATGGTGTGCTTTACGAAGCGCACCACAAAGCTGCCTACTCCAACCTGCGCTCCAACGTAAAAGAACTGGGCTATAACACCCTTGACCAGGTGAGGATGGGCCAACAAAGCACTGAGACCTTTGCCACTCGTATCGTTTTTCTCTTCCTTTTCTTCTGAGGCAACTTCTGGAAGATGAGCAAAATAGATAAGCGCTGCAACCAGCAGGAAGATGCCGGTAATCACCAGGTATGGCGCCCTGACCATGTTGGCCTCGTGGCCCCGGTACACCGCGAGTTGCTGGGAACTCATGCCCGCCAACTGAGCAGGCGTGTATTCAATGCCAGAGAGAATGAACAAAGATCCCAGAACGATAACGACCACAGCACCTACGGCGTTGAACGACTGCGCCAGATTCAGCCGGCGTTCCGAACTTTCAGCAGGGCCGAGAATGGTTATGTATGGATTCGCACCAACTTCAAGGAACGACTGTCCCGACGACATGACAAACAGGGCAAACAGGAAAAAACCATACGCGCCCACAATCGATGCGGGAATAAACAACAGCGCCCCAGTAGCGCAGATCAGCAGCCCGACCAGGATACCTCCCTTGTATCCAATCTTCTCCATGAGCCGGGCGGCCGGCAGAGCGCCCAGAAAATATCCACCAAAGAAAGCCACCTGGATAAACGAAGATTGAAAATCTGTGAGCCCAAAAGCTTTTTTCAAATGCGGAATCAGCACATCATTCAGGTTGACGCCGATGGCCCACAAAAAGAAAAGGCTGGTCACTAGAACGAACGGCAAAAAGTATCGTTGTTCCGTCAATGGCGCAGATGGTTTCATAGTTTTGAAATTACCCACTTACCAACTTACCCAATTGCTAGATTTCTCAGGTCAACGCCCGGTCCAGATGCACATACCCGCCATCGACAAACCAGTGCTGGCCGGTAACATGCCCAGCCTTTTCCGAGAGCAGGAATATCACGGCTGCCGCTATTTCTTCCGCTTGCGTCATTCGCTGCCCGAGCGGAATCTTGGAAACGATGGTCTTCAGTTTTTCCTCGGGATCAGGAAATGAGCTGAGCCATTGCTGGTAGAGCGGCGTCATGACTTCGGCGGGCACAATCGCGTTCACCCGGATTCCATACGGAAGCAACTCAACGGCCCACTCGCGCGTAAGCGCCAGGATCGCCCCTTTCGCCGACGCATATCCTGAAGTGCCACCCTGCCCGGTAACGGCGACTTTGGAGCTGATGTTCACGATGGCCCCGCGCGACTTTTTCATATAGGGCAGGCAGAAGTGGGCCATGCCGTAAAAGTGCAGCAGATTGCGTTGCAGGGATGCCGAAAACTCCTTGGGGCTGCCATGCTCCAACCCAACCCGATCATTTACGCCTGCATTGTTGACCAGCCCATCGATCCGCCCGTACTTTTCAAAAATTGTTTCAACCGCGCTGCGGCATTGATCCGTGATACATAGATCCGCCTTGATCCACGTTCCTTGGCTGCCCGCCTTGGTTAGTTCTTTTTCGATCTGTCTTCCCGCTTGCTCATCACGATCAATGGCAACCGGGATCGCGCCTTCCTCGGCACACGCGCGAGTGATGGCTGCGCCGATTCCTTTCGCTCCTCCGGTAATGGCGATGACTTTGCTTTCAAGCCGTAATTGCATGGCGCGCAGCCCTCTGGCCGTAGAAGTGTGCGGCGTTCAATCCAAGCATCTTCTCTTGATCCGCCAAAGAAAGATCGCGAATGTAATCTGTGACAATCGAGAGCGCCTCATCATACCTTGCGGCCAGCAGGCAGACAGGCCAATCCGAGCCAAACATCAGCCGGTCGACGCCAAAAGCATCGAAGGCCACATCCAGGTAAGGTTTGAAATCGTCGCCACTCCATCGTTGCCAATCCGCCTCGGTGACCAAGCCTGAAACCTTGCAATAGACATTGGTGTTTTCAGCCAATGTTCGCAGGTCGCGATCCCAGGGGCGATGGCTTTTCTGCTTGATGGCAGGCTTCGCGATGTGGTCCACCACGAAAGGCTGTTCGGGATATCTTGAAACCAACTCGATCGCCGCAGGCAATTGGCGGGCATAGATCAGAATGTCGTAGGTAAAATCAAATTCTTTCAGGCTCTCGATCCCCCTCAGAAAGCTTGGCCGTAACATGAATCGATCATCCGGCTCAGCTTGCACGATGTGTCGAAACCCGCAGAGCTTCGGATATTTCGAAAAAAATTCCAGCCGTTCCGCCACATTGCCGGCACACAAATCGACCCAGCCGACCACACCCTGAATCACCTCGTTGCGGCTGGCCAAGTCGAGCAGAAACAGAGTCTCCGCTTCCGATTGATCGACCTGCACTGCGATGCAGCCCTGCATCTGGTTCGCGGCCAGTTCGGGAATGAGTTGCTGGGGAAGAAAATCCTTTTTCAGAACAGCCATCTCCTCGGTGATCCAACCATCGCGCCCCGGGTCGTAGCGCCAGAAGTGTTGGTGGGCGTCGATTCTCATCGAAGATTCAGGAACCCGCCGTCGATGGGATAGTCGCTTCCGGTAATGAACTGCGCCTGGCTGGAACAAAGGAAGAGCGCGAGCGACGCCACTTCGCACGGGGTTCCCATCCGTCCGATAGGCTGGGATTGTTCAAGCTTGTCAAACATCTCCTGTTCGTGGCCGGGATAATTCTTGCGCACGAAGCTCTCGACTAATGGGGTACGCACGCGCGCCGGCGAGATGCAGTTGCAACGAATGTTGTGGCTGAGATAATCCCGGGCCACAGAAAAGGTCATAGCCACCACAGCGCCCTTAGTCATGGAATAACCGAAACGGTCGGGCAGTCCAGCCCAACTGGCAATGGAGGCCATGTTCAGGATCACCCCGCAACTCTTGGCCTTCATGTGTTCAATGCAGGCAAACATGCAGTTGTATGTGCCCTTCACATTCACCTGAAAAACCCTGTCGAAGTCCGCTTCAGTTGTGTCCTCCAGCTTTCCGATCATAGGAATTCCAGCGCTGTTCACCAGGATGTCAATCGACTCCTGAGAAATGATCTCATCGAAGACCCTTTGCACCTGTTGCCGGACCGAGACGTCGCAACCATGGGCAGCCGCCGTGCCCTGCATATCGCGAATCTTCGCGGCCACTGTCTCGGCCAAATCCTGGTTGAGATCGAGAATGTGAACGCGCGCGCCATAGGCAGCGAACATCTCAGCCACGGCCTGCCCGATGCCGCTCGCGCCGCCGGTCACGACTGCGACTTGGTCGTCGAGCCGGAAGATTCCATCACTGTGGCCCGGAGTATTCAGAGGGAGACTCCTCTCTTCCAGGGAATAAAATCGTCCTGCGCCAACAGCTCGGCCTTGGTTTTGACTTCACCGCTGGCAACTTTGCTTGCCAACTCCAGAATGTTCTCGCCCGTCTCTTCAACCGTCTTCTCGCCGCTGATGATGGCGCCTGTGTCCAGATCGATAATGTCCGGCATTCGCTGGGCCAGCTCTGAGTTGGTGGAAATCTTTATCACCGGCGCAATCGGATTGCCGGTGGGCGTGCCCAGGCCGGTAGTGAACAAAACCACGTTCGCTCCGGCGCCCACCTGCGCCGTCACCGATTCAACATCGTTGCCCGGAGTGCATAAGAGATTCAACCCCGGTTCCGTGCAATATTCAGGAAAATCCAGGGCCGCGGTCACCGGCGCTGTGCCGCCCTTCTTGGCTGCGCCAGCCGACTTCATCGCGTCCGTGATGAGTCCATCGCGAATGTTGCCCGGCGAAGGATTCATATCGAAGCCGGAACCCACAGCTTGCGCGCGCGTGTTGTAGTCGCGCATCAATTGCAAGAAGAGGTCGGCAATCTCGCCGCTGGTGGAGCGATCGACTAGCTCCTGCTCCACGCCGCACAGCTCCGGAAATTCCGACAAAATTGTGGTTCCGCCAAGGGCTACAACCAGATCAGAGGCATGGCCAACCGCGGGGTTGGCAGAGATTCCTGAAAACCCATCGGAGCCGCCGCACTGCAACGCGACTGAAAGCTTGGAGAGAAGCGCTGGCTGGCGTGTGCATTTGTCGGCTTCCACCAGGCCGAGAAATGTTTGCTGGATGGCCTGGGAAATCATGGCAAACTCTGATCCGCTCTGCTGCTGCTCCAGCACCACCAGCGGTTTATCAAAACGCGGATTGCGCTTCATGATTTCTTTGCGTAGAGATTCGACCTGCGCATTCTGGCAACCCAAACTGAGGATGGTCGCTCCCGCAACATTGGGATGATGAATGTATCCGGCCAGCAAGCCGACCAGGCCGCTGGAATCCTGGCGTGTGCCGCCGCAGCCGCCTTCATGTGTGAGAAATTTAATGCCATCAACGTTGTTGAAAATCTTGCGCTGCCGCAGGCCGATTTCCGGACGTTCACTATCCGGCCGGCCAATGTCGCCGATCTTTCCTTGCCGATAAAGCTCCACCAGCTTCGCTACCTGGTTGCGATACACCTGGGGCGGCGCATATCCCAGCTCTTCTTCGAATGCCTGTTTTAGGACAGCAATATTGCGGTTCTCACAAAACACCAGCGGGATAACAAGCCAGTAATTTCGGGTCCCAACTTGGCCATCAGTGCGGTGATAGCCGAGAAACGTCCGCTGGCGCCAACCGGAGACATCCGGGGCAGCCCACTCGCGTGTCGCGGATTTTCCTTCGACACTAGCAGCATAGTGATGCACATTCCCGGTTGTGACCAGTTCACCCTGGCGAACAGGCTCGACTGCCCTGCCAATGGAAATGCCATACATCTGGACGGCATCACCGGCCTGGAGATTGGCCGTCGCAAATTTGTGCTTGGCCGGCACATCAGACACTAACAAAAATGTGCGGTCGCCCACGCTGACTTGTTCGCCTTTCTTCAGGTTGGTCAGCGCGACCAGTACGTTGTCTTGAGGATGAATTTGCAGGACCTTACGTCGCGATTGGCCGGGAGTTACGTTTGGCAATGGTTGGATGGTGACGCTCACAACACGCTCCTTGAAAATCTTTGCTGCCGAGTCATCATGACATTATCCAATACGCGCGCGTCAACCGTTAGATCGCCATGAGTTTCATATTATGAAATACGATTTTCACCCATTGCGATGGTTATAGTGGCACGCCGGAAATTGCATGTCAAACGCTTTCGCTGCCTGAATGTTTCTCCAAATCTTCTGCCGACCAACAGAGGCACGGAGAAAAAGGCGGACAAACCAATAGTTCACAGCAGAGTGCGCAGACCAACAGAGTGCCTACGCGTAAACACCATTCAGGACAAGTTGTGTTACGTGTTCCCACGGAAAATCCAGTTGGACCGAGTTGCCTCTCACGCTGCATTTTACGACCTATTTGACCTCGGGGTCCTTCGGCCACAAAAAACGTGGCCTCAGGATGACAACGTGGGTTGGGGTTTGGTTGTCGTACCCTGATGCATCAAATTTTTGAAAACACTATTTCATCTGCTAAAATGCCTCTACATTTCCCAAGAACAAGAAGAGGGTAAACGTATGCGCCGAGTGCGCGAATCCAAAGCTGTACCTGTCGGCGTGGTGATGAAAGTCTTGAAGATTCTGGAAACGCTTCATAGCAATCCTTCCGGCTTGCAACTCAGGGAAATTGCCAAGCTGACGGCCATCAACAAGAGCACCGCCTACCGCTTCCTTGCCCACCTTCAGGCAGAAGGCTATCTCTACCGCGATGATGCCGGGGCCTACGTGATTGGTCCCAAACTGGCGCGCATGGGTTCGGGAACCAACTTCGAAGAAAGTCTCCGTAAGATGGCCCGTCCCATACTGCAGAAGCTTTGGGTGGCAACCGGCGAGACAGTCAATCTGGCAGTCCTGGACGGACAGCAAATCCTCTATCTAGATGTGATCGAGAGCTCACACACTTTTCGTTTCGCTTCTCAAAACGGGGTCCGGCGGCCGCTCCATTGCACTGCCCTGGGCAAAGCGATCCTTTCTCACCTACCCGAAGAAGAGACCAAAGAATTGGTAGCCTCGCTGACGTTCGAGCGGCTTACGCCGCGTACGCTCAACCAACCGGCAAAACTGAAAAAAGACTTGGCCAAGAGCCGTTTGCAGGGATACGCCCTGGACAATGAAGAGGCAGTATTGGGCGCTCGCTGCATCGCCGCTCCTATTTTCGATGCCAATCGCAAGGTGATTGGCGCTGCCAGCGTAAGTGGTCCGCTCACCCGAATCACATCAGAAAAAGTCACAGCCTTTGCCGCCCTGGTCAAGGAAGCTGCCCATTCCATCTCGCGCAGACTTGGTTATCAAAACAAATCGTAATTCAGTCTTGCTTGGCCTTTTCCGGCAGAACTTTGTCCAGAAATTGCGAAAGCACCTGGGCCAATACCCGCGGATTATCGCCTTGCACCGTGTGTCCGGCCTCGCCAACTTGCGCGTAATGTCCAATCGAAAATTCAGTGGCCAATTTTTGCGCATCGTCGCTGGTGAATATGTCGCTCAAACTGCCTTGCACAATGAGAGTAGGACAGTTAACCCTCGCAGCCTGGCGGAAGCGTTCGACTAACCGGTCCCGCTCTTGCTCCCGGTTTTTGCTGCCGTGCCACATTCGCAGATCAGTCTTCCTCGTCCATTTGCCGTTGGCGTTTTGGCGGAAATTGTGCAGTACGCTGCGCCGCAACAGCCGGGGATCGCGGCGAGGATTGAATTCAATGGCCTTCTGAATGACCTGATCCAAGGAATCCAGTTCTGCGGTTTCATTGACAAAATCAAAAATTCGTTTCGCTCCCTTCATCAACATGCTGGGTCCGGCATCGACCAGCACCAGCGCAGCGAGACGGTGGTTATGGTGGAAGGCATAGTTAAAAGCGTTGAATCCACCCATCGAGTGGCCCACGAGCACGAATTGATCGAGCCCTAGATGATTAACCAAGGCCTCGATATCTCCACGGTGGGCCTCGCCGCTATAGTCACCATCCTCAGCCCACGCGCTTTCACCGTGTCCACGCTGGTCGAGGGCGTAACAGTGATAGTGCTGGCGCAGCATGAGGCAGACAACATCCCAGGTATGCGCATTGAGAGCAGCGCCATGGAGAAAGACGATGGGACGACGCCCGGCAGTACCCCAGTCCAGATAATGCAGCCGCATTTGCGGCATGGTAATCTCGCGCCGCTGGGGCAGCACAATCTCTGCCTTGACGCCTGAGATTTCGGCGGCCAGCGCCAGATGCTCCAACTCTTCTGCTGGCTCCAGAACCGCTTTGCGTGTTTGTTGGCCTTGGTTCATTGGACCTCAAGTATTTCATAGATTATGGTGTGCAAAAAAATACCCGTTACAGCCGTTACACCGGTTACAACCCGCATGAATACTGGCGATTTCTGTTACGGGTTGTTACGGCTGTTACCTTTCGCCACCCTTCCCTAACCCACCCTTCGCAAAGAACGCGAAGGATGGGGCACCCCTTCGATTTGACACCCCAGATACACCGCACGAGATAGACACCCGTGCCCGCCAGAGTACCTGCTGGAGTGGCCTTCATTGGCCCACCTCTGCGTTGGTTTCGTCCAGATGGCATTGCCAGAGCGACTTAAAGTCGCCTGCGTGGTAGCCCTTGTAGATCAAGTTCGGCTTCGACCGGATGGTTGTTGGACTGATCCCAAAGGGGCGCAGGATGCGAGCCAAATCGATGGGAGTCATGGGACCTCCGTGATGCCAGGTACTCCAAGGACGGTCGCGGATGCCGTTCAAGAACAACAGGAGATTGCTGGTAGAAATTTTCGTGTCTTTAATCACGAGAAAGGCGAGGCGGATATCGAACAGCAGGTGCAGGAAATGGCTTTGATTTGAGTCGTGCTGAAAGAGTTTGATTAGAGCAGCCCGCGTGTGTTGGGGAACCTTGCCGCCAATGAGATCGGCGAGATGCAGAAGAGGTTCCACGCAATCTTGCTGGCGGGCATTGAGTTGGCTGGGCATAAGCTCACGAGAGTAGGGAGCGGCATTGGCAATGTCTGCGAACTTATCGGCGGTCCATTGCTTGATCCATGCAACCAGCGGCGCAGCTTCTTGGGCGGCCTGCTCAATGAAGAAACGCGCGATGCCGGCATGGGGCCCTTCGGCGGACCTCAGGGCAGGCTTGGCGGCTTCCAGGACAATGGGGATGGAGCGATCGTCAATGGCAAGCGGAAGTATGGCCATACCGGCAAAGGCTTTCGGACAGAAGACCCCAACCACCGAGGGCGGTGAAGGAGAACGCTGGGCAAACTCATAAATTCCGCCACGCTGGCAGCCGCTGACGAGCAAGCCCCTCACTTTCCTATCGGAGGCGCCGAAGATGGTCTGGCATTCGTCCAAGAGAACCGTGGGGCGGACATTGCCGATTTTGCGATGCAGGGCGCTAGCGCTGATTCCAGTTGCATACCAGGCATCGGCACAGACCAAGCTGAGCAGTTGCAGACAGAGCGACTTACCGGACTGCTTTTCACGAGAGGAGATGTTGAGATAAGGAGTTACCCTGGCAGCCGAAAAACAATGAGTATGGAGCGCCCATAGGGAAAGCACGGTTCGCTGCTCGGGCGTGCAGTGCAGGTATCGTTGAAAGAAGCAGGCTAGCCATCCCAGCATCTGTTCCGGGGACACTGATTCATGAGCTTTTTCGGCATCGGGGAAAGCGGGGAAGTCATTTAGAGATTCTATCTGCGGTGGAATAGCGAGATGTGGAACTAATTGTTGATGACTCATAGGATGATCCAAAAGCTTACCTGGGTAGGTTTTAAAGATTGGGGGTGGGCATGGTCAAGAGGAAAATGAATTTAGGGCGAAAATAATTCGAAAATCTATGTAAATTGTTGATAATAAAAGAAATAAAGTTTTAAGTTATAAGTATTACTATGGCAGGCGTTGAAGACTTAATAGTAGTTCTATGGCATAGCCGCAACCAAAGCTCAACGCTGATGAACGCTGATTTGAACTGATTGCGCTGATGGTGCTAGTCCGCCGCCAGCTGGACGAATGAAAATAGCCCGCCGTTTCAACGGCGGGAGAGATAAGCAGATAAGCCAAGTCCCCCTCCAGGAGACGACTGAACATCGTCGCGGCCTGAGACGATTTCAGGACATAGTAGTAACGGAGACACTGAGAAAACACGAGAAGACCAAGTTGCACCGTTCGCGATGACCGTTCAGAAAATTTGTTCTCATTTCCTGGGCTGGCTTGTGGCCTATGAGGCGCTGTCGCTTTAGCAGGCTGCGAGAAAAATCAATTCGTCAGAGAGTTTGCAGGGGCTGAAGCCTAATGTCACTTACTTTGTAGCACGGAACACCAGCGGTGCGGTTGATTTAAGCGAGCTTGGGCGGCGAGCGACTTACTTCTGGTTGGAAAATCGAGCCTTGCCGAGTTGCCTCTTAATCTGACGTGGAATATTTATGCATTTTCGGGGTCCTTCAGGCGCAAAGAACGCGCCTTCAGGATGACAGCGCGTTTTAGAGGGAAAAATTGCTGCTCACCCGACGAAAAGTAAGTGACATTGGGCTGAAACCCGATTGATTTGCCGAGTGCTTTCCTGTTAACCAAATCTCCGGTCGTCCGTTGTAAGACACAGAGCGCCGACATTTTTGCCCTGGCGCTGGGGGAGAGAGACATGGAGATACGAAAAACTGCCTGGTTGTCATGGTGGATGGCACTCTGGGGAAGTCTGTTGTTCGGAGTACTGTCTACGGGATGGGTGGTCGCCCAAGCCAGGCCGCAGCGGTCCAATCAAGCGGCCAGTTCGTCCGCGGCCACTGAGCAAGAGGTTGCAGCCACCCGGCTACAGTTGTACAAGCTGTTGCGAATGAGTCCCAAGCTGACCACGGTGGTTGCCCGAGACCCATCGCTGCTTGCCGATCGTGAATACGTGGACCGTAATAACCCGGAACTGGGGCAGTTTCTGCAAGATCATCCGGAGGTGGCGCGCAATCCGGAGTTCTACCTTTTCGCCAACCCCAGCAACGAGAATGGCGAGAACCAGGAATTGGATTCTGGCCGGCGTGAACTGCTCTTTGAGCACGCCGTTTGGCCGGAGCTGAGTGAGCGGGAACGGCAGGTAATCCGGGAGCAAAGCTGGCGGAGATCCCGAGGCGATACCAGCGATTTGCTGGCTTTTGCGGCATTCATATTCGTCTTGGGGGCCTTGCTTTGGCTGACACGCGTGTGGGTACAAAACCGCAGGTGGGGAAAGATTTTCAAAGTCCAGACCGACACCTACGGCAAGCTGCTGGAAAAGTTCAGCGCCAGCACCAATGAAGAGTTGCTTGCATACGTGCGTTCCGATACTGGCAAGCGTTTTCTCGAATCCGCCTCCCTGCCCATAAACCCAGACCCCTCACCTCAGATGGGCGGGCTCTGGTCGCGGGTGATGGGCAGTCTGCAACTAGGTATCGTGCTTACGCCGGTTGGCATCGGTTTGTTGTCGCTGCGCAATCGTCTCGAAGACCCGGTTCCACTGCTTGTGTTTGGGACTTTGGGACTCGCTTTGGGCATTGGGTTTATCATCTCTGCAGGCTTTTCCTTTGCGCTGGGAAGACATTTGAAGCTGCTGCCCAAGGGCAATTCGTCCGGTGAAAACGTGGGAATGGAGGTCAAGGACTAGTGCTTTGGCTGCAACAAGAAACACCGGCCGGGCGTTTGGCTTATACGAGCTACGGATTGCGCGACTGACGGAAAAATCGAGCGTTGCCGAGTTGCCTCTTAACCTGACGTGGAATATTTATACATTTTCGGGGTCCTTCGCTGGCGCTCAGGATGACAGCG
>DASZEU010000505.1:0-8441 GCA_035940535.1 Candidatus Angelobacter sp.
AGAGAAATCATCGAAGGCAGGTTCACGGGCGAACAAAAAGTGATGGAGCGGTATGAACAGATAACAAACTGAAAACAATGGGGTTCGAGATGCGCAGCAAAAAATTTGCGCAAAAAACGAAGAAATTTGGGATTAGTACTATGGAGAACTTATCGACGGAAAAATCATCAAGGCCACTAAAGAATTCAAGCCCGCAGCGTCGTGAGAAAGAGCATAAACCACAAGGTGTGATTTGCCTTCCTTCGTATCCCTCTGCGTCCGTTGCAGGTGTAACTTCTTTCTGATTCGTGTTAATTCGTGGCGAAAATGTTTCCTTCTGCGTCCTGTTACACTGAATGCCCATGATCGAAGGATTCGCCACTGCCGACGGAACAGCCCGTTATCGTGATCGTTTTCCTTTGCTTCGTGATGCTGGCCACTTTCGCCAGTTCCCAAATGTGCCCGTAGCGGGCCAGCTATGGCTCTCGTCTATTGGCCTGGGAACTTACCTTGGCGAGCCTGATACTACCTCCGATACCGGATATGAGAAAGCCATTACCGCCGCCCTTCGCCTGGGAATCAATGTGTTGGATACAGCCATTAATTACCGCCATCAGCGGTCTGAGCGAAACATCGGAGCTGCTCTTCAGTCTGTAATTGGCTCCGGGGAAATATCGCGGGATGAGGTATTGGTCTGCACCAAAGCGGGATACCTCAGCTTCGATGGCGAGGTCCCGGCCGATCCTCGTGCTTACTTCCGGCGTGAATATATTGAAAGCGGCATTCTCGATCCTGCTGAGGTTGCTGGCGGGATGCATTGTATGTCCCCAATCTATCTGGCCGACCAGATTGAGCGGTCGCGCAAGAATCTAGCGCTCGAAACCATTGACGTTTTTTACATCCATAACCCTGAGACGCAGCTTGGAGAAATTGGACGGCGCGAGTTTCGCAGCCGCGTACAGCGGGCCTTCGCCATGCTGGAACAAGCTGTCGCTAAGAACATTATCCGCTTCTACGGGATGGCTACCTGGGCCGGATTCCGTGTTGCGCCACAAAAGCCTGAGGCCCTCAACCTGGCGGAGATGATTGAGATCGCGCGCGAAGCTGGAGGTGAAAGCCACCATTTTCGTTTTATCCAGCTCCCCTTCAATTTGGCCATGCCTGAAGCATTCGCGTCGCAGAACCAGTCCGCAAATGGAAAGGCCGTTTCTACTTTAAGGCTCGCGGGAGAGGCCAGCATTGCAGTTGTAGGCAGCGCAGCACTCAGCCAGGGAAGGCTCACATCGAATCTCCCAGAATCTGTCCGCAAGGTACAGACGATGAAAACCGAGGCGGAGACCGCAATTCAATTTTCTCGCTCTGCTCCGGGGTTGGCCGTGGCTTTGGTTGGAATGGGCCGTGAAGAACATGTGAGAGCCAATGTTCAGGTCGCGGGACACCCTGTTGCTTCAAGAGAGCAGTGGCTGAAGTTGTTTCAATAACGTCACAACAGCACCTTGCACCCGCGCTTCCATCCTCTCTACCCAACGCGCGGTGCCGCCAATCAACGATCCGAGGGCAACTTCTGTCGCGCCTACGGCGCTTTGGGTCATTTTCTGTTGAATTCAAGTTCCCGGCGCTGACGCACCGGGCTAACTTCTTTCGCTCGCTACGCGGGCTGTTCTACAAAGCGCCGTAGGCGCGAAAGAGGTTAGCCTGGTCCGTGAGGGCCGGGAATCTGAATCGAGAGGAAACGTCAGAGCGCCGTAGGCGCGACACCTTCCCTGAGCCGCCGACCCCACATGGAACATGAATTGATTCATATCGGAGTTTATTTTGGGATAGTTAAGGGTGGGGAATCCGTGCGCTATTAATCAAACACATACCTCGGATCATACTCCACACCGTGCTTCTCTAGCATCGAGACAAACTCGCGCTGAAAATCCATCTTCTTGTGATAGCTGCCTTGGTTCTCAATGTACTTCACCACCGCTGGGACCTGTGAGGCGCTAACGCTGAATCCGCCATAGCCTTTTTGCCAGGCGAATTTGTGTCCTTGTTCGTTGGCCCACTTGGAGGAATTTGATTTGATCGTGAGAACCATGTCCGCCACCGACCATGATGATGGCACTTGAACCAATCCGTGCAGATGGTCGTCCATGCCGCCAATGGCATGAACAAAAATTTTCTGGTTCTTACAGATGCCCGCAACGTACGACCACATACGCGGCTGAAATTCCTTCGGAATCATTCTCTGGCGCTCGTGTGTGCTGAAGACGATGTGGACCAGATTTTGCACGTATGTATGAGGCATCTTTCGCACCTTCTCTGTCGCGCCTACGGCGCTTGTTGTCTTTCATTTGGCCTGTGTTCCCGGCCCTCACGGACCGGGCTAACCTCTTTCGCCCCGCTACGCGGGCTATTCGCTAAATCCAGTACGCGGGCTATTCGTTCGCTAGGTTTTGCTGGTTGTTGCTTCGGCTCTCAATCTTGTGCGCGCCAGCATGGATGAAACCATCAGCCACGCGCCAAGCACCAGTAGGTAGACCAGGAGCAGCCGGAAACCGAGAAAGATTCCCTCCGAAGTGGCCGTTGCCGTCTTGGGATCGAGTTTCCAGGCCAGAATTGAAGTCGGTATTAGGATACCGAGGAATGAAGCCACAATTACCACACCCCAGAATGACCGGTTCCTAAACATTCGCGCCCAGGTGCGCAAGGCAAAGAAGCCCCGAAAGCCCCGGTCTGCGCACAGCGATGCGAGCGGAAGCAGCAGCACCGGTAGAATGATCCAGCGAATGAAGAAGACAAACAGGTCATAAAGGTTCTGGACACGGGCTTCGCTCATATTCCGGCGCAGCCAGGCAGGGAACTCTGAGCGCAGGTAGCCCGGAACGGAGTAATGGTAGTCATCAAGCCGGTCAACCACCAGGCGCAGCAGAAAAAAGATGCCAGCCAGAATCGCGAGCGGCAATATGTGCTTAAGAGCCCTGATGAGAGCCGGCTTCAGCAAAGAAGTTTGGGTGCGTTGCTGGTCGAGATAATAATTAAAGGTGCTGCCATCGAGCGTGAGCCAGCCAACTACTGCCACGAGAATCAGCAGGCAAGCCAGGATCAACTGCCCCGAGGTCTCACCGGTTCGCAAGAAACCTATAAGCGCAAGGGCAATTACGATGCCTCCGAAGAATTGCAGGAGCCACACGCGGAGATTGGTGAAGGACGGCACGAACACTCCTCGCAATGAGTCCCAACGCCCCCCTTTTTTGGCGGCTGAAGCTGGTTTTTCTGGCGTATTCCCGGTCATGGTTTTACCTCCATGGTGGCGGCATCGGTCGTAGAGATGACTGAAGGCTGGTACATCGGTTGCACAGAAGCGGGGCTGATACGGAAGGTGCCCGGATTGATGATCTTGAGCAAGTAAACATATTCCTGGTGGCCACTGAAATAGGTCTGGAAGAATGCGGCATGGTCATCGTGGAATTCACGACGCGTAAACCAATATCCCCACCAGGGCGCTTTCTGCTTCAGCTCATACAGGGCATCTTTCTGGACGAACTCTGCGCCTGCGGGAATCGGGTCTTCAATCAATAAATACTTCCAGTTGCTGCCATTCACGCTCAGGTGCACGGCAATCACGTCTCCAGAATGGACATCTCCCTGGAGTGGTTGCAGATCATAGACAATTTTTTCTTTCTCCTGCTGCGGAACGAGCCGATAGTAATCGCGGGTAATGTTCAGCGAAAGTTTGTTGTTTTGGAAGAACTTCTTTTCGGTCGAGTAGTATTCGCCGCGCGCCGACCAATAGAGCCTCCCATTTCCGGTTTTCTGGATGCGAATCGAATTGTTACCGGCGCGCAGTTGCTCGGTTGGGAGCAGCATACGGGGCAAATCGCTCCTGAGAGAATCGGCGCGAGTGAAGTGCCGGGTCAAGACCTGCTTGTCATTCACAAAGACGTTGGCGGTAAAGTCGGCATCGAGTTCGTGGCTGATCTTCATGTATTCGAGCAGGCCAAACACCACCATGGCCGTCTGCTTGGTGCTCAGCCAGAAATATCCTCCATCGCGATGGTTGACCAGCCAGAAGGCAGCCTTAGGCAGCAACGGGCCGTCAGGATGGGTAAGGCTTAGTAAGCGCAGAGCATAAGCGGTGGCCTCGGCCGAATCGTCAATGTAGAACTCCAGGAATGAATCGTACTCTGAAGGCCAATGCGCTTCGGCTTCATCCACGATTGCCTGTTTTTCCAGAAGCGCTGCCACTTCGTTCGCGCGAGTGCTATCGCCCACGGTCAGCAGCGCCAGTCCCAGCATGGAGAGCCCCTGGGCCGTCATATTACTGCGCTCCTTGTAGCCATCGTTGAGAGCCTGATCATCGGCAGCTTTGTTCAGGGCCAGCGCGTACACTACGTAGGCGCGCAGGTCCGGCTTCATGCGTTTGTAGGTTTCAAGTTGCTTCTTGAGCCAGTTCTGGCTGTTTTGCAGCGTGCCTTCTTTTATGTCGTATCCGGCGGCCTTGGCCTGAGCCAGGCCGCTGACCACGTAGGCGGTCATGAAGACATGGCTTTCATCTTCTTTCCACCATCCCCAGCCGCCGTCATCGTGCTGGAAATCATAGAGCCGCTCCAACCCCGCACGGATCTTCTTTTGCAACTCCGGCGTGTCAATTGTGGATTCCAGCTTCAAGTCTTTCATAGCCTTGGCCACTACCACGTCGGGCAGGAAGCCCGACATGGTTTGCTCCGTGCACCCATAAGGATAGGAAGTCAGGTAATCGAGCGCGCCGAAGATGCTGCCACCGATCGACGGGCTTACACTCACGCTCAGCGTGGGAGCCGATGTTACCGGATCGCCCGGCAGGTTTACTGTAGTCTGGTCGTCACCCGATGCTTTGGTAATGGCGCCTGCCTTGCTATCCGAAAGTTTCACGCCAAAAGGAATTACCGGCAGGGTGATCTCCATGGCATCCGACTCTTCATTGGTCAGCGCCTTGGCCAGCAGATCGGATTCATGCACGTTCTGTGCATGAACATGCCAGTCCTGCCGCTGATCGCCCTTGCTGGCAACCGTGACTTGTCTCTGCCCGCCATCCTGCAAGTCCAGCCCTTTGGTCTCAAGTGAAACTTGGGCGGTTTTGTCGCCGGGTAGATAGTTGTGAACAATCGTTGAGACGGTTACATCATCACCCTGGCGGAAGAAGCGGGGCACGGCCAAGCGGACCATTACATTCTTGCGCACAATCACTCGGTCCACGGCGCTGCCAACTTTGGTATCCACGGTCGCGCCGCGGATGGTCGCCCTCCAGGTGGTTAGCGAATCCGGGAATGACAACTGCGCTTGCGCGTTACCATTCTGGTCGGTTTTGATCTCGGCCAGCCATAGCGCCGTGTCGGGGAAAGCTTTGCGGATCTTGGGCTGGACTAGCGGCTCCGAAGGCTTGAGCTGGGCCAGCCGGCTGCGGTCTGCGACTCCTCCACCGCCACCTCGTGCAAGATTGATGGGTTTGGTTCCAGCTTCGCCGGTGAAGTAAAAGCTCAGCGAAGATTCTGTACCTACGCTGTCGCCAACTCTTCCGTAGAAGAATTGATGTATGTCCTGGGTGCGGTCTGGCTCTACTGCATAGATGGCCTCATCAACAACTCCCAGGCTGAACTCGCCTATTGCCGGCTTGCCGGCAGCGTCTTTAGCGGAAATGTTGTATTTGGCCGCCTCACCTGGTTTGAATTGGGCTTGCGATGGCGTGATCGAGACCATAAGTTTTTGCTGGTCCGCCGGCACTTTCAAATTCTTGTTGCCCATGTAGAGGGTGTTGTCTTTGACGAACACCGCGGAGACATAGACGTTCGGCTGGTTCTCCTGTCCGATGGGGATCGATACCATCACCGACGGACTATTGGCCTTTACGACTTGCCTGGATTGAATCGTGTGCCCCTCGGTGGTCACCAATACCTGCGCTTGCGGTACCCCGGTGATGATCAGCAGACGAGCGGTGTCACCGACTTTATACGACTTCTTGTCGGCAATGATCTGGATCGTCTTGTTCGATCCTTCTCCCCAGCTTTCTTCGCCTTTGCCAGCAATCCAGAGCCAGGTTCGCCCTTGGACCTCCCGGCCTTCAGGAGTCTTGGCTGTAATTCTCACGATCAGGGTGCGATTTTCTTTGGCGGTAAACTCGAATGCTCCGTTGCCGCTCACTGCGGTTTGGCCGTCGCGTGAATCCAGCACTGCTTCATCGCCGCCTCCGCCGTAGTAGTACTTAGGCCGGACCAACTCGGCGTGGAATGGCGTACGCACTGGATTGCCGTCGTAGTCCCTCGCCATGGCGGTGAGTTTAATGGTCTCACCCTCCTGGTACATGTATTTGTCGGCTTCCACTGCCATTTGAAAGCTTCCATAAGTGGCGATCACAGAATTATGCCCAGCGATTTCCCGGCGGCTTTCGTCGGTGACTCGGGCCTCGATGCGATAGCGGTAGTCGTTCCTGTGCTCGGAAAGCGTAGTAGGAATACTGATCTTCAACCTGCCGTTGGCATCCAGCTTTCCAGTCTGCTCCGAAAGCTCTTCTCCGGCATATTCGTTTTCGCCGCTGCCTTCACCGTAGCCACCCTCTCCACCGCCACCGTACATTTCGTCTTCCTGGTCGCCCATCAAGTAAGACCAATACATCTCCCGATGCACAACATACTTGACCTGGGCGCCAGCCACGGGTTCGCCAAAGTAGTATTTGGCCTCGATGGTCGCGTTGATGGAGTCGCCTTCCAGGATGCGAGCCTTGTCGGGCGTTACACGTACCTCGTACTCAGGCTTCTTGTATTCCTCCACGTTAAAGCCGCCGCTCATTCCGTAACGAGCGCCACTCTTGCGGGTTACAGAGATAGAGTAATACCCGAGAGCTGCGTCGGCTCCGAGCGTAAAGTCTCCGTGGATACCGCCAAATTGCGAGATGGTGGTTTCGGCGTGATAGACCTGCCTGCTGTTGGTGTCTTCTACCGTTACGTCGATCTGCTCTCCGACAGGCACGCGGTATTTCTCGCCGTTGCGGGCGCGAAGAATGCCTTTGAAGTGGACGGTGTGTCCGGGCCGATATACCGGGCGGTCGGTGTAAATGTATCCTGTCCAGTCTTCATCAGGGTTGCTGCTGATATTGAAATAATAGGGAGCAACCAGCGCCACATCTTTTTCGTGGATGCCCAGAATGCGCGTGTCCTCATAGTGATCCGCCGACAGGGGAATCAGCGTGAGTCCCTGGGAGTCGGTCTTGGCCGATGCTTGCTCTTTGTGCGTGGCCCATATCTTGATTTGGGTATTGGGTATTGGATTGCCCGCCTTGCGGTCCACCGAATAAGCTAGCAGCTCTCCCGGCGCGCTCTTGGTGACCACAGCCAGTTCGCTCACGATCACCAGGGTATAGGCCCTCAAGGATCCATTGGTGGCTTCGACTACGTATACCCCTTTATCGATCGCCTCGACCGGAACATCCTGGCGTTCAGAGAAGAAGCGCGGAGGCACTTCTTGCTTCCATCGAGCGACCAGTTGCTTGCTGTTGAGGATGGGCACTTGGGCGAACATGGCCGCCGTCCCCAACTTGCCTTTTCTGGCTGCGCCTTGAGATTCTCGGATTTCAGCCCGCGACTTGGCTGAGAACTGGCCGCGAAAGAAATTGCGGATGTCGATCCAAATTCGGTGCTTCCAGTCATGAAACCGCTCCAGCAATGTAGGCGTCTCAATTTGCTCCTTGGGTGACCGCTGGCCGAAGCCATGAACATCGCCAAGTTTTTCAAAGAACACGACAGGATCATTCACGTGGTACAGCCGAAACTCCAGTGCCTCCACATCCCTGGTATACAGATGGACAGTGATCTTTTCTCCCGGCAAAAAGGTGCGGTCGGTGCTGACCGAGAAATAAGGGTCAGCCTGGGCCAGAGGAGGCAGTACAATCGTGCCCGCCGCCAACATCAGCGCAGCCCAAAGGAAAAGCCGGCTCATCCGGGCTAGTTTGTTTCTTTTAATATGTTCCATCTGTAGACTCCCAAAAAGTTGCTGTTGCCCGGCGCCGGCCTCCAGCGCGGGGAAGGATGCTGCATTAACTGCTTCAACCCTACGCGCCGCATCTCACCTGGAGCCTTGCCGATAGGGCCGGTGTGATAAACGAGGATGGCCTCATCCGAGCCATCGTTGACCCAGCGACTCCGGCCGACAAAGACCATGGAGTGGTAAGGCGAGTTCTGCTCCAACTGCCGATAGAACAGCAGGTCGCCGGGCCGGGCCAGGCGCACATCGCGTGAAACCAGGTAGGTGTTGAACTGTTGCAGGGTCTTGGCGTCCGCAAATTCTGCAAACGCCTCTTTCGGGTTTTCCGGCGGAGGTTCGCGACGCACCCTGAAAAGCGCTGCCCCCAGCACTGTGTGTGGATAGCTGTATTTCCTTACCGAAGGCAGATACGCCATAGCTCCGAGCTGGTTTTCTTCCAGCCAGATTTCGTTGTGGGCATG
>DASZEU010000506.1:0-3541 GCA_035940535.1 Candidatus Angelobacter sp.
GCAAGGCCATATCCATGAATTCGTTCTCAGCCAGCGCGACGTTCTCGGCGAAGGAGGAATATGGCCGATTGCTACACAAGTTTTGTTGAGTTATCCCAATGGACCTCCCCTGGCAATGCGGGCGCAGCTTGAGACAGAGAAGGCGGAGGTGACAGAGGCGCTGGGCAAGCCCTGTCCGCAATATGTGTTTGCCAACGATCACGATTATGCCTACGGACGTTTTCTCCTCGATTCCCGAAGCCGCGCCGTCGTGACCGAGAAACTGGCGGGTATCGCGGATGTTTTCCAACGCACTTTGTTATGGGGTTCGCTGTGGGACTCGGTTCGGGAGGCGGAGCTAGCGCCGCGCGAATTCCTGGATTTGGCTTTACGCTTGTTGCCTTCCGAGCAGGATGAAGCTCTGGCCCAAAACCTGATCGGCCACGTGATTACCGGATTACATCGTTATGTAAGCGCCGACACGCGGGCAGCGATTGTTCCCAAGGCTGAGCCGCTGGCGGCTGACCGGATGATGCACGCTCCCGAGCAAGACCTCCGCATCGTATGGTTTCGGGCGTTGCGGGGTGTGGCGGAAACGGACACGGCGCGCGCCCGTATTAAGGAACTGCTCAGCGGAAAGGCGAGCGTGCCGGGAGTTGAGCTGCGTCCACTGGACCGCTGGAGCATGGTCACGACGCTCATCGCTCTCAATGATCAGGAGGCAGATTCGGTCTACGCAGCAGAGCAGAAGCGTGACAGCACCGGAGACGGACAGAAATATGCTTATGTGGCCGCGGCCGCCCGCCCGACGGCTGCCTCCAAAAAACAATATTTTGATGACTACATGAGTAATGCTGCTCGTCCGGAAGATTGGGTAGAACAGAGCTTGGGAGCCTTTAATTATTGGAACCAGTCGGACTTGACCCTGCCTTATTTGAAGCTTGCTTTGGATGCATTGCCGCAGGTCAAGCGCCAGCGGAAGATCTTCTTTGGGCTGGCTTGGTTAAACGCCTTTATCGGCGGCCAGCAGTCCTCGGCTGCACTAGCCCAGGTGCAGGAGTTTTTGCGCACTGCGCCGTTAGATAAAGACCTTCGGTTAAAGATTCTTGAGGTTTCTGATGAACTGGAACGCACGGTAAAGATTCGACAGAAATACCCATAACAGAACCGGGTAAATCCGGTGATCCACGCCGAGCCGGGACAGGGTTGAGAGATTTGAAAGCTATCCCACCTTCGCAAAGAACGCGAAGGATGGGGCACGCCCGTGCTAGCACCGCCGTGCATAAAGGGGTGCAACGAAAAGTCCAGGTGGTATTACTTTTGTCAGGTGGTTCGAGAATTACGCTGCTTTCCGGGAAAATGGGTTGTATAATTTTGCTGTTATGCCGAAGTATTCCATTGTCGTCCCGTTTCACAACGAGCAGGAAAGTGTTACCACGTTGTATGACCGCTTGAAGGCGGTCATGGAGGCCACCGGAGAGAGTTTTGAGCTGGTGTTCGTGGATGACGGGAGCACGGATCGTACTTACAAGTTGTTGCGCGAGATCGTTACGATCGACAGCCGCGTGGTGGTGGTAAAGCTGCGGAGAAACTTCGGCCAGACCTCTGCTTTGGCTGCAGGATTTGCCAATGCGCACGGGGATTACTTCATCGCCATGGATGGCGATCTGCAGCATGATCCTGATGACATTCCCAAGTTTCTGGAGAAACTGGAGCAGGGCTATGACCTCGTAAGTGGATGGCGGAAGGAACGAGTCGATAATTTCGTGATGCGCCGTTTCCCTTCGCGGATTGCCAACTGGGCCATGTCGAAGTTGAGCGGAGTGAAGATCCACGATTTTGGCACAACCTACAAAGCCTATCGGCGCGAGATCATCCAGCAACTTCCGTTATATGGCGAGTTGCACCGCTTTATTCCTGCGCTGGCCTCCTGGTATGGCGCCTCGATCTGCGAGATTCCCATCAAAAACATCGTTCGGCCAAAGGGCAACTCTCATTACGGAATTTCGCGGACCTTCCGCGTCTTCTTTGACCTGATCACGATCCGCTTCCTGCTGAAGTATATGTATCGTCCATTGCATTTGTTTGGAACGGCCGGCATGTTGTCGGTGTTCAGCGGGTTGGCCATCGCTTTGGGGCTCATGTTTGGAAAAATAGTTTGGCATCAGAGCGTGATGGGAGAGCATGGCCCGCTCCTGATTGCCTCGGCAGTGCTGATCGTTTCCGGTGTGCAATTGCTGGCATTGGGGCTTTTAGGAGACCTGCAAGTCAGAAATTTCCAGGAACCCACACGTCGTGTACCCTATACAGTCGCCCAGGTTTTGCGGTCGCAGAGCCAGGAGCAGGCGGTCAACGAATAAAAAGTCAAGGGATAACCAATCAAAATGAAAAGCCAGGGAATTACTGCGCCAACTGAGCTACGTTTGGCCAAGCGCATGTCGCGCTTGGGCATTGAGAGCGCTTTTGAAGTCCTGCACCGAGCACGCCTGCTGGAAGCCCAGGGACGGGATATCGTCCACCTGGAAATCGGCGAGCCGGATTTTGATACTCCAGCCAACATCATCGAAGCTGGGGTTCATGCCATGCAGACCGGCTGGACCCATTACACCCCGTCCGCCGGACTGCCGGAACTGCGCGAGGCGGTTGCTGAAGATGTAAGCCGTTCGCGTGGAGTCAAGTGCTCGGCTGATGAAGTGGTGATCGTTCCCGGGGCGAAGCCAATTGTCTTCTACACAATCATGTCGCTTCTGGAAGAAGGCGACGAGGCCATTTGTCCCAGCCCGGGATTTCCGGCTTACGAGTCGGTAGTCAATTTTTCCGGGGCCAAACCGGTTTTGATTCCCTTAAGAGAAGAAAATGATTTTCGTCTCGACCCCAATGAGCTTGCCGACCTGATTACCGATCGCACGCGCTTGGTCATCTTGAACTCTCCGCATAACCCTACAGGCGGAGTGCTGAACGAGCAAGACATTCGGAACATTGCCGAGGCCATTGGCGACCGCGACATCATGGTGTTCTCCGATGAAATTTATAGCCGGCTGGTGTATAAGGGCGAACATTTTTCGATGATGTCCCTGGATGGCTGGAAAGAGCGCACCGTAATGCTCGATGGTTTTTCCAAGAGCTACGCCATGACCGGCTGGCGGCTTGGCTATGGAGTCATGCGGGCCGATCTGGCAGTTCATTTCTCCAAGTTGATGACGAATTCCAATTCGTGCAGCGCCAGCTTTACCCAGGTGGCGGGCATAGAGGCGGTGCGCGGCGACCAGACATCAGTGGACGGCATGTGCGTCGAATTCAAGCGCCGTCGTGACCGCTTTGTAGAGGGCATCAACAAGATCAAGGGATTCAGCGCCAGAGTCCCGGCAGGCGCGTTTTATGTCTTCCCCAACATCCGCCAAACTGGGCTCAATTCCAAGCAACTGGCGGACACCCTTCTTCAAGATGCCGGCGTTGCCTGCCTGGCAGGCACGGCCTTTGGCAAATTCGGAGAAGGCTATCTGCGCTTCAGCATCGCCAATTCTCTCGAAAACCTGGAAAAGGCCTTGGAACGGATCGAGAA
>DASZEU010000507.1:0-3890 GCA_035940535.1 Candidatus Angelobacter sp.
TTGAGGTCTTGTAAACTTTGATCGATAAGATATTGCTTCTTGTCCGGCATGTTTCCCTCCGTGGTTTCTACGTTCTCAGTGGATAACTAGCGCGACTCGCTTTTATTCCCGCTCATGTTTAAGTGGCTGGAAAATTCTGTGATTGGTAACGTCTCTTGGTTGGGTAGGCTCTGGGAGACTTGTTCTGGTTATGTGCCCGCTCCTGGTCTTACCGGGGGTTAACCGGGTCCATTTACGCCGCTTAGAAAACCACCTAAGTGCCCGGTCACAGTGACGAGGGCGACACCGATAAGTTCAAACGCGAGGCGGTAGTTCGGTAAGGCTTCTGCCTTCCGCCGGGCGTGGAAATGGATCCACCAGATCATCCAGATAGCCACACTTGAGACGCAGGCGAGCACCAGATGCAGCAACAGGATTCCCTTCAATTTCTGGGCATCGAGTTGGAACTGCCAGGCGAGTATTCCGGTTGCGAGAACCGGCAGCGTTGAAATCGCTGCCACCAGCAGGTTGTAGTACGCGCTGTCCGCGAGGCCGGGCCGCTTCTTCCATTGCGCGATAAGGTCGAAGACGACCGCGGTAAGAAACAGCGCAATTGGAAAATGGATAAGCACGATATGCTGTGCATGCTTAGCCACAAGTACCGTCTTGGATCGAAAGGGTTTACCATCGCCCGCCCTCTCCACAATTTCCTCTGCAAATTGAGTCGTACCGTAGATAACGGATCGTCGGGCCTTTTATTCCGTTTCGATCATGAAAACTGCGGAGTGGGGCGAGAAATTCTCGCCATACTTTCGATGAGAGGGTGAGGAGACAGACACGTGGGGGGGCGGATCCCAAGGCAGATGCTCAGGCGGCGTCTTTTTCTACGTGCTCGTCCTTTTTTTCTTGTTGTTCTTGTTTGTCTTGGTCCTTCTCCTGGTTCGCGGCGATATCCTCTTCATCGCCAGCTTTCTGTGCACCTTGAACTTCTTTTTCGCCTTGCCCGCGAACGGCTTCTGGGCTGGGTTTCGGTGCTGGATCTGTAATCTTTTCGGAAGCTTTCGTAGACTGCGTTCCTGCATCTTTCTCCGCGGTCCTAGTGGACAGCAGATGATTGATTCTCACACGGGCCGCACGCCATCTAACGCTGCTCGCGTTCTCCGCTTGCGCGAAATAGGGGGCAAGCTCGTCGTCGCTGGCGATTTTCTTACTCTTCAAGAATTGCAGAATGGCCGCGCACTTGGTGTCCAAGGCCTCAAGGGATGGAAGCAACTCCTCGAACACCTGCTGTGCCAGTTTTTCGTCCATCATCAAACTCCTATGAGCGTAGGTTTGATGCAAAACGGCCCGCCTCGGGTAGCTCGATATATATGGTTTGGATGGCGGAGTTCGGATGCATGAACTGGCCGCGTACGGCCGCTGAGCGCTCGGGTCGTTCCGACGTCATGCTTGAACGTTCAGGCGATCTCAGCGCCGTCTGCGCCAACCCAGCCACATGCCGAAACTGATTCCCGCCAGCACCGCGCCGGCGAGTTTCTTGCGGTCCGTGATCGGAACGAAACGGGTCTGTTGGTCACTGATTTCCATGACGCCGGCGGGAATCGCTAGCGCTCCTCCGCCGCCACCCCCACCTTCGCCGCGGGCGTTGGAATCGCCGACGCCGCCAGTGCCTGCGCCAGCACCGTAGCCGTAAATTATTTTTGCAACCGGGATGATCGTCTTCCCTTGGGTGGCGATGGGTTCGCCATAGACGGCCTTCACGTTCGCCTGACTCAGAATACTTTCCTTCAGTGATTGCAAAAGGGCTAGGCTGCTCATTTTTGAAACTCCTTGAAAGAGAAAATCCCGCCGAAGCTTACGCCACCTTCTTGGTTTTGTCCCGCTTCTGCGTTTGAATAAACGAGAGTCCTCGCTTCAGTTCGGCACTGAGATCGGTGGTTGCGGTCGCAATCTGGACGGGTTCAGCAGATTCCTGGCCGAGCCAGCGGTTCAATTCTGCTGGCGCAGCCTGCACGCGCCGGCCCTCGTGAGTGACGGGCATTCCGGATTTTGCCCAGCGTTGTGCCACCGAAATCGGAAGTCCCAAAAAAGTGGCTATCTGTTGCCATCCTTTAAGAGAGTCCGGTTCGGTGTTCTGCCTCGGTTTCTTACCCTTCGATGTGCCCATTAGAAGAACTCCCAAGCCGGACTCTTTCTTGGATGCCCAAACAGTAGAGCATGAATCGAAGATTTGCGCGGGGTCATCGAAATTGGGGACAGAGCTTTCGACGATCCAAGATCATTTGAAAAAGCTGGAAGACGAAGTTTTGACGTGGCCACATGTTTCAGTTCATTCACATCGTTTCGGAGGCCGTGAATACCTCTTCGACGAGGCTGAAGTCGGACATGTGCACACTGGGGGAATCGTTGACATTCCTTTTCCACTCTCGGTGCGTGATGCACTCCTGGCAAACGGTCTTGCTGAGGAGCATCACTGGGTCCCGAACTGGGGTTGGATCACATTTAACCTGCGCAAGGAAGACGACCTCAAGCATGCGCTCTCTCTGGCTGATGCGGTTGTCATATCTGCGGTACGCACTGAAGAGAGCGAACGGGCGATGTTCATGAGTTAGTTTCGCGGGGGCAGGCTGTGAATATTCGGACCCAAAGAAGGTGTCGGGACGAGTCCCTGATCGCAGTGCATTTGCTCCATGGGGCAGGACAAAATTACATGCAGGCTTTCATCAGCTTCCGTTATTACAAACACTTAGCGTTTTGGCAAATAACATGCTCTCAGGATACATACCATTGGAGGTGCGGAAATGGCCGGACGCAAGCAGAGAGATTGGCGAGAACTGTGTGCTGCTGTAGCCAACGAGACCGACTCGGACAAACTTGATGCTCTGGTACCGGAATTAATCCGGGCATTGGACGAGGGCGAAAAAAGCTGGCGTCAATCCATTTGCTGGCCTGACGCAGTCGCGTCCAATCGGGAAGCCCCAGAAGAGGTTATTTATGGCTGACGCTCCGCGCATCACAGTTGAAGAACTTAAAAGCCGAATGGAAGCAGGAGAAGATTTTACTGTAATTGATGTGCGCAACCCCAGGGTTTGGGCGGAAACCAACAGCGTGATCCCAGAAGCGATTCGAGTGCCATTGGACAAACTCGAAGAGAACCTGCCCAGAATTCCGAAGAACAAGCCAGTTGTCGCCTACTGCACTTGACCCAGCGAGGGCTCCAGTGCCAGTTTGGTGCAAAAACTTCAGGAACGTGGATACAAGAATGTCTGGGCACTTCGGGGCGGGTTCCAGGCCTGGCAGAGTGCCGGATTGCCAGTTCAGTCAAAACGAGAGGCCGCCTAGCCGGATGCTTTGGTGAGTAAGACTACCACCTGACTGGTGTTGGCCGTGACCGGGGTAACCGCTGGTTCATTGGGCCTAATGTTGTATAATTCCTCTGAAGCAGGCTGTTTTCTGACTGCAAGATGGAATTGCTGACACATAGCAATGGCAAGCGCCGATGGCAGGCTGTTCTGGTCGCTGTTGCCATTTGTTCGTTGACCCTAAGTGTCGCGACTCGCTTTTGGGCTCCGTTAACGTCTCAATCTCACATCGTAAAGTCTGTGGACCGGCGAACCGGGGAACCTAAGCGGCAACACCTGGACCGCGATGCTACCCGCTGGATAGCTCCAAGCACAAACTTCAGCATCATCGAGCCTCCTCCTGTAGCAGCTCGCGTGTCTACTGCAGGGCCGCTGCTTCCGAAGCATGTTTTCACTCATACCTTATACAACCGGCCTCCGCCGGTATCCGAACTCTTCCTTTAATTTTTCCATCTACTGCTGTAGTGGTCTCAGTCTAGTTGTGCCGTGATGGGCAGTCATTCTCAGCTGCGCTGACCGTATCTGCGTTTCGCGGTTGACCCGGGCCGG
>DASZEU010000508.1:0-5589 GCA_035940535.1 Candidatus Angelobacter sp.
CGCGGAAGGATGCGTGGCAAGGCGTGGCGCGGCGGAGAGTTGTCGTTTGGCGAATATGGCTTGAAGGTGATGGAGCCGGGCTGGATCACTGATCGCCAGATTGAGGCTAGCCGTGTCGCCATGACCCGTTTCGTAAAGCGCGGTGGCAAGATCTGGATTCGTTTGTTTCCGGATAAGCCGGTCACCAAAAAGCCTGCCGAAACCCGTATGGGCAAAGGCAAGGGAGCGCCGGACCACTGGGTGGCTGTAGTTCGCCCGGGAAAGATTCTGTTTGAGATGGAAGGGGTAAGCGTGACCGAGGCCCAGGAAGCAATGCGCCTGGCTTCGCACAAGCTACCGTTGCGAACCAAGTTCGTGTCACGAGCCACTACACACTAAGCGAAAAGAAAAACATAATGGATGCTGAAAAGATCAGAAATTTAACCGACGCCGAGCTGCAACTACAGCAGCGCGATCTCAATGACCAGCTCTTCCGCCTGAAGTTCCAATTGAAGATGGGGCAGACGGAGAGCTTGAAGAAGATTCGCGGCCTGCGCAAAGATGTGGCCCGGGTGAAGACTATTATTCGCCAGAAAGAATTGGGCATCGCCGGACCGGCGGCCGCCAGTGCGCGAGGCGAAGGTACAACAACCGCGACCGAGGCCGCGCCAGCCACGGCGAAGCCCAAACGTGCAGTGGCAAAGAAGACAGTTAAAAAGGCCTCCGCTAAAAAGGCTGGGGCTAAAAAAGCGACCGCCAAGAAGGCCACCAAGACGAGGAAGAAGTAATGGCAGAGACAGCAGCTACGCAGAAGAGCCGCCGCAGCACCAAAATCGGGCTAGTGGTTTCCACCAAGATGCAGAAGACCATTGTGGTTGAGGTGACCATGCGCAAGTCGCACGGGCTCTATCGCCGGGTCGTCTCCCATTCCAAGAAATTCTATGCCCATGACGAGAACAATGTTGCCCGCGTAGGCGATAGGGTGGAGTTGGAAGAGACGCGGCCCATGTCGCGCCTGAAGCGGTGGCGGTTGAAGAACATTATTCAGAAGGCCAAGCTGGTCGCCGGTGAAGAGCCGCGCCAGCAAACCGCCAGCTAACAGAGCTGGGAGAAACGGAGATTAGCCATGGCAGTCATGATGAGAAGCATTCTTGAGGTGGCCGACAATAGCGGCGCTCGCCGCTTGCAGATGATCTTGCCTTTGGGCGGGCACACCGGTTTGAATGCCGGCCTGGGCGACGTAGTTACTGCCGCAGTCAAGGAAGCTGCCCCGGATGGAACCGCCAAGAAGGGCAGCGTAGTGAAATGCGTTATCGTGCGGCAGCGCAAAGAGCATCGCCGCCGCGATGGCACCTATATCCGCTTTGACCAGAACGCTGCGGTGCTCATCAACGATGCCGGCGAGCCTGTAGGCACACGCGTGTTTGGCCCGGTAGCGCGCGAGCTGCGGGAAAAGAAATTTTTAAAGATTGTCTCCCTCGCGCCCGAAGTGCTGTGAGGTAATGGAGAGCTGATTCATGCATACGAGAGTTGATATCAAGCGCAACGATACGGTGAAGGTGATTACCGGACGCGATAAGGGAAAGCAGGGCCGTGTGCTGCGCGTGTTTCCCGATAAAGGCAAGATCCTGGTAGAGCACGTGATGATGGTGAAGAAAAACGTCAGGCCCAATCCGCAGCGCAACATTAAGGGCGGAATCGCGGAGCAGGAATCAGCGATTGCGGTTTCCAACGTGATGATTGTCTGCCCCACGTGCGGGCCATCGCGCATCGGCCACGAACGCCGGGGAGAAAAACGCGTCCGCACCTGCCGCAAGTGCAATGCGCCGTTGGATAAGTAAGCTGTGGGCTGCTAGCTACTCGTTTAAATTGATGCTCACCCGACGAAAAGTAAGTGACATTAGGCTTTAGCCCGAAGATTTTTCAAGCTAGCAGCCAGTAGCTAGCAGCTAACCTACGCACCGGTAACCACTCCGAAACCGTAGAAAAGGAACAGAATTAAATGGCAACCGCGAAATCAATAGCCCGGCTGAAACAGAAGTTCGACAAGGAAATTGCTCCTGCATTGATGAAGGAGCTGGGTTTAGAGAACCCAATGGCGGTTCCGCGCCTGCACAAGATCGTAGTCAATATGGGTGTAGGGGAAGCCACGCAGAATGCCAAGGTGCTCGATCCGTTGGTCAATGATGTAGGCCAGATTACCGGACAAAAGCCGGTGATTACCCGGGCGAAGAAGTCGATTGCGGCTTTCAAGGTCCGCGCCGGCATGCCCATCGGAGCAATGGTTACCCTGCGCGGTGACCGTATGTATGAGTTTATGGACCGGCTGGTGAATATTGCCCTGGCCCGCGTGCGCGATTTTCGGGGAGTCTCGACAAAATCTTTTGACGGCCGTGGGAATTACACGCTCGGCCTGCGTGACCAGTTGATCTTTCCCGAAATTGATTACGCCAAAGTGGACAAGCTGAAGGGCATGAACGTAACCATCGTGACCACCGCCCGCGATGACAACCAGGCGCGTGCGTTGCTTAAACAGTTAGGGATGCCGTTTCGACAGTAACAGTACTTAGTAATGAGTACTTAGTAATTAGTATTGAGTAACGACGACTTAGTATTGGATTGAGGGACACGAAACAAAAGGATTTGAACTGGTAAATTGATCCTGTATTAGGCCGGCAAGTCAGAGTTAAGAGGAACAGGCTAACTACTAAGTACTAATTACTAAAGACTGATAAGGATATATGGCTACAACATCAAAGATTGCCAAGACGAACAAGAAACCCAAGTTTTCGACCCAGCACCGCAATCGCTGCAGCATCTGTGGGCGTCCGCGAGCCTTCCTGCGCAAGTTCGGCCTGTGCCGCTTGTGCTTCCGTGGGCTGGCCTTAAAGGGTGAGATTCCAGGGGTAGCAAAGTCGTCGTGGTAAGCAGTATTTAGTTATTAGCCATTAGTACTTAGCTATTCGTCGCGGGTTCGACATGTGAATCGTGGCCAGGGTTGCAAAAGGTCAAGAGCAAGGGCTAAGAGCTAAAGACTAAGGGCTATAAGCAGTACGTCACGGCAGGTTTCCCGGCGTGTCCGGGACAAACGGGTGACGATAATTAGGAGAGAAAAGAATGAGTTTGACCGATCCGGTCGCAGATTTACTGGCCCGTATTCGCAACTCGATCCATGCGCGACACCAGAAGCTGGATGTTCCGGCTTCCAAGCTGAAGCTGGAGATTGCTCGGATTTTGAAAGAGGAAGGCTACATCGCCAATTTCAAGCCGGCTGAAGAAGAAGGAAGAAAGGTCCTACGCATTCATCTGAAGTATGGACCGGATAACAATGCTGCCATCTCCAACTTGCAGCGCGTCTCTCGGCCGGGGTGCCGGGTCTATGTGGGCCGCAAGGAGATTCCGCGCGTTCTGGGCGGTTTAGGCATCAACATCCTGACCACGCCCAAGGGCGTGATGACTGGACGTGAGGCACGTAAACAAGGCTTGGGCGGCGAGATTCTCTGCGAAGTGTGGTGAAGAGCTGCTGGCTGCTGGCTCCTAGCTTCTGGCTGGAAAATGGAGCGTTGCCGAGTTGCCTCTAAGTCTGACGTGGAATATTTATGCATTTTCGGGGTCCTTCGCTGCGCTCAGGATGACAGAGCGTTTTTAGAGGGTAAGAAAATCAGGATGACAGGGCGTTTTAGAGGATAAAAGAAGTCAATGAAAACGGGGCTTTAGCCCCGGGGTTTTACTAGAAGCTAGTAAGCCAGGAGCTAGTAGCTAAAAAGGAACTACCAAATGTCTCGTATTGGAAAGAAACCGATTCCGCTCCCTGCGGGAGTTAAATTCGATGTTGTCGGTAGCAACGTGGTTGTTCAGGGACCGAAAGGCAAGGTAACCACCCACCTTCCGGCGGGCGTGAAGCTCCAGACTGCCAACGGCAATATCAACATAGTTCGCGAAAATGATGACCGGGCGGCTGTGCACGGCTTGGTTCGCGCGCTGGTGAATAACGCGGTGGAAGGCGTTACCAAGGGCTGGACGCGCGAGTTGGAAATAGTGGGTATTGGCTACCGCGCCGAGTTGAAGGGCAAGAACATGGTGGTATTTACGCTCGGATATTCACACCCTATCGAATTTCCACTGCCTACCGGAATTACCGTGGCGATTGATCCTAAGCAAACTAAGTTGACGGTAAGTGGCATTGACCGCCAGCAGGTTGGCCAGGTAGCAGCCGACATGCATAGCTTGCGCCCACCTGATCCGTACAAGCAAAAAGGTGTGCGCTACGCAGGCGAAAAGCTGAAAAAGAAGGTTGGCAAGACAGGGGCGAAATAGATTGGGTAATTGAGGAATTTGGTAATTGGGTAATTGAAGAGCGAGAAAGAAGAAAAGCGGCAGAATATTCAAGAAGCGCGACGAAGCGGATAGTTCGATTTTAAATTACCCAATTTAAAATTACCAAATTACCCAATTTCAAACAGCACGAAACAGAAAATTTGATCGTGCAGCCTGGGGCTGTACGAAGCAAGGGACTTAAACATGATTCCTGAGATTTCGAAAGACAGAATCCGCAAACGGATTCACCACCGCATTCGGCAGAGGCTGGCGGGTTCGGCCGAGCGTCCGCGTTTGAATGTTTATCGCTCGCTGAACCATATTTATGCGCAATTGATCGACGACACCAATGGGCAGACTGTGGCCGCGGCCAGCACTGTCCGGGGTGGGCAGAAGGGCGGCAAGCGCACCGGCGGCAATGTGGCCAGCGCGAAGGAGATCGGTAAATTGATTGCCCAGCGCGCCCAGGAAAAAGGCATTAAGAAAGTAGTGTTCGACCGTGGTGGATATCTCTACCACGGACGTATCAAAGCGCTGGCCGATGCAGCCCGCGAAGCAGGTCTGGAGTTCTAATGGCGACAACAGCAATCAAGAAGAAGCTCGATGCAGGCAGCTATCAGTTGAAAGACCAGGTGGTTGCCATCAACCGTGTGACCAAGGTGGTCAAGGGCGGCAAGAATATGTCATTTGCGGCGCTGGTCGTGGTCGGCGATCCGAGTGCGGGAGTGGTTGGATATGGTTCCGGCAAGGCCAAGGAAGTGCCCCAGGCGATCCGCAAAGGCATTGAATCGGCCAAGAAGAACCTGGTAAAGGTCCACCTGACCCAGACTTCTATCCCGCATACTGTTTTGGGGCGTTTCGGCTCCGGCATGGTATTGCTCAAACCTGCCCCCGAAGGCACCGGCGTAATCGCCGGTGGCGCGGTGCGTGCCGTGATGACCTCGGTGGGCGTGCAGAATGTGCTGACCAAATCGATCGGCACCGCCAACCCTCATAATGTGATCAAGGCCACGTTTGACGCTTTGAACCATTTGCGTGATCGTGAAGAGGTGGCCAGCTTGCGCGGCAAGTCCTCTCAGGAGCTGTAAGCCATGACGGAAGAGAAGAAAAGAATTCGGATTCAATACGTACGTTCCAAGATATGCACTCCCAAGAAACATAAATTGGTGGTGAAGGGACTTGGCTTTACCCGGTTGAACCAGGTTATCGAGCGGGAAGATACGCCCTCGATTCGGGGAATGATCGCCAAGATCCCGCACTTGGTGCAAGTGAAGGAATAACTGGATTGGGTAA
>DASZEU010000509.1:0-5139 GCA_035940535.1 Candidatus Angelobacter sp.
ACGCGGATCAATGATGCGCTGAGCCTCTGGCAGAGCCAAAGCCCTGCCAATGCGGTCATTGAGATTACGGATAGTGGTGTCTACGTTGAGCCTATCAACATCACGCTGAAGCCTGGCCAGACCTTGCAGCTTCGCGCCGCCAACCGCAAGCGGCCTGTGATCCGCCTGCTCAACTGGCAGACCTCAGCGCCCGACAGCCTGACTATCACCGGTGTTGCCGGTTCTAACTCGCAAGCTTCGCCGGCAGCCTCGAAAGCCGGCGAGGACGCTCCGCCAGCCCACAGTGCAGCCTCCGGCGCTTGGTTCATGCTCGACGGAATTGTCGTAACCGGGCGCGGCGTACAGGTTCAGGGAGAAGTGGCCGGAGTTGTGATTCGGCACTCGACCCTGGTGCCTGGGTGGGGGCTGGAGTGTAACTGCGAACCCAGCCGTCCCAGCGAGCCAAGTCTTGAGATTGACAATGGTCCCAGATGCGTTCGCATTGAACATAGCATCATCGGCTCTATCGAGGTGAATCGCGACGAAGTCGTTGAAGACCCCTGCCGCATAGAGATCAACGACAGCATTGTCGACGCCACCAGTCCGGATGCCATCGCCCTGGGAGCACCCGAAAAACTTTGCGCCTATGCCGTTCTCAACATCCGGCGCTGCACTGTCTTCGGCCAGGTGCAGGCTCACGCTATTGAACTGGCGGAAGACAGCATTTTCATGGGCGTGATGCGAGACTGCCGCCGCCAGCAAGGCTGCATGCGCTTCTGCTATGTCCCAGCCGGATCGCGTACGCCCCGCCGTTATGAGTGCCAGCCGGACCTGGTGGAGCAGGCCGTTCTGGCCCTCGCCCGGAAGGACAATCTTTCCAGCGAAGAGAAAGCCGAACTCCTGATGCGCGAACGCTTGCGCGTGGAACCCCAGTTCAATAGCACCCGTTACGGCACACCCACTTATTGCCAACTCGCCAATTGCTGTGCGCCCGAAATTGCCCGTGGCGCCGAGGATCAATCCGAGATGGGTGTGTTCCACGACCTTTACCAGCCCCAACGCGCCGCGAACCTTCGCGCGCGATTGGACGAATATACGCCAGCCGGCATGACCGCCGGGATTATCTACGCTAGCTAGGGAGAGACCGATGAAAGCTGATCTAAGCCGCAATACTTTTAACCCCTTCAAACACTTTACCCGCGTGCTCATGCAACAAGGACGCGTACAGCTTGACGCCGACCTGAACGAGCAGGCGGCGATCCTGCTGCACTATTTGCGCAGCCTTGCCGCCGACCTGATCGGTCCCGCCGGCGGCCCACAAGGCGATGCCTTCGCGATTTCCCCCCTGAGCATTCCCAATACCACCAACGATTTCCGCATCGGCCTCGGCCACTACTACGTGAATGGAATCCTCTGCGAAGCTTCTTCCGCTCCTATTAAGATATTCCTGCTTTCGTCTTCGGCAAACGGCATCGTTCAAGTCGATGGCTGGAGTCTCGATGGCATAGAGCTGCAGGATGCTGCGTACTCGCCGCAGCTTGGCTCTGCATATCTGGAGTTGTTCGATGACAGCCCTGCTCAGGCAGCAGGGTTCCCTGTTCTGGTCAAGATCACCAACTTCGACAAAGCCCATAACCAGATCACCATTGCTAATCTTCCTTCCATCCCCGCCACCGCCAACCCTAAGCTGCGCCGTATCATTACTTATCTCCACCAGCCGGGCTTCGTCTATTCCAGTCAGAACACCCCGGTACCCCCGCCTCTGGTTGGACCTGCAGTTCAGGTTTACCTGGATACCTGGGAACGGCTCGTCACCTGCGCTGAAGATGACAGCATTCGCGAAGTTGCCCTCGGTGGACCCGATACAGCGGCGCGCGCCCAATTGGTCTGGCAGGTAAAGACGACCCCGGCCGATAACAATACCTGCATGACCTTGCAGGGATTGCACAACATGTTCCAGTGGGAAAACCGTGGGAAGTTGAAAGCAATGGCAAAGCAGAATACACCTTCAACAGATCCATGCATCATTTCGCCCAGCTCCCGTTTCAGTGGTCTGGAAAACCAGCTCTACCGCGTCGAGATCAATCGTGGCGGAACCGCCTGGGATGGAACCGCCGCTAACAAACCGGCTGCACTGGCGAGCGGTGCCACGTTCAAATGGTCGCGTGAAAATGGGTGCGTCTTCTTTCCCATCGCCAGCGGCGGTGGAACAAATACGCTGGTATTGGAGAGCCTCGGCCGTGAT
Source organism: Candidatus Angelobacter sp. (assembly GCA_035940535.1). Classification (GTDB taxonomy): domain Bacteria; phylum Acidobacteriota; class Terriglobia; order Terriglobales; family Acidobacteriaceae; genus Angelobacter. Next base: position 2,225 of record DASZEU010000509.1, read on the forward strand.
GACCGCTTCAGCCTGGAAGAAGGCGACTGGGTTGAAGTTCAAGACGATCGCTCGGTCTTGTCGAACATTACGGGAACCCTGCTTCAGGTTCAATCGATCGATCGAAGCAGCCTGACAGTGATCTTGAAAGGGACACCCGATCCCTCGGTTGGAAAGGATTTGAGCCTGCACCCCCTTCTGCGGCGATGGGACCACCAGGCGGGCGATCCCGCGGAAGGCGGCCTTACTCTTGGCAGCGACAACGCCGCCCTCATCGTTGAGAATGCGAGCGGCACATGGTTGACCCTCGAAGATGGAGTTCAGGTTCAATTCCAACTCGCGAATCCATTTACACTTCCTGTTATTCCTCCGCCCAATCCACCGTCCAACATGAATGTCTATCGTCCGGGTGACTACTGGCTGGTTCCCGCCAGAACCGCTACCGGCGACGTGGAATGGCCCAAACTGACCGATGCCAATGGAAATCCCGAAACCGACGCCAACGGCAATATCATTCCACTCGCGCTGTCCCCTCAGGGCGTGACCCACCATTATGCTCCACTCGCTGTGCTGTCGGTGAGCGCCAACGGCATAACATCATCATCGGACTGCCGCAGCCCATTCCAGACCACCGTGGAAACGGAGCGGAAACAAAATGCTGCTAAGTCAAGCTGATTGTCGATTCTGATAAGGTTCTATTGCGGCGAGAATCTACTTTTTCCAGTCTGCGCTTGGAGTGCGGAAATAGCTGAAACCATGTTTATTTCGCGTGCCCGAGCCGCACTGCGAGCCTCGGACGAGATCCGGGCGCTGAGAACCCCGCAGCCCAAAACTATACTGACGTTTCTACCGCTAATTGTTCTTTCTTTCCGCCACTGCGAAGTGTTAGCACCAGCGTGGCGGCGGCCATCGCCGACAGAGAAAGATAGATTACCCCTGTGGAAAAGGAATGTGTGGTCCGGTTCAGGTAGCCGACGATATAAGGACCGGCAAATCCTCCTAGATTTCCGATTGAATTAATCATGCCAATCGAGGCGGCTGCCACGGTTCCCGTCAGAAAGCTGGTGGGTAATGACCAGAATCCTGGAAGATAACCATAAATTCCGGCAGCCGCTACAGAAAACATCGAAATCGTCATGAGTGGGAAGTTTTGCGAAACCACGCCCAGCGCCAACCCTATTCCGGCAACCATCATGGAGCAGGCAGTGTGCCAGCGCCTTTCTCCTGTCCGGTCCGATGACCAACCAACGAGCAATATGGCAGCCAATCCCACGCAATAAGGCAATGCAGATAGCAACGAGACGGACCGATTGGAAAAACCGGAAAGCTTCTTGATGATGGTCGGCAGCCAGAAAGTAAAACCGTACACCGCCGTCACGATAAAAAAGTAGGCCACCGAAAGCAGGATGACTCGCCGCTCTCTCAGTGTCTGCCACACGCTGGAACGATGCGCCTTCTGCTTGGCGCGTTTTTCCCGCTCCAGCTCTGATGTGATCCATTGGCGTTCGTCATCAGGCAGCCACTTGGCTTGGTGCGGCCAATCGGTAAGATACAGGAGAGTAATCACGCCCAGCATCACCGCGGGAATGCCCTCGAAGATGAACAACCACCTCCAGCCTTGCAGGCGCAGCCAATTGATGCCAAGCAGCCAGCCTGAAATCGGTGAGCCAACCATGTTGGAGATAGGCAGGGCCGCCATGAACATGGCCACCGCTTTGGCCCGGTCTTCATAGCGAAACCAATGGTTCAGGTAAACAATGATTCCGGGAAAGAACCCGGCTTCAGCGGCTCCCAAGAGAAAGCGAATCCAGTAAAACTGCGTTGCAGTATGGACAAAGCCGGTCAGAATGGCGACCACGCCCCACGAAATCATGATGCGCGCAATCCACGCGCGGGCACTCCATTTCTCCACCAGAATGGCGCCGGGAATCTCCAGGAGAAAATAACCCGCGAAAAAAATGCCTGCTCCAAACCCATAGACTTCCGGGCTGAAGTTCAAGTCCTTGGTCATTTCCAGGGCCGCATAACTGACATTTACCCGGTCCAGATAGGCGACGATAAAGAGGATGAACAGATAAGGCAGAATGCGCCGGGTGATGCGTCTGCGAGCCCGGTCTGCCACCGGCTCGGCAAATATGTCGGATGCGGTCATGCTCAGGATTCTACGCTCTGGGACTCAAGACCTTGCGTATGAAGTTTCCTACAGATGAACGGCAGTTAAACAGGTTGCGGAAAAAAGGGCTATCAGAGTTGGTTTATGTGATTTTTGAGACGATATGAGTTTATTTCATGGTAGGAAATGACTCTGCCGTCGCCTTCGGCGACTTGGATGTGTTTTCTGCCTCTCCCTACACTCACGTGTGGGTCTACTCTCTGGTTGTGCCTTCGGCACTGCGCCAATGTTGCTGCCCCTGGACCTTTCTCGAACCATGAATAATTCAGGCGCTGAGGCTCTTGTGTCTATTCTGACGTTTTTCCGATGGTTTGAGAGCCCCACAGCAGACAACTTGATGTACCATTCCGGTTGTCGTCGAAGACCAGATCCATCAGGAGCACTCCGAAATGCGTCGCTTTTTTTATGCCTTAATCGTAACAACATGTTTATCCTTCGCGCCGGTAACTCAGGCAAAAGCAACGAAGCCGCTTGAAATCTATTTCATCGATGTGGAAGGCGGGCAGGCAACGCTGGTCGTTGATCCTCGCGGCCCTTCTCTGCTGGTTGATACTGGCTGGGCGGGTTTTGACGGCAGAGATGCCGGGCGCATCGTGGCCGCGGCGCGGGCGGCCGGCTTGAAGCAGATCGATTACGTCCTGATTACTCACTACCATAGCGACCATGTTGGCGGAGTCCCGCAACTCGCCCAACAAATCAAGATCGGCACGTTTGTGGATCACGGCCCCAACATGGAGGACTCCGACACATCGCGAAAGCTTTA
>DASZEU010000510.1:0-10280 GCA_035940535.1 Candidatus Angelobacter sp.
GACGCCTGCTGACCGCCATTCTAGCCGGACAGCCAACCCAACATTCTTGAGATTTCCACAGCTGCGCGGCGACCGACTACTGTGGATATCTCCTACTTGCTAAATTCTCGTCTGGGCTTACTATAAGGGCCGTGTTCAGAGGTACAGATACAACGGGCTTTAGCCCTGGGCCTTGATTGGCCTCACACAAACTGGACTACATCAACTCTAAAAATGCCTTAGTAGTTCTCAAAATGGAAAGGTGATCTGTATATTGTCGGCGCACAAATCACGATATGTCGGTCCGCAGTTTGTGAAAGAGGATAGAATATCCTCCGTCGCAACGGCGCCAATGGACCTAAACAATATTCCAATTCGGGAATTGCTGGACTATTGTCTTCAGACAAATGATTCCGCAGGTTGGACTGCCTTTGTTGGCAGAGTGCAGCGAACTATTACAGGAGTGGTGGCGGACAATCTGCGTCGCTGGACTCGTCCAAGTCCTGAATTGGTAGAGGATCGTGTGCAAGAAACCTATACCAAGCTATTTGCCAAAGATGCTGCAGCGTTACGAAGATTTGAGTGGCCCGACGAGCAAGCCATATTTCGCTATCTCAAGGTAGTCTCCAGGCGAGTGGTAGAAGATTACCGGCGCAGCAGTCTGGGCCAGATATCGATCCGCGAAGATGTTCTGCAAGATGGTGTCGGATATGACATCGCGGGCGCGGAAAACCCCGATGCTGCGATTGAAAAACAGCAAAAATGGCAGCAGATTGAGGCGTGCCTCCAGGCTGCGCTGTCATCCGAGCCTGACTTCGCGCGCAACCGCCAGATTTTCCTGTTGTTTTATCGTTTTTCATGCAGCGCCAGAATGATCGCGGAACTTCCATTGATCAATCTCGAAGTGAAGACAGTGGAGAACATACTGTTGCGCATGGTGCGTATGTTGAAATCTCAATTGGCGCGAGGCGTCACACGTGGCAATCGGGATTCGAAGTAAACCTCTTCGCTATCTAGTTATGGGGGAGCAGTATTGTGAATCAGCACAGTAATCATTTGACCGATAGCCAGATCAGGCTATATGTCCAGGACACCGATGGAAACGAACCCGGAACTGAGGGTGAACGGGTAAACTCACACCTCGGGGATTGCGGCCAGTGCCGAATGCGTGTCCTGGAATCCGAAAGAATGCACTTGGGAATCCAGGAAAGTGCAACTGCTGGCAGGAAACAAAATCCAGGCTGCCCTGGAGATGATCTCCTAATGGAGTTTGCCGCTGGACTGTGCCGTGCTGAGATCGCTGCTCAAGTTCTGCAACATGTTGCCGAATGTGGCTACTGCGCACCCTTGTTGAGAATCTACCTGGAAGATCTGCCGATACCAGCCACCGAACCAATATCCGGCCAAGCCGGATCCAGTTTGGCTTCTAAAGCTGCGGACAACGAAGAAAAGGTTTTGAGACCTATTCGTCTGGCGTCGGACAGTTCCACCTCTCGCCGCAGTTCTCTTTTCGCATCTTTTTTTAAGCACCGTTTCGTCTGGGCTGGCGGTGGATTGGCTCTTGCCGTGGCAATTCTCGTTGCCGGGCCGCTAGCCCTCAATCATTACGATTTGCGCCGGGCACAGACGCTGGCGGCTGCGACGTTTGCGGAACGGCGCACTACCGAAATGCGCTTCTCCTGGGCGCCATACAGCGAATGGGGCCTCACCAGAGGAGAAAAGCCAAGTTCCGGGGCACTGTCAGATCGTCCCAATTTGGTCGCCGCTGTTGGGTTGGCCAACGAACATCAGGACTCTTCTGACCCGCGCTGGGCCAGGGCTAACGGCCGGGTTTATTTGCTTGCCGGCGAACTGCAAAAAGCCTCGGAGTTCCTCAAACGCTCGACTGAGAAAGGTCTCGATGATCCAAGCACCGAGATTGATCTGGCAGTTGCTTACTTCCAAAGCGCCCAGCAAGACCAGAAACTCTCCAATCCTGAGGGGAAGCCCATTCCACCCAACCTGGAAGAGAGTATAGAGCTCCTAAACAAAGCTGCCAGTTCGCCCAAGGCCACAAAAAATGAGCGCGCCGCCGCCCTCTTCGATCTGGCCATTGCTTACCAAAAAATGCTCCGACGGGACATGGCAGCCCAGACCTGGGAAGAATATCTCAAGTTGGAGTCGACAGGCCCTTGGGCAGAGGAAGCCCGCCAGCGGCTGGAAGATGCAAAGAAGAAGATTTCGCCACCCCGGACGCAAGGCTACCGCATGCCGGGATACTTCTTGCATCATTCCACTGATCCTGACACTCAAAAAAGCACGGAAGAATATCAGGATGTCGCGCTACGCTCGTGGCTTTCTGACGCTATGGCAAACAAGGATGCAGACGCCCTGCCGGCCTTGCAACGGCTGGCGAGCCTGCTGCAAGAACATCATGGTGATACCTGGCTGCATGATTTTCTCCAAGCCCGCAAGTCTGGCGATCTCTCAGCGATAAGCGCCCTGAGCCAGGCGCTCAACAGCAACCGTCGTGGATTCTCGAACGACGCGGCACTCGCAGCGGAAACCGCCGCGTCGCGTTTTTTGCGCGCTGGCAATCGTCCCGGCATTTTAATGGCTAGATTCGAAAACCTGTACGCCCAGCACCGCGCCTTGCAACAACATGCCTGTCTCAAACAGGCCAGAGCCCTCGAACAGGATCTGCTGCATACTTCCTACAAGTGGCTGCAGACCCAGGTAGCTTTAGCTGAAATGCTCTGTTATGCGCTCGGCACGAGCTTCGACTCTGCCGAAAAACAGTTGAAGATTGCCCGCCAAATTGCCGATGCAGCACGGTTTCATGTTCTAAGCTTGCGGGTACGGGCTTTCGAAGCTGACCTGAAACTGGTGCGTGGTGGTTGTGCTCAAAGTTGGGCAACGATAGCAGAGGGGCTGGAGCAGTATTGGCAAGGGCCAGCCTTGCCCGGGCGGTTGTACGAATTTTACAACCGCGTAGAAGGATGTCTTATAACACATCAGTTTTGGCATGCAGCCAGGTCCTTGCAGGAAAGACAAATCGCCATTCTTGAGCGCGAATCTGATCCCGCTGACAGGAGTGCATCCGTAGAGGCCAGTGTGCACACCGCAATGGCGCGGATATTTGAGGAACTGCACGAAGCGAAGTTGGCCCGGGGCGAAGCCGTTATCGTGACCGAACGGCGAAAACAGGCCTCACAGGATTACGACAAATACGAACTGTTCATCAGGCTTGAGCGGGCTGAGTCCCAGGTTCAAACCGGTGATGCTCGGGGTGCGCTTTATACTCTCAAACAAGCACAAGCAACGTTCTTGAATACCGATGATGATTTGATCCATTTGAGCTTCTATCGGCTGCTGGGCGATAGCTACTTGGCCATGAAAGACTTAGACCAAGCCGAGGATGCCTATCAAACCAGTCTGCAAATTGCGGAAAATGGGGCGGGTAACATAAAGGAGCCTGGAAAGCGGCGCCAGTGGATCAATGAAACAGGTGGAGTCTATCGCCGCATCGTAGGCGTACTTCTCGACAGAAAGAAATACCGGGAAGCACTGCAGTTCTGGGAATGGTATCAGAACCGTTCCGCGTTCGTGGAAGCGGACTTGGCAACCGAAGCCGGTATAGGCTCATGGAGTCGAATCGAAAAAGAGGTTCTTAGCCAGCCGCTTCCTTCTCCCATGTCGGAGACTCGCTTGGTGTTTGCCGCGATCAAAGACAACATACATGTATGGGTCATCAATAAAAATGGGATTGCCACATTGTGGATTCCTGTAAAGCCGGTCGATTTGGCCGGAAGCATAAGCGAGTTTTCCGAGAGATGCAGCAATCGCTATTCCAGCCTGACCGAGTTGGAACAGGAAAGCCGCAAACTTTTTAATTTGCTGCTGCAACCCGTGATGGCGCAGGTAGGAGATTCAAGCATGATGGTTGTTGAACTCGATCACTCCATGCATGGCCTCTTGCTTGAGGCCTTGAAGAGTCCTGAGGGCTGGTATTTCGGCCAGAAATACTCCACCGTCTATTCGCCTGGTTTTTTGAAAGAGCTGGAGCTTCGCCGGTCAGGCGAGCCGATTCCGGAGTCCGGACTCCTTGTGGATGCGTCTGCTTCCGCGGGTGGATCGTATCCATCTTTGGACCGAACGGAACGAGAAGCACTGGTTCGGCTCTTTCCCAGGCTTGAGATTCTGGATGGAGCTCAAGCTACACCCCAGAAATTAAGCCGTATGCTCGCCGAGAGCCAAATGTTTGTTTTCATTGGTCACGGAATCCGGGACGGATTGATCTTGAACTCTGGATGGGTTTTGAAGCCCGAGGATTTTGCTCCAAAGTCCTTGCGGCATTTGCAACTCACGGTTTTGTCAGCCTGTTCGACCGCCTCCTCCAGAAGCGGCCCGCTTGATACCAATGGCCTTGTGAGTACGTTTCTCGATGGCGGAGTCTCCACCGTGGTGGCCAGTCATTGGGAAGTGGACGATTATAATACCAGCCAGTTCATGGAGAGTTTTTATACCAGCCTGAAAAATGGCAAGACTGCGGCTCAGTCCATGCGCGACGCCCGCCAGGAGGTCTTTCAAACCCACAGCCATCCTTACTTCTGGGCTGCCTTCAGCTTGTCAGGTCGAAGCAGTTGAGAATTTGACGGTCGAGATGGATTTTTTTTGCGGAAACTGCGCCTGCGCTCCGTTCTTACTTTATGAAAGAGGCAAACAATGGACAGGAGCAGACTATTAAAACTTCTCGTTATTCTGATGGTCGCGGGTGTCATTCTTGGCGCAGGATTCGAGGGATGCCGGTGGGGCCGCCCCTATCAAAGCGCGAATTCCTACAGTTCGAAAGCCAATCGCCCTTCCGCATCTGGGCCAAAGATCACAACTTTAAGGGTAACTCTGCAAGGCCCATTTGCTGTGATAGTGCGTAGGAATGATAAGAATCGAATCACAGCCTATGTTCCCTACGATCAGGGAAGGATGCATCAATTCTACTTTCCCGACTCCCATACCCCGCAGAAGGGACCCAGCTATCGTTTTGTGCTCTCAGAGGCGGGGCTGGAAACGTCCAATCGTCCCCCGTACATGGATCACGGGTTCGATGATTTCAATGTGGGATTAACAGGCTGGAAGCCAAACTTGAAGGACTATTATGTCGCTCTCGACCTTCCTGCTCCTGACGTCGTCACCTATATTCCTCCTGCAGAAGGCGTGCTGTTTGAACCCGAAAGCCAAGGCGCTTCCCCAAGATTCGGCCGCATACCAAACAGCCATGTCCTGGAATATCGAGTAGATAATGCCAGTCAGATAATCCTAAGTTCTCCGGAACTAGGAGAACTGCGTCCGATGCCTTGCAGAGACCCGCGGACGCAATATAGTGACAGCGACCCCATCCCCTGCTCGCAATCGGTTAGTTATTTTCTGGGTGTAGGGCTACCGGATGGCTGGGATGCTGGACCTGATTCAATCTATCTCAAGGATCATGCCATTCGGTTTTTCAATGACAAATTGCTTCCGTCTATGTTTGGAGCGCACATTCCGCAAGGTTTAAAGCTGCTCAGGGTGGGAGTTGATCCATCTCAAAGGCAGCAATACACAGGATCGCTGCTTACATTCTCTGTCTTTCGATATCCGTTGTTGAGCCGGCCTCGGATAGTAGAGGTAGGTTTAGGATCTCCGGCTGGATCCAATTGCCTGTTGAGTGCCACAGGTTATACATATTCCACGACAAATTGAGGCTCGCGCCCTGGAGTTGAGAATGGGAAGACGCATCATTTACCCTACGCAATACGCAGTCGGAACTCGGCGGCGTAACTGTTAGGCTGTTAATGCGTCTTTCCAGCCTCGGTCTCTTCGATTTTGGATGTCAACTGTCAACTGTCAGCGGTTAAGCGAAAGACGTTTGTTCCTCCCCATAATTTTTTAGCATCTAATCTGGTTAATGGTCCAGTTTGGTCCAACTCTTAGTCACTCACCCTCTCTTTCCAATTGTCGTTGTAAGTACCAAGGGCTATCGAGGGATTGACCCCATCCCGCTGAGGAGGCCATAATCAAAATGCTCTGGTCCCGTTATACAAAGATGAGAAAATTTTATGACCTCGAACACCAATCAGAAAACCAAGTCAACCTTGGACGACTTTGGCCGCGAAATCGGCGAGGCCGCCCGCAAGTTGGAGCAGGAGAGCGAGAAGATGATCGCCTACCTCAACAACGAGGTAGTTCCCGCGATTCGCACCAACTCCAGCAAAGCACTAAAAGTAGCGGCCGACAAGCTCACACGGCTGGCCGAGTATATGGAGCGCCACACCAAGCCAAAATAAGAGCCGCCTTCCTGTTGCTGTGTGTCGTGGTCATGGCCGGTTGCGGTGGCCACCATCGAAGCCCTGTTGCCAGTGTGCCTCCTCCACCGGAGCCTAGTTCGACCGCCAGGGTCGCCAATCCGCCCAGTGCTACCTCCCCTGCCGCTGATGCAGAGCCAGAGACTATGGTTCCGCCAACTGCAAAGGTCATCTACACAGAAACGGGCTGGGCCAGTTGGTATGGTCCCTCGTATCACAAACGGAAGGCGGCCAATGGCGAAGTTTACGACATGAACGGCATGACAGCCGCCCACCGCACTCTGCCCTTGAACTCCGTCGCCCGCGTCACCAACCTCAAAACCGGACACTCCGAGTTGCTGCGAATCACCGACCGCGGACCTTTCGTGAACAATCGCATCATCGATCTTTCCCGGACTGCGGCCCAGAAGCTTGATGTGTATCGTCCGGGCACCGCCCAGGTAAAAATTGAGGTGCTCCAATCGCCGGTACCCATCGACCGAGGCGGGAGGTGGTGTGTCCAGATTGGCGCTTTCAAAAACTCTGAGGACGCCACGGCGCTCAAAGACAGGCTTTCCCGGCGGTACCACACCGCCAAGATCCTCCAATTCACCAGCCCCATAGGCGAAGATTGGTTGCGTGTCCGCGTGACGGACGACGATAAGCAACGAGCGCAGGCGCTCATCCAGGAAACGCATACCGACACCTCCATGTTTCTGGTGCGCCTGGATTAGACGGATACATTTTAGGTGGGGTGCAAAGACAAGCAATGGGACATTCGCCGAAGCCAGCGAAGCGCCCTAAGCCCCAGCGGAGCGGCATAAGTAAGTCAAAGGGCCAGCGCGCAGCGAAGCGGAGCGCTAGAACGAATGCTTTTGACTTTTTCCGCCAGCTCTTTACTCGTGCCACCAAGCGTGCAGAATCAATTAGCCCATTCTCTCTGTATAATTCGCATTACTTTTTCGCAGGAGACTTCACATTATGGCAGGAGTGGCAGGGCATGTTGCATTGGTCACCGGTGCTTCGCAAGGGATTGGACGTGCCTGTGCACTGGCCCTGGCTGAAGGCGGAGCTATAGTCGCTCTGGCGGCCCGCAATCAGGAAAAACTCGCTCAGGTGGCCGCCGAAATCGAGGCCAAAGGCGGACAGGCTGCTGTTTTTCCCATGGATGTGAGCAATGAAGAAGAAGTCAAGGCAGCCGTGAAAGCCGTGCTTGCGCGTTTTGAAAAGATCGGGATCCTGGTCAACAATGCGGGTATCACCCGCGACATGCTTCTGTTGCGCATGAAGCGTGCCGAATGGGACAGCGTGATCCAGACCAATCTCGGCGGCCCCTTCTTGTGCACCCAAGCGGTTGTCGGCTCCATGTTGAAGCAGCGCTGGGGACGCATTATCAACATCACCAGCGTGTTTGGGCAGACTGGCCAAGCGGGACAAGCGAATTATTCCGCAGCCAAAGCTGGCTTGATCGGTTTTACCATGGCCATGGCCCGTGAGGTCGCTTCCCGGAGCATCACCGTGAATGCGGTTGCGCCTGGATACATCGAAACGGCGATGACCGAAGGTTTGTCCGCAGAACTCAAATCCAAGGTCAACGAAATGATTCCTCTGGGCCGCGCAGGTTCCGATATGGAAGTGGCATACGCAGTGAAATTCCTGGCGTCGGAAGAAGCTGGGTACATCACCGGACATGTCCTAAAGGTCAATGGTGGAATGTTGATGGGTTGATAGTCGGCGTTGCAGCTTTAGAAAAGAAAGACAGCGGCCCACTTACCAGACAAAATCTACTTGTAGGGTGAGTGAATAGCCTCATTGCAAGCGCCTGTTAGTGTTAATTCACTTGTGATTTTAAGAGAGCCAACATTTCAAAACATTCTTGGGAGAAATTACGCATTTCAAGATAAAAATCCATAATTCTGAATATTTAGGTCATCAATTCGGCCCATAAATTCCGTGGTCTCTGGAAATTCCTCGTAAGCAGTTTTGTTATCAGCGAAAAGTCTTTTCTTCCAATCTTAACCAGACCTGGAACCAGAGTTGCTACGATCTTGAATGCGCTTTGAGTGTCGAGCGCGTTCCTTTGAGAAAGTCCTTGGGTTTCCCCCAAAAGATGTCCCCTACTTTTTTCCACAAGGAGAAGCAACAACAATGAAGAAACTCTGTTTGATTGTTCTGGCTGTTTTCTGTCTTGGAATCATGGGTGCAGCGTCTGACAATGACGATAACACCCTCCGCGCCAGTCTTCGTGGCGTTAACGAAACACCAGGTCCGGTTTCAACCCAGGCCACCGGCTCTTTCCACGCGACGCTGAGCGCAGATGGAACCACCCTCAACTACACGGTCACCTTCAGCAATCTGAATGCTCCAATTACCCAATCACATATCCACTTTGGCCTTCCCCGGGAAACTGGAGGCATCATGGTTTGGCTGTGCCAGACCGCGGCTGCTCCCGCCCCCGCGACCGATCCTGGAGTACCGACCTGCCCGGGTCCCACTTCTGGTACGGTAACCGGCACGATTAACGTCGCGAATGTCGTGGGCCCCAACAGCCAAGGCATTACTCCCGGCGCAGACTTTAACAAGGTCGTTCAGGCAATTCGTGCAGGAACATCGTATGTAAACGTGCACTCCAGCCGCTCGCCCGGTGGCGAAATCCGCGGCGTCGTTCACGTTGGCGATGACGACCGGCGCGACCGCGACTAGTTTTTACAGCATGATTTCCAAAAGGCCTCGCTCCGGCGAGGCTTTTTCAATATGTACTCGGCGGGGATCGCCCCTTATGTGATGGCGACGGTACATCCGTCGGCAATTCTGAGGGTGCCTGACGATGAGAGCCGCCATAAGGAGATGAGGAGATTTGTTGAAGACCTGGCGCTCGTGGCCAGGCAACTCAACAGTCGCAAAGCAGCCTAATTGGATGAAGATAGGCGAGGTTGCTTACGCCGCAGATGAGCCGGGGTCTTTGTCGGTGTTATCTGTGCTGAGCAGTTGGTCGGCCAAGCGAAGATAGCGCTTGAACGTGCCGGTATCGTCGTTCTTGACTTCATGGGCTGGATTGGTCTCTTGGCCCTTTTCGGAAGGCTCTGGGGGATGTTCCTTCTGTTTTTCCAACGTCTTTTCCTTCTCAAACCTGATTACTAACGAATCAAAATCAACGCTGATGAGTGTAATTGGAGAAGCCGCCTTCCGCAAGGCACGGAGTCAAAGCAGAAGTGCTAAGGCGGCCAAGGGACAGAAGGGCAACCCTCGTAATCGCGTTGTAAAACAGGCTTGCGCGCTGCTACTATGGATTGTGTGACCCCACGCTTAATTACGTTAAAACCTCTTCTTATTCTTGTTGTTTTCATTGCTACATTTTTTGGATCTGACGGCTCTTCTTCTAGTGCGCTTCCCCCAGTACCGGCGACCGTGGAATCCATTACCCCCGCGGAGTTGCGGATGCACCTCGATTTTCTGGCGTCGAAGGAGTTGGGCGGCCGCTACACGCTGGCTCCCAATTTCGCTGTTTCGGCCCGCTATTTGGCCGCTCACTTAAAAGCTTATGGGTTTCGAGGGGCCGGTACAAATGGAGATTTTCTTCAATTTTTTGACGTGACTTCCACCAAGCCTGATGTTGCCAAGATGTTGCTTTCCTATACTGTCAATGGCGAAACCTCCAGCTACAAATATGGCGACTTCTTCGTCTTCGGAGCGGAGGCCGATGCCGACGTGCAAGGAGAGCTCGTGTTTGTTGGTTACGGCATCTCTTCTCCATCGCAGAAATATGACGATTACTCCGGCCTGGATGTCAAAGGAAAGATCATTCTGATTGCCAATGGAGTTCCTGAGGGTATAGATGAAGCCAAGCTCGGCGAGCAGGAGCGCGGAGAAAAGGCCGCGCTCGCGCATGGCGCGGCCGCCGCCCTGGTGCTGCCGGCAGAGCGCAGCGTCAGTTTTCTTCGGAATTTCAGGGAGCGATCCCAGGATCGGGAGTCGGTGGGACTAAGCAAGAATAACGAAGTG
>DASZEU010000511.1:0-8406 GCA_035940535.1 Candidatus Angelobacter sp.
CTGATGGTTACGGCAGCGCTCTGACGGACGGTGAAGTTGTAGTTGTTGCTGGTTCCGTTCACCGTGGCGCCTGAACCGTCGTTGTAAGAGAGAGTTGCGGTGTTGGTCAGCACACCGGGTGCTACTCCGGCAGCGATATTCACCGAGAAGGTAATCTGCCCGGAAACACCGGCGGCGACCTGGTCGACAATTGCAGTAATGACGTTGGTTGTCACGCTGTAATCAATGTGTGGAGAGCCGGCTGCCGGTTGAACATCACCAGTAGCATCGGTCAGCACCGTGGCGCCAGTTACACTCCAGCGTCCGCTGCCCGCAACATAAGTCATACCGGCAGGCAGTGCATCGCCGATATTGACGGTGGTTGCGGTGCTGTTGCCGCTGTTGGTGTAAGTCAACGTGACAGTGTAAGGACCGCTAGGCGAAGCGCCCGAGTTGGAACTCATTGTCTTGTTGAGGTTGATGACTGCGTTGGCTGTCGCTGTTGTGGTGTCGGTGTTGGAAGCGGCCTTGGTGTTGTCGAACACCGAGGTAGCCGTCACGGAGAAATTGTTGGTCTGTCCCGCAGTCGCACCCGCCGGCACTGTGCCGGTGATGACAAACTTAAATGCATTCACCGCGCCCGGAGCGACAGTAACATTGGTTCCGGTCAAATCAGTGAAGTTGTCCGGGATACCGTCACCGTTGGCATCCAGGTAAATATGCGTACCAGTCAGGGTAAAAGCTCCGGATTGGGCCGGGGCCAGTGTGAGTGTGAAGCTGTCTGAACCGTTGCCGGTGTTGGTCAGGGTGTGCGGATAGAAAACCGCCGAGCCGGGCGAAGCCGTCTTGGCCCCATTCGCAGTTAGAGTCAGGCTGGCAACTTGTTGGACGATGGTCGTCACAACGTTTGAAGTCGCAGTGCGCGAAACCGAAGAGCTATCGGTATAGGTCGCCGAAGCCTGGTTGCCGATGGAAGTACCGGCCGCCGTCTGCTGGGCGGTCGCTCCCGTCGGAACCATTAGCATCGCTACAGCCACTACCGATAGCAGAAGGAAGGACCAGCCTGTAAAAACAGCCGATTTCCCCCCTGTATTCCTTGTATTTCTCATTGCTTTCTCCTTGTAGCAAACTCTGGGCTTTTCTTTTTTGGGGAGGTGATCGCTTTCGTTTTCCTTACCTGGGTCTTTCTTTTACTGCTGTGTCTTTACCTTCATCCGTGCTCGTACTGATTTGCTGGTTCCGCCGTCCATATCTCCGAGGTTCCAGCGTAGAGAGCGATAGTCCGAATAGGGGACCAGTTCCTGCGTGACTTTTCCGTCAGCGCCGCGTGCCGCTTTCTTCAAAGGAACTGGCGCATAGTTGCCGTCACTTGTGCTTGCCATGACTTGGTTAGGTATCGCCGTTTCGGGGACGTACTCCATTCCGGCCGGTACAGGAAGGGTAGCTACTACGTTCTTGGCTGGGCTTTTGTCGTGGTTTTTATATTCCGCGACATACTCGATTACCTCTCCCGGCTTGACCTTGTCGCCTGGTGCTTTCTTCTCGGTCCCATCCACCCTGATGATCTTGTTGGCAATCAGCAAAACTTTGATCTCTGCCTGCAGAGGCAGATACAAAGCCAGGGCCGCCACAATTACGAATGTCGCCTTGAAACTCTTTGCTTTGAGCATGAAAAGTCACTTCTCCTTCTTGAAGCGTTGCGCTTACGCGAAAAGACTTTTCCTCTCCGGTGGGGGAGGAAAATGAAAATTTCCAAAGATTTTCTGTAAGCTTATTGGGGAAGATAAGTTAGAAATTACTAAGTATCAACGTTACTGTCGTACTTCCGTAACCGAAGGTAACTTAATAACTACTTAATTCCTCTCATGGAGAGTACGAGGGATCAGCCCTGGTTTCTGTGATCTATATCACATTGACTTGCAAACTTTGTGAGACCAATAAATGAACAGTAAAATATAAAAATACTTAATAAACTATTAGTTAACATGGTTCTAATAGTTAAGAAGTTCAAATCTGGGGTGTTTGGCAAAGAGCACAATACTTCGAACGATGTGCGTTGCTTCTCGCATCGCAAAAGCGTTAGGCGGGCGTTCAATGCGAAAGAGCACCCTTATTTCAGCAAGCTGATTTACCCGCTACAATAGCCCGCGCATGAAGACCTTTGTCCTGTTGCTCACCACAGTCCTGGCGGTCTTGCCTGGCGCCTTGGCCCAGCACCCTGATCGCGAAGCATCAAATTCCCAGGCCCGTAGCGCCCTTTCCCAGACCTCCGGCAATTTGAAAATTGAGGGATTGCAACAGCCAGTGACCGTGCTGCGCGACAGATGGGGTGTCGCCCATATTTATGCTCAGAATCAACCTGATCTTTTCTTTGCCCAGGGTTTTGTGACCGCGCAGGACCGTTTATTTCAGATGGAGTTGTGGAAGAGGGCTGGCCAGGGAAGGCTGGCCGAAGTGCTGGGTCCTTCCGCTACGGAACGTGACCGCTATGCCCGCCTGCTCCGCTATCGCGGCGACATGAAGGCAGAATACTCCAGCTATGCACCCGACGCTTTCGAGATATTGCAGTCTTTCACGAATGGTATCAACGCATATATCCGCAATAGCCGCACGTTGCCGATTGAATTCAAGATCGCGGGTTTCGCGCCCGAGCCATGGCGGCCTGAAGATTGCCTTTCGCGGATGGCTGCGTTTTCCGTGACCGGCAATGCCACGGCTGAGCTGAGAAACGCTGCGATGCTGGCCGCGCTTGGTCCGGAAAAAGCTCATCTGCTGCTGCGGCCCGATCCTGATGTGCAGCTCGATCCAGTTGCAGGCGTTGACATGTCGTGGCTCTCGGCCGACCTCTTGAAGGGCATGATTGGCGGGGATGCACGGATCGAGTTTCCGTCAGACCACAATAGTATTGGGAGCAATAACTGGACGATCTCCGGCAAGCTCACCGCCACCGGTAAACCACTCCTGGCGAATGATCCGCATCGCGTGATCGCCGTTCCATCACTGCGATACATTGTTCATCTCGTCGCTCCCGGCTGGGACGTGATCGGCTCCGGCGAACCGGCCCTGCCCGGCGTCTCCATTGGCCACAACCGCAACATTGCCTGGGGTCTCACCATATTTCCCATCGATCAACAGGATCTGTACCTTGAAGAACTGAATCCCTCCGATCCCATGCAGTACAAATCCGGCGGCCATTGGGAGAGGTTTCGCACCGAGCAAACTACGATTGCCGTCAAGGGTGCTTCTGCGGTAACGCTTATGCTTAAATTCACCAGTCACGGCCCGGTGTTGTGGGAAGATGACGCTCATCATCACGCTCTGGCTTTGCGCTGGGTAGGCAGCGAACCCGGGACGGCAGGATACCTGGCGTCACTCTCACTGGATCGCGCAAGTAATTGGGATGAATTTCTGAATGCCATGCAGCGTTGGAAACTTCCGCCGGAAAACATGGTCTATGCCGATATGCAGGGCAATATCGGCGAGCAATCAGCAGGGCTGACCCCAGTTCGCTCCTGGACCGGGTTGTTGCCTGTTCCCGACGATACAAAACATGAATGGTCGGGGTTCATCCCGCTCGATCAATTGCCCCGCAGCTTCAATCCAGCAGAGGGCTTTATTGCCACTGCCAACCACAAGACCATTCCCGAAAGCTACACATATAAAGTTGGATATGCGTGGTCGCCGTTTCGCATCCAGCGCATCCGCGAGGCCTTGCAGGGGTCTGTGAGGCAGCAACACAAGTTCACCATGGCCGATATGGAGGTCTTGCAGAGTGACGTGCTTTCCCTGCCCGCGCAAGAGTTGATCGCCCTGCTGCCTGAAACAGATGATCCGTGGGTGAAGTTGCTGCACGGTTGGGATGATCGCCTTACTCCGCAATCGCAGGCAGCGGCGGTCTATGAAGTGTGGCAACTTCAAGTGGAGCAGGCGGTCGTCAAGAGAATTGCTGGCCCTGCTGCGCGGGTTGCAGGATCAGTTGGTCCGCAACAGGTGCTCGATTATCTCCGCAAAGGCCCGCTTACTGCTGCTGATCGAAGCCTCTTGTTGCTGAGCACTCTGGCGGATGCCGTTGCCCAATTGAAAAAACTCGAAGGCCCCGATGCAGCGAAATGGACATGGGGAGCGCTGCACACGATTACCTTGCGCCATGCGCTCGATCTTCAGCCAGGAGCCAGGCCGTTAGTTGACTTGGGGTCGATTTCCAGGCCAGGTGATGGAAATACTGTCAACGCCACCGGAGGATCTGGTTTCAAGCAGGCTTCCGGCGCAAGCTATCGCGAGATTTTCGATTTGAGCGATTGGGACAACTCGCTGGCCGTCAATACTCCCGGCCAGAGCGGCCAGCCCGGAAGCCCACATTATTCCGATCTGTTGCAAATGTGGTCGGAAGGAAAATATTTCCCGCTGTTTTACAGTCGCGAGAAAATTGAGACGAACTCGACGGAAAAACTTGTACTTGAGCCCTAATCCACGCTCACCGGCCATTGGGTGGTTGGGAAGTTGGCAATTTCTCTAGCAGGGGCGTAGCATCAGAACGCCCGAATTCCCTACGTTGAAAGGACGCCCGCCATGGTTCTGGGCATGAGTCTACAAACTTTCACTCTGGTTCACGTTTTGATTAGCTTCGCAGGAATTGCTTCGGGAATGGTGGTGATGTATGGCTTGCTGACTAACCAACGTCTTAACCGTTGGACGGCTGCATTTTTGGCGACGACAGCATTGACCAGCTTAACCGGGTTTCTATTTCCGTTTGCGGGAATGACGCCGGCGATTAAGCTGGGCTTCATCTCGCTGGCCGTGCTGGCGATCACGATTGTGACCCGCTATCCCCTGCGCCTGGCGTGGCGGAAAACCTATGTAATTACAGCCTGCGCGGCGTTGTACTTCAACGTCTTTGTTCTTGTGGTGCAGTCGTTCGAAAAAATACCGGCTTTGCGAGCAATCGCACCCACGCAAAAGGAGCCGCCATTTGCGATTGCACAACTCGCCGTGTTGGCGCTTTTCGTTGTGCTGACCGCGGTGGCTGTCAAGAAATTTCGCCCTGAGCCGATGTCCACCAAGAAGTCGGCGCCGACAGCGGCTTAGTTTTTTGGCGATCCTCGGAAGAGAGGCTCAGTCGCAACCAAACTTTAGCCGACATGAATATGCTGGCGCAGCCCAAATATACAACTGAAGTGAAAAACGCTCCCTTGCGGAGGAATGATGATTCGACATTTTCTGGGTTTTGCTGTTCTCGCTTTAGGAGTGATTTCTTCCCAAGCACAACCTTCGTTGCCCTCTAGCTTTCACGCAAAGACCGTTCATAGTCCGGAAGGAGCAGACATCTTCGTGCGCTGGGGAGGGACTGGACCTGTGGTTGTGCTCCTTCATGGATACGCAGAGAACAGCGACTCGTGGGCTCCGCTCGCAGCCGACTTGATGAGAGACCACACCGTCGTGGCGCCCGATCTTCGCGGAATAGGGAGATCATCGAAACCGGCGGGCGGATACGATAAGAAGACGCAAGCCAAAGACATCCGCGCTGTTGTGACCGCGTTGGGATACGACAAAACCTTCGTTGTCGCACACGATATCGGCAATATGGTGGCATACGCGTATGCGTCAATGTACCCGGACAAAGTTCAAAAACTGGTTGTGATGGACGCTCCAATTCCGGGAATCGAGCCTTGGTCGCAGATTCTTCTGAATCCCGGAGTTTGGCACTTCAATTTTCATGGGCCGGATGCTGAGCGACTTGTGGCGGGTCGCGAGCGCATCTACCTCGATCGGATATGGAATGACTTTACAGGTGATCCCTCCAAGCCAGACGAAGCGGCCAGAAATTTCTATGCAGCAACTTATGCGCAACCCGGGGGAATGCGGGCGGGATTCGCGCAGTTCACGGCTTTTTCCCAAGATGCAGATGACAACAAAGTTTTCGAGCAGATGAAACTGACGATGCCGGTATTGGCGGTCGGCGGTGAAAAATCATTTGGTCCATTGCAGGCGGTGATCATGCGCCACGTGGCAACGAATGTTCAAGAGGCCGTTGTGCCTCGCTCCGGGCACTGGCTGATGGAAGAGAGTCCCTCCTACACAGTAACCCTGGTTCGAAACTTTCTCGACTCTACCCAACCAGCCAGCACAAAATGACGGCACGACTTTTCGGTTTTAGGCCTCAAAAAAATAATCCGTCATCCCGACGCTCTACTCAACCAAAGTTGCCAACGCATTAAGATAGATACATATAGCACGTTCTAAGGAACCTGGTGAAAGTCGCCACCTTCAATATTAACGACATTAACAAGCGGCTGGATAACCTTTTGGCTTGGTTAGCCAAAGCTGAGCCTGACGTGGTTAGCCTGCAAGAGCTCAAGGCAGAGCAGGGACGGTTTCCCATGCATGCCCTTCGAACTCTCGGGTACGAAGCAGTCTGGCAAGGGGAGCGTTCCTGGAATGGAGTGGCCATTCTTGCGCGTAACCACGCTCCTGTCCTGACCCGTTCAACCTTGCCGGGCAATCCTGAAGATCGCCAAGCCCGATACATCGAGGCGGCTGTTCATGGATTTCTGATCACGTCCATCTACCTGCCCAATGGGAATCCGCAACCTGGACCGAAATTCAACTACAAGTTGGCCTGGTTTGAGCGCCTGATTACCCATGCCGCCGAACTCATGGCGACCGGCGTGCCCGTGGTGTTGGCCGGTGACTACAACGTCGTGCCGACGCCGCAGGACATCTATCCGACTCGATCGTTGGATAACAACGCCTTGATCCAACCCGAAAGTCGCCACGCCTTTGCCCGTTTGCTGTCTCAGGGCTGGACCGACGCGATGCGGAAGTTACGCCCGGACGGGCCTCTCTGGACCTTCTGGGATTACAAACGTGAACGGTGGCCGAAGGACAAAGGCATGAGACTCGATCACTTCCTGCTCTCACCAAAGATGTCGGACCACCTCGTGGACGGCGGTGTCGACCGATGGATGCGTGGCGAGGCAAACGCCAGCGACCATGCTCCCGTGTGGATCACGCTCGATCTGTAAACTAGGGCTGCGTAGAAGCGGGAATGTTCCTTATCGTACAATCAACATCTCCGAAATCATATCTGTTCGAAATCGGATTTAAATCAACTAGCGGTGTACATCGCGGGAGATAAATCATGGATTATCGGCAATTAGGGCGCTCCGGGTTCTACGTTCCGGTTCTAACTCTGGGAACAGGCACATTTGGTGGTAAAGGCCGTTTGTCAGCTTGGGGTACCACGGATGTAGCCGAAGCAACGCGGCTCATCGATATCTGTCTTGAGCACGGCCTGACCATGTTTGATAGCGCCGACATTTACTCCAACGGTTCTTCCGAGGAAGTGCTGGGCCAGGCGATCAAAGGCCGCCGCGACAAGGTCCTGATCTCCACCAAAGCCACATTCCGCTCTGGCGAAGGCGCCAATGAAGTTGGTTCCTCTCGTTTTCACCTGATCCGCGCAGTAGAGGGTAGTCTGCGCCGCCTTGGCACGGACCATATTGATCTCTTCCAGTTGCACGGCTACGACGCAAAAACGCCGCCTGAGGAGGTTCTCGCCACGCTGGACACGCTAATCCGCGACGGCAAGATCGGCTACATCGGTGTTTCCAATTTTTCCGGGTGGCACCTGATGAAGGCATTGGCCGTGGCCGACCGCTACGGTCTGCCGCGCTATGTCGCCAATCAGACTTATTACTCGCTGATAGGGCGCGATTATGAATGGGAACTGATGCCTCTGGGAATCGATCAGGGCGTGGGAGCGGTTGTGTGGTCGCCGCTCGGTTGGGGCCGCCTCACAGGAAAAATCCGCAGAGGCCAGCCGCCACCGCCGGAAAGCCGCCGCAATGTGAAGGAGTCCAATGACATCGGCCCACCGGCAGATGACGAATACGTTTATAAGGTCGTCGACGCGCTGGATGCAGTGGCGAAAGAGACGGGCAAGACAGTGCCGCAGGTGGCGATCAACTGGCTCCTGCAGCGGCCAACCGTGTCTACTGTCGTCATCGGGGCTCGCAATGAACAGCAGTTGAAGGACAATCTGGGAGCTGTAGGCTGGAATCTCACGCCGGACCAGGTGAAGAAGCTGGATCAGGCAAGCGCGGTGACCATGCCGTATCCATATTGGCACCAGCGCCAGTTCAAGGAACGCAACCCTTTTCCAACGAGAGTGTGACGCGGGTGCGCTTTCAGCTAAATTAATGGCACAAAAGCTACGTGGGCGGGGAGGATGAAAATGCTGATCCCTCAGTCAGACATAAGTTGACCAACCGAATCTAGCGGATGGAGCCGGAAATAACAATTCTACCGAGCGCCTGTGCTCGTGTCTTGAGAGCACGAGTCAGCCGTCCGTATCCTTCCTCCTTGAAAAGATCAGCCCAGTGCCATTTCTGGAGCCTCTCTGGTACGTCAACTTCCTCCAATCGAAGT
>DASZEU010000512.1:0-6421 GCA_035940535.1 Candidatus Angelobacter sp.
AGATTTTGTCCACAAGCAGACCGATGCCCGAATTGCCCTGCAACTCGGCCATGCCGGGCGCAAAGGATCAACTCGGCGCGGCTGGGACGCCATCGACCAACCGCTAGAATCGGATAACTGGCCACTAGTATCAGCCTCACCGCTACCTTATATCGAGGGACTCTCGCAGACTCCTCGTGAAGCGACGCGTTGCGATATGGACCGCATCAAGGCGGACTTTGTAGCCGCCACGCTGCGCGGCGTGAGCGCCGGCTTCGACTGGCTCGAATTCCACTGCGCCCACGGTTACCTGCTTTCTAGTTTCATCTCTCCGCTCACCAACCAGCGCACCGATGAATATGGAGGCTCTCTCGAAAATCGCTGCCGCTATCCTTTGGAGGTTTTCCGTGCCATGCGCGAAGCTTGGCCGCAGGACCGTCCCATGAGCGTGCGCATCTCGGCCCACGACTGGGCGCCAGGCGGCCTTACCCCCGAAGGTGCTGCCGAGGTCGCGCGCCTGTTCAAAGTTGCTGGCGCAGACGTGATTGACTGCTCTTCCGGCCAGGTAAGCAAGGCGGAACAACCTGTTTATGGACGCATGTTCCAGGTGCCGTTTTCCGATCGCATTCGCAACGAGGTAGGCATTCCCACGATCGCTGTCGGCAACATCTTCGAAGGAGACCACGTTAACACCATCATCGCCGCCGGGCGGGCAGACCTGTGCGCCATTGCGCGTCCTCATTTGGCCGATCCAGCGTGGACCTTGCACGAGGCCGCGAAACAAGGATACGCAGACATAACCTGGCCCAAACAATACCTGAGCGGCAAACAACAACTCGAACGCAACCTCGCCAGGGCGCAGCTATTGATGCAGGTGTGAAGCAGGATCGAGTGATCACTTCGGCGCACCTCAGTGCAGGCTTGTGATCGAGTGATCGGGACGAAAACCCATGAAGCGGGTATTTTTTTGCACACCACGATTTATGAAATACTTGGGGTGACGCACCTCCAAGGAGACACAATGCAAGGTCGCCCTCAAGAAAAACAGCCATTGCCATTCAGCCGCAATTTGCTCGCAGGCTACGAGGGGCGACACTTCAAATATCAGGCGAAAGACGGCATCGCGCTGATCACGCTGAGCCGTCCTGAACGCAAAAATCCTTTGACCTTCGATTCTTATGCGGAGCTGCGCGACCTGTTTCGTGCGATGTCAGAGGCGGAAGACATCAGTGTCATCATCCTGACCGGCGCCGGAGAAAACTTCTGCTCCGGTGGCGACGTTCATGAAATCATCGGGCCTTTGACCAAACTCGATATGCCCGGACTCCTGGCTTTCACGCGCATGACCGGTAATGTAGTCAAAGCCATGCGTGGTTGTCCGCAGCCAATCATTGCAGCGATTGATGGAGTTTGCGCGGGAGCCGGCGCGCTGCTGGCGCTCGCCTCCGATCTGCGATTGGGCACCGCCCGCAGCAAAACCGCCTTCCTGTTCACACGCGTAGGACTGGCCGGCTGTGACATGGGTGCCTGTGCGCTTCTGCCGCGCGTGATTGGGCAAGGCCGGGCCGCCGAACTGCTGTTCACCGGGCGTAGCATGAGCGGCGAAGAGGCCGAACGCTGGGGATTTCTCAACCGGCTCTGCACCCCCGACAATCTTCTTGCTGAGGCGCAGGCGTTGGCAATAGAGTTGGCCAGCGGCCCGACCTTTGCTCATGGAATGACCAAGAAGATGCTCCACCAGGAATGGAACATGGGAGTCGACGAAGCCATCGAGTCCGAGGCCCAGGCCCAGGCAATCTGTATGGCAACCAAAGATTTTCACCGCGCTTATGAAGCTTTTGTCGGCAAGCAGAAGCCGGTGTTCAAAGGAAACTGAAGGGGAATTTTAAATTTGTAATTTCTAAGTTGTAATTTTGAAAACCCAATCAAAAGCTCACCGCAGAGTGCGCTGAGAGCGCAGAGGCTCGCAGAGAAGAATTTGATTGGCAGTTAGCGTACCACTGAGGATCAAAGGTTATGAAAGTTTTGCAGCCGGCAAATTGGAAGCGTCCTAGAGGTTATTCCAACGGAATAGCTGCTAAGGGAAGCACTGTGTTTATCAGTGGCATGGTCGGCTGGAATGCCCAAGAGGAGTTTGTGTCTTTGGACCTCGCGGGGCAGGTGCGCCAGGCATTGATCAATATTGTGGCAGTGCTCTCCGAGGCCAACGCAAAGCCCATGGACATTGTTCGCATGAACTGGTATTTGATCGACAAGAAAGAATATCTGGCTGCCGCCCAAGAAATTGGCGCTGCTTACCGTGAGATCATCGGACGCCATTATCCCGCAATGACGGTCATACAAGTTTCAGGACTGCTTGAAGACAAAGCGCGCGTCGAAATCGAAGTTACAGCCGTTGTGCCCGAGTAATAAGCTGGTGGTGTTCCAGATGTTCAAGCGATACGGCAAGACTCTGTCGGTGACTCGTTATTGGCTGCACGGCGCGGCGCAATCTCAAAAAAATTTGCTGATGTGAAGCACCAGCCGAGCTAACCTGTCGGCCGCCAATTCCGCATCATTCGCTAGGTTTAAGCTCAAGGATGGGCAGTGCATTGGCCGAATCGGGCAGCTTCGAGTTACAACGCCTAATCAAATCCACAAGTTCTTCATATTGCCGAACCGCTTCGAGGGTTCGCATGGAGGCGCGTGACACGAGCGGCGAAAATCGCAGCATGCCGCGAGTCCGATCAAGATATAGGCGCAAACGCCGGCCAGAGCGAAGGATAGCGGCCATGCAATCCAAAACAAGCTCCTCTTCTGGCTCATGATCCGCGTAGTATTCGCGGACACTCCGTAGGCTGAAATCCACGCCCACGAGCAGTCCCCTTACGATCACTTTGCACTGTTTTCGCAGTGCCGCTCCGCGAAGGTCTCGTACTGAGGACAGGGCATCCGAAATCCTGCCTGACAATTGCCGAGCTTCTTCCTCAGTCAGCGTAACTGCGCTCTCATGCTGGAACGCGCCTTTTAAATAAGCTAAAAGGAGAGCCATTGCCATAAAGAAGCAAAGAGTAACGCTAAAGTGCAAGAAAGGATGCGGGTCAGGCGGCAGGCAGGGATTGTTCCAGGCTCCCGGAGGCCAATAGTCGCAGGGAATGGAATCTTCGGGCGATGTTTGTGCTTGCATGAGAACTGTACAGAGGGCAATAGCACTATAGCCTTTCACGGATTAACCTCCTAATCTCCGTCGTTGCTTGGTGACCGAAGGCGATGAAGTCACGGTATGAGTAAAGCTGCTGTAAGGTTAGAGGGCCGCGTGCGGGCTCAGTTCTCAAAAGGTAGATTGGCCAGATGATTGTTGCAGCAAAGTAAGCGTAATGAGGAATCGGAACAAGCCAATGGCCGCACATCTTGCCAATGGCCACGTCAACTGTTCCAACGATCAGTCCAATAGCGGAATACATCCCAAGGCCAAACACGATGCCCCAAACATGATGTCGCCACGAGATTCCGAGTTTCGATGAATAAAGCCACAAGAACAGCAGAAGGCTACAGCGCAGAAGCTCGCTGCTGCGGTTTAACACCATAACGAGAATGGTCAGACTTCTAAACGGAACACTCGGACGAAAGACGAACGAAGCAGCGATGAGGATCAGAATCGCAGTTCCGATCCCAAACACCTTGAAGGTATTGGGACAGAACCGTATATCGGCTTTAAAAGCATTCCTGAATGCCTCATAAATCACAGCATAGGCAAAGGTGTATTCAGCAGGAATGGACAACCAATAAGCCGCGAAATATGCCCCCGTGAACTTCGCTAAAACAATGAAAAGCACTGCTTGGCGGCACACGTCATAAGCGATGGAAGCAAAGAAAAATGGGAAGCGGCCGACCAATCGCTTCTTCAACATTACGATCAGCAGAATGACCTCTGCGAATGCGCTGCCGAACCAAGGAATCGCTTGATGTGCTGTCAGATGCATGGGAGTCAAAAAAGCCGCCGCAGATATTAACATGGGCGGCTTTCAAAAGCGGACTTTAGAGTGAACTGTTCGATTTTAACGAAAGTACTTAGCCTATCTTCCTTAGAGTACTCTAAGACTCTATGGTTGTACTTTCGAGATAGCTACACTATTCGGACAGTTTCCGCTCTGATGTGGAATCTGCGGAATTGGCCCTGAAGCGATAATTGGTTTCGGCGGACATGGAGTTGGAGCACCGCCCCCCTCAAAGAGCGTTAGGCTATGAGCGTCTGCTTCAGTTGCAGGTATTCTCATTGTGAAAACTGAGCAGAAGCCCGATAACATCAGCGTGGCTGTTACAATGCGTAGCTTCATAAACTGACCTCCTTGGCGGCAGAGAAGCTTCTCTGCGTTTTCTCGACATCGGAATATGTTCGCACTCTATGGTTGTACTTTCGAGACAGCTCCACTATTCGGACAGTTTCCGCTCTGATGTGGAATCTGCGGAATTGGCCCTGAAGCGATAATTGGTTTCGGCGGACATGGAGTTGGAGCACCGCCCCCATCAAAGAACGTTAGGTTATGAGCGTCTGCTTCAGTTGCAGGTATTCTCATTGTGAAAACTGAGCAGAAGCCCGATAACATTAGCGTGGCTGTTGCAATGCGTAGCTTCATAAACTTACCTCCTTGGCGGCAGAGAAGCTTCTCTGCGTTTTCTCGACATCGGAATATGTTCGCACTCTATGGTTGTACTTTCGAGACAGCTCCGCCATTCGGACAGTTTCCGCTTTGATATGGAATCTGCGGAATTGGCCCTGAAGCGATAGTTGGTTTCGGCGGACATGGAGTTGGAGCGCCGCCCCCCTCAAAGAACGTTAGGTTATGAGCGTCTGCTTCAGTTGCAGGTATTCTCATTGTGAAGACTGAGCAGAAGCCCGATAGCATCAGCGTGGCCGTTGCAATGCATAGCTTCATAAATGTTCCTCCGTGGCTACAATCTACGCTTTAAAGGAGAATTATTACGTCAATAAACTACTGCCTGCCGGGTTTACCGCGTGCGTTCGCGGGGCATGGGCGGCCACGACTTGGCGCTGCCTTCAAATAAGTATTTGGCGATCTCATAACGCCTGGTTCCATCGTGGACTACATACCGCCGTGGCTGGCTATCAGCGCCCGACCATAGGCAAACGCCCGCATAGGCGCCGTCTTTGCGCAAGATGTAGTAGAACATGCCGAGGAACGCCAGCTTTCTCATGTCGTTGTTGTAGTTGCGGGCGATGCGCTTGAGCGCATCCATGCCTGCTTCTTCCGGAGACATGCCTCGGCGCATGTTTTCCACAATGGTATGCGCGCCGCAAACTTTGATGTTTTCTTCTCCGTTGCCTGTGGCCCCGGCGGCGCCTACATCCTGATCGCAGTAGCAACCCGCGCCAATGATAGGTGAATCGCCGCAACGGCCAGCGAGCTTCCAGGCAAGACCGCTGGTAGTAGTAACGCTCGACATCTCTCCCTTGGTATTCAAGGCCGAACAGTTGATGGTGCCTGTCGGTGGATGAAGCACCTTGTGAATGGCATCCATGCGGCTACTCTCCGGGATGCCCAAATCAGCGGCCAAGGCATACATCCTGCGGATGGGTTCGGGCTGATCGTGAACTGAACTGGTTTCCCGGGGAACTGGAGGTGTCCAGTTGGGATCGGCCAAGCCTGGTCCCCACCAATCCTGGTTGGAATGGGTTTCCTTCCACAGCAGCCAGATGCGCCGCGAATGCTCCGTCAGCAGGTTCTCTTTGGGAAAGCCCAGGGCAAAGCCGAAGCGGGCTGCGCCTTCGCCCACCAGCATCACATGGCCGGTGTGCTCCATAACGGCCTTGGAGAGCGCCGCGACATTCTTGATATCGCGTACTCCCTCGACGGAACCGGCCCGGCGCGTAGGGCCGTGCATGCAACAGGCGTCAAGCTCCACTACTCCGTCTTCATTGGGACGTCCTCCCAGGCCTACACTGTCATCGTTAGGATCGTTTTCCGGACCGGAGACCACTTTGATGGCCGCATCGAGAGTGTCCGTGCCCTGGGCGAGAAGCTGGTATCCATCGTCGATGTATTGATATCCGTTGGCAGCGCATACGATGATGTTCTTGCGTCCCGCGCCTTGCGTTGACGTAGCGGGCTGCGACGAGGACGACTCGCCATTGCTCTTCGCAGTGACCTTGGCAGCCGCGAGGGAAGCTGATGTCACCGCTAGTCCGGAAAGGAAATCTCTGCGTTTCATGAAGCCTCACTTTAAGTCGAAACATTTTACGCTGATTTGTGGGTGAAGACGGCGATGGAAACGATATACGACGACGCTGTTCCCCAGTCGCGCAAGCTGGTTGCTCCTGTCATTAGGAGGAGGCCGGTCGTTGGCCGAAGTGGAGCCGTTTTGCCGGCGTGAGCCAGCAGGCGAAATCCTGAGCCTGCGAAGGAACCGAATCTCTACGTTGTCTCACGCACGATGTTGACGA
>DASZEU010000513.1:0-3542 GCA_035940535.1 Candidatus Angelobacter sp.
TAGCTAGAGCCATCGCAGAACAAATTCGGATCAATTTGACTCCCCAGGAACAGGCTGCACTGAAAAACGTAAAGGTTGTCAATCCGCAAGCTTATGAGTCCTATCTCAAAGGTCGCTACTTCTGGAATAAACGAACGGCGGATGGTTTGAAGGTTGCCCTGGCTTATTTCAACCAGGCGATCGAAGAGGACCCGAAATACGCACAAGCGTATTCTGGCTTAGCCGATACTTACGCGTTATTGGGAGATTGGCAGTATGCGGTGATGACTCCCAAGGAGGCATTCCCCAAAGCCAAGGCGGCGGCGATCAAGGCCCTGGAGTTGGACAACGGGCTCGGCGAAGCCCACAACTCGCTTGCATTCGTCTTGGATGGCTTCGACTGGGATTTTAATTCTGCCGGGAATGAATTCCGGCGCGCCATTGAACTAAACCCAGGCTACGCAACCGCTCACCATTGGTACGCATGGCACTTGAGTCTACGGGGTCGCTTCGACGAAGCTATTTCGGAAATGAGAAAAGCGGAGAACCTGGATCCGCTCTCTCTTATTATTAACGCCGATTTGGCAGAGCTCCTTGCCCTTGCGCACTCCTATGACGAATCCATCCAACAGAGCCGCAAGACGATCGAAATGGATCCTAATTTCCCCCTCGCTCACAATCAACTCGCCCAGGCGTACCTTCAAAAACACATGTACGCTGAAGCGGTCGCAGAACTGCAAAAGGCGGTTCAACTTTCTGGGCGCAGCCCGACATGCGTAGCTAATCTGGCTCGCGCCTATGCCGTATCCGGCAAGCGGAGCGAAGCCCTAGAACTGCTGAGCGAATTGAAGAAGCGCTCAAGCCCAGGCTATTCGAACGCTTCGGAGATCGCCATCATCTATGCATCTCTCGGAGATACGGATCAAGCCATGAATTGGCTCGAAAAAGGCTACGAAGAGCGATTTAACCCGGGAGTTCTGCTGCGGCCGGGCTTCGATCCTCTGCGATCCGACTCGCGCTTCCAAAACCTCGTACACCGCATTGGACTGCCCGAGTGAGAGACCTGCCTTCCTTGTGCTGTGATCAACAAAGAAAAACCTCAGTACGCTTGTTTTCGTACTGAGGTTTCTGTCCGGGCATGTGTTCTATGCATGCTGAAGCATCATCTTTCGATGACCGCTTCACCGCGCCGGCTCACCAGCACCCAAGATTTCGAACACCACACCAAACGAGTTGAATCCATTTTGCGATTGAACGCGCTTTCCGCCTGCGCTGGCTGTGCCGTAGAAATTACCGGCCGCATCCATCGTGAGATGATCGGGTTCCGGAAATGCGCCATCGGTATCCCCTTGGAAGGCATGCAGAAAGCTCTCCTTCCATTTCCCATTGGCGGTGGGCGTCAGCTTGAAAAT
Organism: Candidatus Angelobacter sp.; assembly: GCA_035940535.1. Taxonomy (GTDB): domain Bacteria; phylum Acidobacteriota; class Terriglobia; order Terriglobales; family Acidobacteriaceae; genus Angelobacter. The sequence goes on from DASZEU010000513.1 coordinate 1,392, forward strand.
GGTCCCGCAGCCCTCAAACACCTGCTGCCCGTCAATTTGGCACAGTGGTTCGTTGTGCCCACCACCGAGAAAGGTAGTTCCGAAGAGATTGCCGGCTGAATCCATGATTAAACCACCTGCCGGCATCATTCCATCCTGAAATCCACTCTTGCTTAAGGAGAATCTGTGGATCACGGTTTGCTTGAACTTCCCGTTCGAGCCGCGAGTCAGCTTGAAGACTACGCCACCCCCACCCGTGAGACCTCCGCCCCCAAGAGTGGTGCCATATAAATTTCCCGATGGATCCAGCACTACGCCAGCCATAGGACTGGCGCCATCAGGCGGGTTGTTAACCAAGTCATGGAACTTGAACAGCAAGGTCTCAGTCCACTCGCCGCTGGTCGCAGGTGTCAGCTTAAATACAGTCCCCAAGTCGTCGGGGCCGCCGGCCAATGTCGTGCCGTATAGGTTTCCCGCGTTATCGAACACCACGCTATCGAAAGGGTTCTGCCCGTCGGGGCTACCGCCGCCACCTTGGTGCAACGCATGGAGTATGCTCTCCGTCCAACTGCCATCCTTGTTCGGCACCAACTTGAAGACCGTTCCGCATCCGTTCGTGCAAAACGTGTCGGTAGTGCCGCCGCCGCCCTGGCTGGTAGTGCCATAAAGGTTGCCGGCTTTGTCAAAGATCAGGGCACCAATGGGTTCACATCCATCCTTGTGGCCCTCAAACGCGTTGAACTCATGAATAATGGTTTCGGTCCAGGGGCCTCTCTGCGTGGGCGCAAGCTTGTAAACGATGCCACATCCAAAAAGGCCGCCATCCGCCGTCCCATACAGATTGCCAGCCGCATCAAACACCAGGCTGCTCTGGGGCGATTGTCCATCGACGAGTTCTCCTTGAAATGTGTAAATTACCTTTTCCGTGAACTCACCGGTTTTGGTGGGCGTCAACTGATACACGAGACCAAACCCGGTAGGCGCGCCCGAACTTTGAAAGTTGAACCGAGTCGTCCCGTACAGATTTCCCTTCGCATCTCTGACTACGCCGCCAATCGGCTCCACTCCGTCCCCAGTGCCTTGAAATGTATAAAGGACCTTCTCTTTGCCGACCGCCCAACTGCTAACGGCCAAAGCTAATGTTATGGCGAAAACCGCCAAAATGTTTCGCGGAATCCAAGTGCTGGTTTGCATCCGCAGGTTGTGCGCATTAGAGGCGCGGTCCAGAACAGTAACGGTTTTCATGACAATTATTTTTTCCTTGAGAATTGGATTTTGACAGGGACGCTGTCTACGTCGAAATTGATTTAAACGCGATTAATGAATTGTGGATGTCGTTTTGCTGTAAACGATTTGTCAAATTTCGCAAACAACAAGAACTCGATCTTACCTCTACGTGAGTGCAGCCGAGAGTATCTGAGAGCGGCGCTTCACCCTCGTTTCCAACGATTACACGCTGCTCGGCCAAGCCGCGACGCCGGCGAATAAGCCATTCGAGAGAAACTTGCCCTTGGTAGGATTCGGGCTGGGCAGAATGGTCCGCCTCGTGCCGTCAAAATGCTCGATCAGAGCCATGCAGTCCCCCTCAAAACAATAAAGTTGTTTTAGAAAATGAAATGTTTGGAGCAAATAGCAACCAGCCTATTGCAAAACTAAAATGCAAAATGCAACGTCTATCTCGATGTGTCGCTCTGCAGTGACCCAAAGCGCCAAAGATGCGTTTTCCGGCGAGCGGTGCCCTGCCCATTTCCTTGATCTTGTTTGCCGGTTGAGGTCGTTGCCAGGCTCGGGATACTTGGCGTAGCAACAAATGTTGTCGCTTCTTGGAATAAAAACCTAACTGGCCCAGTTCTACTGCACATGAGCGCCTCGGTAGCGATTACTCTCACGGCTAGTCGGGCACTCAAATTCTGAATAAGGAAAGCAGAACAGGGTTAAAGAATTATGCGTAAGATCTTGGTTACCATTGCGATCGTGTGCGCCACTCTTCAGGCCCAAGTCATGAAAGTTTCGATTACGGCCAGTGCTGAGCAATTCGCTCTAAATCCCACTCAATCGGTCAATCCCGTCATCGAGTGGAATAGAACCCTTCTGGTCATCGTTCGGACTTCGGGTGCCCAACCGGCCACCATTCATTCGACGCGCAGCTTCGCTATTCTGCACGCTGCTATC
>DASZEU010000514.1:0-8621 GCA_035940535.1 Candidatus Angelobacter sp.
AACCTGCGTGCTGCTTTGTGAGTGAAATAGGGATTCTTCGTCAACTACTACTGGAGCCAGCGTCCTTTACGAATCCAATGATTGTTGCTTTCCCACCGCTCTCGCCATGTTGTTTGCCCCGCAGATGCCCCAAGGAGGGACTTCTCCACGACGCTCGCCAGAAGTCCTCTGGTAAGTTTCACCAAATAGGGTAACGGCAAACACGCTTATCTCAGTCCTCACGCCGCAATCGCCATATTCTTTTTCTTCGCGAATTTTCGCTTGTAATAGGTTATCCAGATTGCGATAAGCGGTGTCCCGATCACGGTTGGCCACAGCCAGCGAACAACCGGTGGGAGAAAATGGAAATTGACTGCGGAGAAGGCTGACACCGCAGCGATGTAAGAGCCGATCATCCCGCCCATGTGGCTAAACCACCAGAAGTTTTTGTCCTGGGGAGGATGCAGGAATCGCCAGCCATCTTTTATCCCGAAGATCACGCCAATGGTTCCGAAGACCAGGGCCATAGGCGCCATCCGCGTCCACGTTGGTGTTGGCTTGAACAGGCCCAGGATGATGAGCGCCAGCCCTGCTCCGAACACCAGCACCGCGCCGATCCAGTCAATCAGCTTGGGGCCTTGTCCCTGAAGTGGACGCTTGGCGAACAATACTCGATAGCCAGAGAACGCAAGGTAAAAGCTGAAGACCGCCAGCAAGGCGAGGAAGAGAATAGGACGATAGAAGCCCAGGACAACGGCGGTCGCGGCCACGCCGGCCATCATCCAGAAATAAATCTTTCCCCAGCGACGGTGCTGCTTCCCGCCTTTGACCGTGGCCAGTGCCACCGGCGCCATCAGGAAAGCGGCGAACCCAAAGCCGATGTGCACGATTCGGAAAACTGTAATCCACATTGGATCTTTCATTTTGTACCTCTCTTCATTTCTGTCGATCTTTTGGGTTTGGAGACTTTCTGAAGTTTGGCGAGGCTGGAAAGGGTCTCATTACACCAAGCCACCACAGCCTCGGAGCGATGCCGCCCATAGCTGAGCGTCATGAGCCAATAGGGCAACTCCGGATGATCCACGTGTTGCCGGATTAGCTGCTCTTTGATCTGCGCGTAAGTTGCGAACCTGCGCTCTTCTGCCAGTTTTGTCTCTTGAATATGCGTCGCGGAAATATTCGCAGGAGAGCGCCTGGCAAAAAACAGCTTCAATAGGATTTCGCTGCGGAAAGGCTCGGTGCGCGGCGGCAACAGCAACCACTCGCGTAACGCTTTTTCGCCCTCTTGAGTAATGGCATAAACTACACGATCGCGCCCGCTTTGTGGACCTTTTTGCGCTTGGATCAGCTTCTCGTGAGCCAGCTTCTTGAGAATCGGATAGATGCTTCCGTAACTCTCATTCCAGAAATGCCCAATGCTGGAGGCAACAAACCGCTTGATGTCATAGCCGGAAGCAGGCTTCAGGCTCAAAGCACCCAAAATTGCGAACTTGCTGGAGGAATCACCTTTCCGCATATATCATCATGATATATCATAATGATATGTTGAAAGCAAGCTTTATTTTGAGGGGCGAGAACCTGTTAACCAAGATAGCTGCTAGCTACTGGCTCCTAGCTGGACTTAAAAGATTTAAGCAAATTAGGCAAGTTGATAACTGAGTAATTTGAGCTAGCAGCCAGCAGCTAGAAGCCAGTAGAGCTCCTCCCCATCACTCGATTTCTTCGAGGAACTTCTCTCCTTCCATGGCTGCGGCGCAGCCTGAGCCGGCGGCGGTGATTGCCTGGCGGTAACGACGGTCCTGCACGTCTCCGCAGGCGAAGACCCCAGGAATCTTGGTGAATACGAAATCGTGCGTCTTGAGATATCCATCCTGGTCCATGTCGAGCTGCCCTGCAAACATTTTTGCATTCGGTTCGTGGCCGATGCCCAGAAACATGGCGCTGGTGGGGAAATCCCAAACACGATTTGTTTTGACATTGCGCAGTTTGAGGCCCGTAACCTCTTTCTTGCTCACATCGTAAACATCTTCGATCACGGTGTTAAGCAGGAACTCAATCTTTTCATGCTGGCGGGCCCGGTCCAGCATAATTTTGGAAGCCCGAAACTGTTCGCGACGATGGATCAATGTGACCTTAGTGGCAAAACGGGTGAGAAAGAGCGCCTCCTCCATAGCTGAGTCGCCACCGCCAATCACGGTGATGGGTTTGTCTTTAAAGAAAAACCCATCGCATGTGGCACAAGATGAAACGCCGTGTCCAATCAAGGCCTTTTCGCTGGGCAGTCCCAGCCAGCGTGCTGAGGCGCCGCTGGCGATTACGAGGGTCTTCGCAAAGACCGTTTCCTGTCCGAAATCCAGCTTGAAAGGGCGGTGGCCCAGGTCAGCACCGACCAAGTGTCCAGCCATAAATTCTGCGCCAAAGCGAGCCGCCTGCTTGCGCATGTTATCAATCAATTCCGGACCCTGAATGCCTTCGGGAAAACCAGGGAAATTTTCGACCAGCGTAGTGATGGACAACTGTCCTCCTGGCTCATGGCCTTCCACCACTAAAGGCTTCAGGTTAGCGCGTCCAGCGTAGATGGCTGCCGTGAGACCGGAACATCCGGTACCCAGAATTACAGTTTCGCGGACAGAGTTTTCCATTATGCTCCTTAAATTCATTCCATTAAAGATTCAGCCGGATCAATTTGGTTTCAACGGGATTATTTAGCAGCACGCGGCTTTGGTTTTGTCTGGCGGCCGAGCCACTCGATATCGGAGCGGAAGGCGGTGCGCATGCCCAAGGCTTCGCGATAACGCGCCATGGTCTCAGCCGCCTGTTTGAACAGCGGCTCGTAGGCACTCTGATCTACATTGGGGCAGCGGGCCAAAGCTACCGCACCCTTGCCCAGGCGCTCAATGCGCATACGGACTGGCGGAGTATCGGCGGCCAGCACCGTAACCGGCGCAGCCGCCTCTGTGGAGACTCGGTCTTCCATGGAAATCTCGTGAAAATCCTTGGTGTCGCGCAGGCGCAGCACCAGGGTTTCAATGGTATTTTGGGGGTCAGTGCTCATGGAGTATTGCGCAGTCAGCCAAGGGGACTCGGGCGCGAAATCGCGGCGCAAACGCACAAATTTCGAGCCTGTGGCATCCTGGAGAGTCGTTCGTCCGCGCGATATCTCAAAATCCGGAGAAAACGCTGGTTTGCTCGAGATCTTCAAAAGTGCGGCCCTGAGGACTGCCTGCTCATCCGGTGACGGAGTACAAACATTCAGGTAATTCAGCCGGACTTCCGGCTTGCCCTGCAGTTTGGGCTCCTGCTGCTGGCCGAGAGCGATGATCGCCAGAAAAAATAGAAAAAACATGGCGGGTTTCAACACGGTTGGGATTGTAGCACCCTTGAAGAATTGGGTAATTTGGGATTTGGTAAGTGGGTAATTGAAAGAAGAAATTTGGCAATTGGGTAACTTGGTAATTGGGAAATTGAAAATCAAAAACGAAATTTCCGACTCCGAAAGGAAATCGAAATAATTTAAGTTACGAACATTCTTTCTGCAGCCGAGGGCACATGCGCTCCGCCTTTGGTTTTAAAATTACCCAATTACCCAATTCTGCTGAGGCGGTAGAATGTTGCTATGGCAAAACTGACTTTAGTTTACGGAATGCGCCTTCTACCAGAAGGAGAGGTCAAGCAAGTCGGGGAAGCTCCCATCGAACTGGCCAATGGCCGCACCGCCCATGTAACCATGCATGTCCTGGAAGGCAGCAAAGAAGAAATCGAAGCCCAGCTTCGCCAGAGCGTGGAAGCATTCTTTGACCTCTATCCGGAAATCTAGCCATTGGGTAAGTGGGCGATGACGATTGAGTGATTGGGTAAGTTGGTAATTAGGTAAGATACGCAGGGCCAAAATCAATTACCCAATTACGAAATTAGCCATTTACCCAATTCTTCCCCACGCACGTACCCTATTCCAGGCCACACCTTACTTCTTTAAATAACTGTCCACCCACCCCCCTACTGTCTTGTACCAAAGCTGGCTATTTTGGGGCTTCAGGACCCAGTGGCCTTCGTCGGGAAAATAGAGCATCTTCGACGGTACTTTGAGCCGCTGGAGGGTGGTGAAGAGTTGGAAGCCCTCTGAGACGTCAAGCCGGTAATCGAGTTGGCCGTGAACTACCAGCGTGGGCGTCTTGAACTGTCCAGCGTATTGGTGCGGCGACGTTTTCTGGTAGAGCGCGCGATTGGTCCAAGGCGTACCCTTGAATTCCCACTCATTGAACCATAACTCTTCAGTGCTACCGTAAGCCGAGTCGGCGTTGAACATGCCGTCGTGGGAGACCAGGCACTTGAAGCGCCTAGTGTGACCCAGGATCCAGTTGATCATGTAACCACCATAGCTCGCGCCCAAGGCGCACTCGCGGTCTTTATCGACAAACGAATAGGTTTTCTCGACATAATCCAGGCCTTGCATAAGATCGACAAAGGGCTTCCCGCCCCAGTCGCCGTTAATGCCATCGATAAAAGCCTGACCATAGCCGGTGGAACCACGGGGATTGATCTGGACCACCAGGTAGCCGTCAGCAACCATCAATTGTGAGTTCCAGCGGAAAGACCATTCATCGCCCCATGCTCCTTGAGGGCCGCCGTGGATCAGGAACTTCACTGGATACTTCTTTTGCGCGTCAAACGCCGGAGGCTTTACCAGAAAGCCTTCCACCTTGGTTCCCGCTGCTCCAATAAACCAGAACGGTTCAACCGGCTGGGTAGCAACCTGGGCCAACACTGCATCGTTGAGATGGCTGAGTTGCTCCGCGCCTCTTTTTGCGCGGTCCGGTCCGTGGGGAGCGAACTTATAGACCTCATTGGGAGCCTGCGCGGACATGCGAGTAAAGACCAAGGTGTTGCCATCGGGAGAAAACACCAAATCATCATTCGCGCCCCGCACTACCTCTTGGATGGCCGAGCCTTGCTCGACAGCCACGCTGTAGATCGGGGCCTCCCCTTTATCTTCAGCTGTGAAATAGATGGACTTGGAATCCGGTGTCCAGGCCATGGTTCCCACCCACCGATCGAACGATTGGGTAAGATTTCGGATCTGCCCGCTCTTGCGATCGTAGACCACCAACTGAAAGCGGTCACTCTCGTATCCTGGGCGATTCTGCATGCGCCACGCGAGATACCGGCCATCGGGAGAGTAGAGCGGTGTTGAATCACTTCCGGGGCTGGTGCTGATCTTCTTCGGAGCGCCGCCGGTGATGGGGACGATGAAAATATCGTTATTGGTGCTGCTGGCCTCCACCTCATCGATGTTGCTGGTAAAAGCAACTTCTTGGCCATCAGGCGAGATCGTGTAGAGGTCCTGGCCTCCCAGGCTGAAGGGTGGCACATCGTGATCGCCGGGCGTTATGTCCTTGGCTGTACCGCCCTCGGCGGGAACGACAAACAGATGCGTGCGCTTGAAATGCGTGTACGTGGACCAATGGCGGTAGAACAGCCGGGTAAAGATCATGGCCCGGACTTTGGAATTGGCACGCTGTTCGTCACGGCTTTTGTTGCAGGCATCATCGTTGCAATCCGCATAGACCTCGGAAGTGAACAAGATGTTTTTTCCATCCGGCGACCAGATGGCGCCATCGGCCTCGGTAGAGATGCTGGTGATCTTTCGCGGCTCCCCGCTCACAGCGCCGCTGGCAGAATCGAAGTTGACGGCCCATATCTGCGAGCCGCCATCGTGGCTGCTGGTAAAGATGAACTGCTTGCCATCGGGCGACCAGCGTCCCCGGTCTTCGCCGGCAGGATCAGACGTCAATTGGCGACTCTCGCCGCCGGCCAGCGGAACCAGCCACAAGTGAGGAGTCTTTTTGTTGTCTTTAAGACTCACATCGACGGCGGAGAACAGGACCCATTTGCCATCGGGCGAGATTTCAGGGCTGCTGACGCGCTTCAGGGCCATCATGTCTTCAAAGGTAAACGGTCGTTTTGATTGGGCCGAGAGCTGAACAAAAGTTGCGGCAATGAGTACAATAAGAAGAATGAGCTTGAGAGGGCGCATCCAGCCTCCTGGAAAAATGGCAAAACAAGCCAGTTTAAATTCTTTCGAGACTTCCAGCCAGTGCCGGCGGGATGTATGCCCTTTTTGCAACTCTTTTCAATGATTTGGGTCTAATAAGTAGAGGGTCTCCAGGAAATATCTATGCATTTCAAAAAGCTCGGCGCATGGACGACACTAGTATTCTTCGCACTCTTACTTCCTGCTGCCTTGTTTGCAGACACCAACTGTGATGATGGCTCAGGACCACTCAACTCTGCCCCGCCACGTGGTATCAGCCCGGAAGAAATCATCCAGAAATTTGCAGCCAAAGAAGCCATTTTCAAAGAGGCACGCAACAACTACACCTACACCCAGGACATCACGGTTCAAACTGTGGATGGCAGCTCAGTCGATGGCGAGTTCCGGCGCGTGGAGGATATCACCTACGACGACAAGGGCAATCGCCTTGAATATGTCACCTTCGCCCCTCAGCCGAGCTTGACCCGCATCAGCCTGACCAAGGAAGATGAAGACGATTTTCGCAATCGCTTGCCTTTTGTGCTCACTACTCAGGATCTGCCGCAATACAGCGTTCTCTATGCCGGCCAGCAGCACGTCGACGAGATCGAAACTTATGTTTTTGATCTGGCCCCTAAACAGATGGAGAAAGGCAAGAGGTACTTCCAAGGACGCATCTGGGTCGATAATCACGACTTCCAGATCGTAAAGACCTGTGGCCGCAATGTTCCCGATGTTCGTGGCAAGAGGGAAAAGGAAAACCTAACCCCCAAATTCGTGACGTACCGCGAACAGATTGATGGCCAGTACTGGTTCCCAACCTACACCCGCGCCGACGACATACTCCACTTCAGCAACGGCGATATCCACGTTAGAGAGATCATCAAATACACCCGTTACAAGCGCTTCGGATCCAAGACCAAGATCACCTACGAAGGCGTAGCTCCACCGGAGGGCAAAGCTCCTCAACCCCCGCCCAAGAAACCTTGAAGAATCGAGTTTTCGGCCACGAATTTGCGCGAATAAACACGAATTTGAAAAACAGAAATTGAGCCAAATAAAAAGCAGATGAAAAAGTCTGCGACTCTACGACAGCATTTTTAAGGCAGTATCGCGCTTGATTCGTGTTTATTCGCGCAATTCGTGGCTGAGTCTTGGGCCTCTATCTGCGGCCAACCGCGCAAGAGGACGGAGAGTTAAGCCGCTGCCGGGGCCAGTGATCGCTGCGCGGCCTGGTGGATGAACTTTTTCATCACATTGGCCCACATCACTTTTTTGCGGACTGCGCTTTCTTTTACATTGCGGCCCTGGGCAAACATGCCGAGCAAGGCCTTCATCTTCAACACTCGCAGTACCGAGGCTTCAGCCTGGGTTATTCCGTAGGAATCGAGGAAATTTTCCTGAATCTGGCTGGTAATGCTGCGGTTGCAGAATGGATATTTTTCCAGCGCCTCCACCGAAGCCAGGAATGTGGCAACGTCTTCATACGAATTTCCGCGAACTTGCATACGGGCGAAGTCGCAAAAACCGATTCCATCTTCGGTGACCACGATGTTCAATGGGGCAAAATCGCTCAGTACCGCGGAACTGGGCACAGTCTTCCTGGTGCGTGCCAGCACATTGCGAGCACCGGCCAGGATCACGCGAATCGAGGTTTCATCCAAACCTTCATCCCTGCAGCTTTGACAAAGCTTTTCAAGATCCGTCATAAGGCCATCGCCATCGAAAGCTTCGGGCAGGTCAGAACTGGCTTTATGAAAGGCCCGCAGCCACTCACCTGCGCGCCGCGCCACCAAGGCAATACTGCCGTTATCGGCGAAACCCGGCAAAAGTGCCGCCTTCATAATGATCGATTGCAGGGGCAGACCGGAAATCTTCTCGGTAACCACCGCTCCTTGTTCGCTGAAGTCTCCAATCAGGCGTGGCAGTCCGTTCAGCTTCTTTCTCTGAAGCAACTGCCGAATATGGGCCAGATTACGATTCTCGATTTTGGCAGCAGCCTTGGCGTTGCCGCTAGATTTGTTGGAACGGTAGATCTTGATTGCCAGCCTTTCCATGCTATTGGGGAAGTCCGCGCAGACATCGTAGATAAAATGGTCAGTTTTCGGGGTATGTCCCACGACACGAAGATTTTTCAATTCACCACTTTGCGGATAGTGCTCTGCGGCATGGTGCTGTAATTCAGCAAGAATTTGGTCCAATACTGTCTCTGCCATTCTTACTCCCTGGGATTTAAATTGAGCATTTCGTGAGATTTTTTGGTTTTAGCTTCTAAGCCAAAAAGACACACTGGCTGGGTGCCCAAATATAGAGCAGTTCGATTGCCATGTTGAGTGGGTACTTGCAACGCTAAATAGTTGATAATGTGGAGCTTACAAGCATATACACAGAGCAGAATTTACTTAGTGGTAACGAGGTACCCATAGTTGGCAACTATGCGGCTATTGTTTGCCATTCGGGAGGGGTTCCTACCGGATTGCAGGTGATTTGCACTACTACACAGCCGTGCGCGAATCTTTACTACGGACCACACGAAAACCAAAATCGATCTGGGCCGAAGTGCCTTTTACGCTACATTCAAGACCGAAATATTCTCGGGGTCCTTCAGGGC
>DASZEU010000515.1:0-10132 GCA_035940535.1 Candidatus Angelobacter sp.
AGATCACATCGAAAGGGCAGAACAAAGTCGCCATGACAATTCATGAGCCGGTCGGTGTGGTGTGCGCGATTACACCCTTCAACCGGCCGTTGAACCAAGTGGTGGTGAAGGTTGCGCCCGCGATTGCAGCTAACAACAGCATCATCATCAAGCCTTCGGAAAAGACGCCACTCTCGGCGTTTGCGTTCGCCGAGTTGATGGTCCATTGCGGGCTTCCTAAGAACATGATCGCTGTAGTTGCCGGCGACCCTCGGGAGATCGGTGAAAGGCTCATTACCAGTCCTTTGGTAGACATGGTTACGCTCACCGGCAGCGTGGAGACCGGTGAGCGAATCATGGCCAAAGTCGGGCTCAAAAAAGTCACCATGGAATTGGGGGGCAATGATCCCCTGATCGTCCTCGGCGATGCCGATCTGCAGCAAGCTGCCGCGTTGGCCGCGGCAGGAGCTTTTTCGAATGCCGGCCAATCGTGCCGGGGCATTAAGCGAATCCTGGTAGTGGAAGAAGTTGCAGATCACTTTGTCAAATTGCTGACCGAGGCAGCGAAGAAATTGAAGCTGGGCGACATCTTTGATCCCGGTACTGATATGGGAACTTTGATTGACGAAGAAGCGGCCAAGCGTGTGGAGGACCGTTGCACCCAGGCTGTGAAAGAAGGCGCTGTGTTGCTGTTGGGCGGAAATAGAAATGGAGCATCGATGGCGCCCACCGTCCTCGATCGCGTATCGCGGACGAGTGAGTTGGTGGTTCGCGAGACTTTTGGTCCGGTTGCTCCGGTGTTGCGGATACGCGATGTTGACGACGCTATCGAACTTTCCAACGCCACGCCCTTTGGTCTTCAGGCCGGCGTAGTGACCCGGAATCACGACGATTTTGTAAATCTTGCGAAGAAGCTGCGGGTTGGTGCGGTCAACCTGCTAGAAGGACCGCAGTTCGATTCCCCGCATATACCGTTTGGTGGAGTCAAAAAGAGTGGTATAGGGCGCGAAGGAATCCGTTATGCCATTCGCGAGATGACAACGGTTAAGACGGTTGTGATGCCATGGTAGGAGCCACCGTCTAAAACCAAGATCAAAATCAAGGCTCACCGCAGAGAGGTCGCGGAGAATAATTTGGGTTAAAGAATGAATCCAAGTTTGGTTCAACAGGAGGTTCAATATGAGCACACCCAAAGTCGGTTTAGCTGTGATTCATGGACGCTTTCAGCCATTGCACATCGGCCATCTCGAGTATTTGCTGGCCGGCAAGGCGCTTTGCGATGTTCTCATCATCGGCATCACCAATCCTGATCCCTGGCAAATGGGAAATGAAGAGACGGATGTCAACCGCGGCAGTATCGAGTCGAACCCCTGCACTTTCTATGAGCGGTACATGATGGTCGAGGGCTGCATGATAGAGGCGGGTGTACCGCGCGAGGCTTTTCGCATTGTTCCATTTCCTCACAGTTATCCGGAAAGGCTGCGTTACTATAGCCCAGCGGACGCTCTTTACTTTCTCTCCATCTACGACCGGTGGGGTGAGACCAAGCTGGAGCGTTTTCGGAATCTTGGCCTCCCGGTCCATGTGCTTTGGCGGAGAGAGGAAAAGGTCACGAGCGGATCAAAAATCCGCAAGCTGATCCGAACCGGCGGGGACTGGGAAAAGTGGGTTCCGAAAGCGACGGCCAAGGTAATACGCGAGTTTGGAATTGACGAGCGCATTCGCAATTCCAGGACGGGAAGCTTAGTCATTGGGTAATGAAAATTGGATAATTGAGTGATTTGGCAATTGGGTAATTTGGAAAACCAAAACTTAATAAATTTTCCCAAGGTGGTTCCGCCGTTGATCCCGATCATTAGAGCCTTTATGAGAGTTTTGGCTCGAGATTAGAGCCATGATTAGAACACATCTGCTTGAAGGGCGCTTTAGTTATTAGTAAAAACTAATTTAATTAAGATTTATGCGAGCACATGGTCTACACATCCAAAATATATTAGTAATTATTAATAATTACGCTATAATCATGGCCTTTTCGGAGGCGTCGAATGAGTCTCTTAAGGTTGTGCTTACAGAAACTACGGGGCTGCTTTATCACTCGTCTATTGGGTGAAATCGCATTCTTCTAAACAAAACTGAAATCAAAATTCTCGCAAGGAGATCCTCAAGTGAAAAAAAGTACGCGCATGAAGGAAATGCTGCTCGACAAGAAAATTGCGGTCGTACCCAGCGCTTACGATGGCCTCTCAGCCAGGGTAATTCAGCACTGCGGCTTCGAAGCCCTCCATTTAACCGGCGCCGGCAGTTCAGCTTGTCTTCTGGGCGCTGCCGATATGGGTGTCGCGACAATTTCTGAGATGGCAACTCATGCGAAAAACGTGGTACTCGCCGTCGATGTACCGGTAATTGCCGACGTGGATACCGGATTTGGGAATGCACTGAATGTTTACCGCTCCATCCAGGAATATGAGCGGGCGGGTATCGTGGGGTGCCACCTCGAGGACCAGGTTACGCCCAAGCGATGCGGGCATCTTGACGGCAAGCAACTCATCTCCGTGGATGAAATGGTAGGCAAGATCGAGGCGGCCCTGGCTGCCCGGACCGATCCGGATTTCATCCTGATTGCCCGCACCGACGCTCGCACCGGCGAGGGGCTGGACGAGGCGATCCGCCGGGCCAACATTTATCAGGAAGCTGGCGCTGACTGCATCTTCGTGGAATCTCCCAAATCCGCCGATGAGATGCGTGAGGTCCGCAAACGAGTGAAAGGCCCGTTGCTGGCCAACATGGTGGAGGGCGGAAAGACTCCCCCGATCAAGACCTCTGATCTGGAAGAAATGGGATATAACATCGTGATTTATCCAGTCACCGGCTGGATGGGAGCGGCGGTCACGATGAGGGAGCTGATGAAAGAGCTGCGCGAGACCGGCACGACCCAGGGATTCTGGGAGCGAACCAATTTGAAGATGAGCTTCAAGGAGTTGTTCGACATTTTGGGTTATCAGAAATTTCGGGAGATCGAAGAGAAATACATCCGACAGTAGCAGCGGAAAAAGGAGTTTCTATGGTTCAACAAACCACTTATCTGCAAAGGGCCGGCGCCACGTTTTTAGCCCTCATCAATGATCTGAAAAGGAACGAGGCGGCGGCCGCACACGACCTGGGCGTGAGTGAAGAGCTGATCCACGAAATTGTTGCTGGGGAGCGGCCTATCACGCGCGAAATCCTCGACAAGGCGGTCAAGATCTGGCCGGTCAATGAGCGCGATTTCTTTCCCCTTCACGACGATGCTTCCGAAGGCGTGCTGGTGATGAACAAGTCGCAGTCGGTGGCCAGCAGCCGCGTGCTGCAAAGAGCGGGCCGGGACTACTACGAATATCGGGACACCGCCATGAGCCGCGTGGCTATGATTCGCCCGGAGTGGATCAAGATGCTCCAAGTGGTCCACGACAACGATCCGGAGAATCCCAGCGTCGAGTGGAACAACGGTCACTTTCTTTTTCAGTTTACCTACTTTGTCGGCGAGGTGAACTATTACTACGAGTGGAACGGCCGTAAGTTCTGCGAACCTATGAACACCGGCGATTCCGTTTTTGGGCTGCCTTTTGCGAAGCACAGCTTTGCATCACGCAATCCTCAGTCTCCGGCATTGATTCTGGCTTTGACCTACGGTGGGCGGCTGGTGGGCGATGCTCAGCACGAGCTTGGAATTCTGGGGGATGAATCAGCCTGCAAGTATGTGCTGCCCATGGAGAACCAGATTGAGGCCCACTCGGCGCTGCTTCGTTTTCATGTAGCGAATGGGAGCTACTCCTGCGATTACCTGGCGGCAGCCACTGGCATTAAAAAGACGCGATTGAAAAAGGCCCTGAGTGGCGAGGTCGCGCTCGCTTCGCATGAGCTACAGTCACTGGCAGAGACATTGCATGTTCCGGTGCGGGACCTTCTCGTTCCCCAACTGGACACACACAACGGCGTATTGATTGTTCACCATGAAGATGCGCAGAGCTGGATGCTGCCGAGTGAGGAGCAACCGAGTTATCGCATGAGAGAGTTGGCAGGATCATGCGTGACGCCTTACTCCAAGAGCCTGGAAATTGAGCTTCTTCCGCACTCCGGTCAAGCGCATCACCTGGAGGCCGGCACTCATCAATACGGATACAACCTGGGCCCCGCGCCCGCAACCCTGGGCTGGATTTGTGATGGCGCCCGCCACCGCAAGGTGATCCAGCCGGAAGAATCATTCTTTATCAAACCCCACATCTCGCATTGGTTTGAGAGCCAGGAGCCAACTCGGCTCCTGATCCTCCGAGTTGGTGGAAAGATCGTCGGTGACGCCTTGTTGGAAGCGTCCATAGTGGGAAAAGAGTCGCTAAGCAGAGTGGTCGCAGAAACGATGTGTTGGTACAACGAGGAAGGAAGTCACCACGGCGATCATGCAACCGAGCCTGGACACGTAATGGCAGGAGCAGCAGCGGCTGTAAGTTAGATCAACTGTTTCACTTGATTGGGCCTCCAAGGTTGGAGGCCTTTTTTATTGCTACATGGCCATTTCTATTGAAAAGTGGCATAAAGTTCCTTTCCTGGGAAGCACACGAAAGGCGATTTTGACTCCCCTTTTCCCAAATTCGTCTACTCGCACGATTTGAGGTCTTTTCTTTAGAAAATTCCTGTTCTGGAAAAATGTTATTTTTTGTAAAGATTCGGTCATGGACTTGTCAAATCGACGCTGTTGCTTTACGATTTATGGCATTTAACGTACATCGTTGTAATTATTAGGGGAAATGTTAATTCCTCTAAAGAACTGCCATCCGTGCGACCCTTGCAGCAACCGCATCGGCAGTTCACATTAAACTGGGCACAAAAGTTCCGTTTACTAAAGTTTCCCATCGGGCCATATTTACTTATTCCCCAAAAAATAGAGCAATCATTAGAATCCTTAAATAAGAAAGTTTTAATAAATTTGTAAAAGTATTAGCATTTTTTAATTTTTGCGCTATACTTCAAGACCTTCCGGGAGGGGAGATACAAAATGAACAACAATTATCTGGGACTCACTCAAGCTAACATTAGTAAAGCTTCAGTTTTAAGAGCCCTCTTCAACTCAACCCAAGTAATCAGAACCATGGGTGGCCACAATGGCCTCAGCGCGAAATTGGTTGAGAAAAACGGCTTCGATGCTATCTGGGCATCGAGCCTGGAGATTTCAACCAGCTATGGATTGCCGGACGCCAGCATTCTGTCGATGACAGATTTTCTTCTGGCGACCCAGGCAATGTATGACGCCGTGGAGATTCCTATCATCGCCGACTGCGACAGCGGATTTGGCGATGAAGCCAACGTCGCTTACATGGTCCGCAAATACGAAGCATCGGGCATCGCTGCAGTTTGCATCGAAGACAAACCATTTCCAAAAACGAACAGCTTCATTAACGGCCACCAAAAACTTGTTCCCATCGATGTATTCGCTGACAAGATCAAGGCTGGATGCGATGCGCGCAAATCACAAGACTTTGTGTTTATTGCCCGCATTGAGGCGCTTATTGCCGGGCTAGGGATGCAAGAGGCCCTTGACCGTGCGAACGCGTATACAGAAGCTGGAGCCGATGCAATCCTGATCCATTCGAAGAAGCGCACTCCAGACGAGGTATTGGAGTTCACGCGGCTTTGGAAGCAGCGCACGCCGGTCATCGTTGTTCCCACAACGTACTACAAATTGACTGTGGAAGATGCGGCCAACGCCGGCATCAAGATGCTGATCTACGCCAATCACGGTATCCGCTCTGCGGTCCGCGCCATGGACCAGGCAATGGCCAGCATTATGAAGAATGGCTCCTCTATCTCGGTGGAACCAAGCATAGCCACGATGGAAGAGCTGTTCGTGCTGCAAGGCATGGAAAAAGTACGCAAGCCAGTGGTGGAAGAACCGGTGGAGATCCCGCTCGTCCTGGGAAAAACCAAGGATTTGCGGGCAAGAGCCGTGCGAGCCAATTGAGGGAGAATCATTTCTCCGCTCGACAGGCAAGTGTTTCCGCAACTTAGCAGTAAAGGCATTCGGTAGGACGGTAGGATTCAATAATTGTGAGAGACCCCAATGACCCTTGATCCACAGCGATTGTTCGATGCTCTGCAGAATTCGGGCTTGCGCGACTTTGCAGGCGTTCCATGCTCGATTCTTGACCCCCTAACGACGGCTGCTCATAGCACTGGCCGCTATGTAGCTGCCTCGGTTGAAGGAGAGGCCCTCGCCCTTGCGGCTGGAGCCTGGCTGGCGGGGGGCCAGGCAGGCGTGTTGCTCCAGAACTCCGGCCTCGGCAACGCAGTGAATCCCTTGGCGTCGCTCCTGATTCCTTACCGAATTCCGGCTCTCCTCATCATTTCGTGGCGGGGAGAGCCGGGCCGTCCCGATGCTGTGCATCATTACCCCATGGGCGCGGCGACCCCATCTCTGTTGGAAATCTTCGGCGTCCCGAAATGGGTCCTGCGGGAGGACTCGGATGTCGAGGCTATTGCAGCGGAGGCGGTGACGACGCTGGGGCGCCGCCAACCAGCGGCAATCGTCGTGCCCAGGGGAGTGTTTGGCAAGGGTCCGAAAACAGAATGGCAATATTCTCCTGCGAACCAGATCGCGGCCTCTGCTGAGGTGTGTTTCGGCGGCGGAGAACTCCCGACACGCGGGCAGGTGGTAGCCAAGTTCGTAGAACATTGCGGCAAGTTTGCAACAGTATCTACAACCGGTTATGCCTCTCGCGAACTTGCCAGTTACGGGCCGCGTGACCAGCATTTCTATATGCAAGGTTCGATGGGCTTTGCTTTGGGAATCGCGATGGGCGTGGCCTGGCAGTCGCCTGAAGAGCCGGTCTTTGTGCTCGATGGTGATGGCGCCCTTATTATGCGGCTGGGCAGCCTGGCCACTGCGGGCGCTCTCCGGCGGTCGAACCTGGTGCATGTAGTGCTCGACAACGGCGCTTACGCTTCTACAGGTGGACAGCCGACAACTTCTCCAGGGGTTGATTTTGCCACGGTCGCCCGTGCTTGCGGTTATCGACGCACGGCGCGCTGTGTGGGCGTAGGAGGGTTGGCCGAGGCCATGGAGTGGGCGCGCTATTCAGCCGGCGAAGGACCAGCGCTGCTGCACGTCCAGATGTCTCCACGCGAGGCCAGCGCCCAGGAACGGCCGGAGCAGGCTCCGGACGAAATCGCCACGGCATTCCGGAACTGGCGGAGCAGCAACGGCCATTCGATGCTTTTGCCTGGCAATGCCGGGCATCAGCACGATGCGGTCATGGCGTGATACTCTGCGGGCAGATCGATGGGCACGATGGCACGACCGCATATCCATTTTGGCGCCGGCGAATTTCGCGGACTCCCGCGCATCCTCACCGAACACGGCGCTCATAACGTTTTGTTAGTGAGCGGCCACAGCGCCCGTAAAGCATCTGGAGTGGAGGAGTTGCTGGCAGCTTCTTCTTGCGGCCTGCAGATGCATCATTTTGCTGATTTCAGCTCCAATCCCACCATCGAACAGGTTGAATGCGCCACGCACATCGTTCGCGAGAAACATTGCGACGCGGTAGTTGCTATTGGTGGGGGAACGGCAATCGATATAGGCAAAGCTGCGGCGGCGCTGGCATCGCAGGAGCGCGCGGCGCTCGATTGTCTTCGCGAGCCACGACCTTTGCCGTCACGAAAATGCCTGCTAATTGTAGCACCAACTACCGCGGGCACCGGCAGCGAAGCAACTTCGTTCAGTGTGATCTACGTAAACGGAAAAAAGCATTCGCTGGATGACCGGGAGTTGCTTCCTGATTTTGCCGTGGTCGATCCTGAGTTGAGCGCAGGCCTGCCTCCGCAGACTGCGGCCAGCGCTGGCCTGGATGCAATCAGCCAGGCAATCGAGTCACTTTGGAGTGTGCGGTCCACCGAAGCCTCGCGCGAACATGCGCGCCAGGCAATCGAGATTGGCTTAAGGCATATCAAAGAGTTTTGCCGACGCCCGCAGTTAGAGAGCCGGACTGCGATGGCCCAGGCTGCACTTTTGGCCGGGCAGGCGATCAATGTTACCCGGACCACAGCTCCCCATGCGGTTTCTTACGCACTCACCACGCTGTTCAATATTCCGCATGGTCATAGCTGCGCCCTCACGCTGCCGGCCTTCCTGCTCTACAACGCCCAGGTCAGCGAATCGGACGTTCTCGATACGCGCGGTGTTGCCTGGGTCAGGCAGCGGATCAAGGAGATCCTTGAATTGCTTGGCGCCGATAGCGCCGAGCAAGGGCGTACCCAACTCCTCCGCGTGGTGGAAGAGACTGGTCTCGAATCCCGGCTCTCCGGTCTAGGCCTGGGAGAGCCGGAGATTCAACGCGTCCTTGATTTCGGCTTTGATTGGAACCGGGCGAGCAACAACCCGCGCCGACTCACCGATGCAGGTTTGCGTGAAGTCCTGGCGCTGGCGTTTTGAATTATTGCGGTTTGCGTCCGCCCATCATTCCGCCCAAATCCATCTTTGTATATCCGGCGGGAAGCTCGAAAGTAGAAGCGGGCGGCGCTCCTTCTTTGACGTTGGTCAATTCCATGCTCGTGCCGTCAGAGGTCAGCGTCTTGATAGGGAAAAAGAGTTTCTGGTCGATCCATGCGGTGCTGACTTTGCCATTTTTGTCGGTGGTTACCCATTTGTCGCATACGCGACCGTTCACGGTTTCGGTACCCGCTTTTTTGCAGGTGGTGTCGGCCATCTTGCCACAGGGATTTTGAGGATCGAATGAGGTATCGATCTTGGGCATGTTGCGCGCCATGGGATTCATTTGGTTGGCGTGCATCTCCATGTACATGTGCTGCTGGTGCATGATCATGTAACTGGTTTGGGTACCGCTGTTGGTGATCATGCTTACATTCTGTCCGTGGGCATTCATGTCCCAGCGCATCTTGGGCAAGGAATAATAAATCTTCCCGGTTACGTTCTCTCCATTTTTCGGGGAAGTAACGGTCAGGTCTGCGGAAAATGGCTGCGGCTGCGGCGCTTGAACAGCGAAGACCAGAGCAACCATCAGGACCAGCATGATGCAAACTGCAGTTTTAACGAAGATACGCTGCTTCACTTTGCCCTCCCGAGGCCAAGTTTTATTGGAACGTACAGGATTTATATATCATCCGAGTGCTTAAGCCCAACCAAAATTTTTCCATAAAGAAAAAGCAGCCCCAAAGAGCTGCTTCTCAAGCGATCTGCGCAATAAAACTTGCGAATTAGAACCTAATCTGCGGCCCACCCATGAACTTAAAGTTATGATTGGCTCCGTTATCGAAATAGATCTCGTCACCGGCTTCCAAACGAATTCCCAGCCAGCCGGCATTAAACTCTATGCCGCCCCCCGGATAGACAACACCGTTGGTGTCGCCATCCCTGATGGTTCCGAACTGGTTCGCGAAAGTTGCACCGTTGACCGCTCCGCCCAGGCCGAAATTCAGGATTCCGCCTTTAATGACGGCAAAAACCCGCACCGGACCGGTGGACTGAATTTTGGGCCCAAAGAGTCCATGGATCAGCCTGAGGTTGGAGCGGAAAGTATTGGTAATGCCCCCGCTGGTGATGGTGGCAGTCTGGCTTCGTTCAAAGTCATAAGCCATTTCGCCTTCGAGGACGATATTGGGGTGAACATTGAAGCCCACGCGTGCACCCACTCCAAACATGTTGGCGCTGGCGTGTTGCAGCCGGGTGTAATCGAAGTAGATCCCAAAGTTACCGTGATTCTTGTCATCGTTGCTAGTATTTTGCGCGAATGCCGCTGGCCCCAGGGCCGCGAGGCCCAGTACCAGGACACCAAAAATTGCCAGGCGTTTCATGATCTTGCAATTCTCCCGTCTCTTTAAGTAGCTCCAACACGTACCAGAGCAACCATGAGCAGTTAAGGGGAACAAACTCTTTCGCACGGTGGATATGTCAGTTACGATGCTGCTCTGGCGGCAGAGGTGGGCTGAATAAAGCAGCAGCTCTGCTACGGCACAAAGACAACTGAGAACACAGCGTGGCAGAGCCACAACCAAAGACCAAAACCCACCACGGAGGCGCGGAGACACGGAGAAGATTTGGAAAATCAGGAGAGAGAAATCATCGAAGGCAGGTTCACGGGCGAACAAAGAGTGATGGAGCGGTTATGAA
>DASZEU010000516.1:0-10390 GCA_035940535.1 Candidatus Angelobacter sp.
CCTGTATTCCGTTCCGGCACCTGTGCCGAAAACGTGACGTAAACGTGACGTACGCTTCGAGCCGGTATGCGCCAAAGTGCTTCTTTTCAATACTTCTGTAAAACGCTTCCGTGCGGGCTTAGTTATGTGTAAATTGTTGAAAAGAATGGTGAGCGCGGAAGGAATCGAACCTTCAACCTACTGATTAAGAGTCAGTTGCTCTGCCAGTTGAGCTACGCGCCCTTTTCTTTTCGGGGTGATGAAGCGGGGCTTGACTGAAGACTTTATCAGTGTAGCACAAGAGCGGCTACTGGCTGCTAGCTTCTGGCCAAAACAAATCGTTAGCCTCTAGTCCTAGCCCTTAGCCAAAGCAGGTCCTCGATGTGACACCTCTGCGCTTAGGGGTGCTTTTGCCAGCGGCGATCCTGGTTCGGGTGGGATGACTGCTGATTGGATGCCCCAAATATCGTGGGCGTATTCTTTGATCGTGCGGTCGCTGGAGAATCTGCCGACTCGGGCTACATTCAGGATGGCTTTGGTGGCCCAGGTTGAGGGTTCCTGGAAGTCTTTTTCGGCCTTGCGGCTGGCTTCGATGTACGCGGGCAGATCGGCCATGAGGAAGTAGCGGTCTCCTCGGTCCAGAATCTCGTCGACGATCCAGCGAAAGAGGCCATGCTCTTCGGGGCAGAAGCGATCGTCGGCGAGCGAATCCATTACGCGGCGCAGCATGGGATTGGCTTCGTAAAGTTCGCGGGGGCGGTAGTTCCCTTGCTCCTTGTACCAGCGGACCTCCTCGGGCGTGAGGCCAAACATGTAGATGTTAGGCTCGCCAACCTCTTCCATGATCTCGATGTTGGCGCCATCGAGCGTGCCGATAGTCAGTGCGCCGTTCATGGCCAGCTTCATGTTGCCGGTGCCGGAGGCTTCCATGCCGGCAGTAGAAATCTGCTGGCTGAGGTCTGCACCGGGAATGATGATCTCGGCCAGGGAGACGCGATAATCGGGCACGAAGACCACCTTCATCCGGTCATTCACCCGGCGATCGGCATTCACGATCTGGGCAACATTGTTGATCAGTTTGATGATTTGCTTGGCTGCCCAATACCCGGGGGCAGCTTTGCCGGCGAACAGGTAGGTGCGCGGGACCTTCAGGGCTTCGCCCTTCTCACCATCTTCTACGGCGCATAGGTATTCGTGGATGATGCGCATTACGTTCAGCAACTGGCGCTTGTACTCGTGAATGCGCTTGATGTGAACATCAAACAACGACACTGGATCAATTTGCACGCCGGTGAGTTTTACAACTTCAGCGGCCAGCTTCTCTTTGTTGTGGCGCTTGATGGCCATAAACTCCGACTGAAAGGGCGCATCCGAGCAGAACTTTTCGATGGCTTCGACGTGCCGCAAGTCGGTGATCCAGGCTTCGCCGATGGTGGCATTCAATAACGCAGCCAGTCGGGGATTGGCCTTCAAGATCCAGCGGCGCGGGGCTACGCCGTTGGTCTTGTTACTGAAACGCTCGGGCCACAGGTGGGCAAAATCGGGAACGAGCGAGTTTTTTAGCAATTCGGTATGCAGCCTGGAGACGCCGTTCACGGCGTGGCTGCTGACAATGGCGAGGTGGGCCATGCGTACCTGCTTTTCCGGGCCTTCTTCGATGATCGACATGCGGCGCTGCTTTTCTACGTCGAGGGGCCAGCGGCGAGCCACCGTGCGCAAGAACTGATGATTGATGCCGAAGATGATCTCGGTGTGGCGCGGAAGAACACGTTCCATCAACGGCACGGACCACTTCTCCAGGGCTTCGGGCAACAACGTGTGATTGGTATAACCCAAAGTTGCTTCGGTAATCTCCCAGGCGCGGTCCCACTCGACATTGTTTTCATCCATCAGCAGGCGCATTAGTTCGGCGACGCATAAGCTGGGATGGGTATCGTTCATCTGCACGGCAACCTTGGCGGGAAAATCATCAAAGCCAGTGTGGGCCGCCAGGTAATTGCGAACGATATCTCGGAGCGAGCAGGCGACCAGGAAGTACTCCTGGATGAGCCGCAGCTCCTTCCCAGACTGAATGGCATCGGAGGGATAGAGCACGCGCGAGATGTTTTCGGAGGCAATCTTTTGCTCGACGGCGCGGATGTAATCTCCCCGGTTAAAAATCTCGATGTCGAAGTCCTGCGAGGCACGCGCCGTATAGAGACGCAGATAGTTGACTGTGTGCCCGGAATACCCGGCAACCGGCATGTCATTGGGGACTCCGACCACAATCCGGGCGTCAATCCATCGCTGGCGGCGGTTGCCTTCGGAGTCGCGCGTCGGCTCCATGCGTCCGTAGAGAGGAACCTCACATACATCCAGAGGCCGCTCAATGTAGAAAGGTGTGCCTTCGGACTTCCACCGATCAGGTTTTTCACGCTGATGCCCGCCGACAATTTCCTGCTTGAAGAGTCCGTATTCGTAGTCGATGCCGTAACCAAAACCCGGCATTCCCAGCGTTGCCAGCGATTCCAGAAAGCAAGCGGCCAGCCGGCCCAGGCCGCCATTACCCAACCCCGCATCGGGTTCGACTTCCAAGACGTCATCTAGGGCAACGCCCAGTTCTGTCAGGATGGCCCTGCATTGCTCCAGAAGGCGCAGATTGCAGAGATTATCGCTGAGCCAGCGGCCCATGAGGAATTCCAGCGAGAGGTAATAGAGACGCTTCACTGATTGCTGCTGGTAGCGCTTTTCGGTTTCCAGCATTTTGTCGATCAGGAGGTCTCGAATGGCGAGGGAAACAGGCTTGAAGAGATCGTGGGCAGTGAGGTCGTTCTGCGGACGGGCCAGAGTGTAGCGTATATGTCGCAGAATGGACTGCCGTAGCGTATCGGGATCACATACTGCTTTGTTGCTCGGGAAAGCTGCGGACATTCGGAACTCTGGATACCCTTCAGGTACAGTAAGTATTGCATATCCTCACGCTTACGTGCACTGAGCAAAACACTGTAGCTCACCCCAAACAGCCAACTCCATTTCTTACCGCTGATCAACGCAGATTGACGCTGATGAATCAACTTACCACTGATCTACACAACGCAGCCCAGCCGCAACCCAAAAAGCAAAACCCACCACGGAGGTACTGAGACACTGAGAAAAGACGGAGAAAACCAGTTACAACTCGCACGGAGCTGAGCGCCAGAGAATTAGCCGGTTCTGACCTCACGACAGTTTTGGATGGCGCTTGTGCCAGTCTGTATGGGCCTGAAAGAGCCGTGCGGCTTGAATTACTTTGGCGTCGTCGAGGGCCCGACCGACAAATTGAATTCCTATTGGCAAATTGTTGTTTCCAAAGCCGCAAGGTACGCTAATGGCGGGCAGGCCGCACATATTCCCGATTCCTCCCAGAGGATCGGCAAATGAAAGCGCGATGTCGAGGTTGGCGTCGAGCTTGGAAGCGGTTACCGGCAGCGAAGGAGTGGCGAGCACGTCAACGTGCTGGAGCAGTTCGTCCATCTTTTTTTGCAGCACGGCCCGGATGCGCTCGGCGAGCAGCAAATCCGAGGCGCTGATTTCCTCATTCATGTAGCCGCCAATTTTGCCTAACGGGTCACTTAGTTCTTTCACCCGTCCCGAGGCAATCAACTGATGGAAGGCGGCAGCACCCTCAGCCGAAACGATTACACCAGCAGCCGTTTCCCACGGCCCTTCGGGCAAAGTTATGGTACTCATCGCGACCGCTTGGTTCTTCTCCAGAAGCTCGCGGGCTGTGGTGGTGGCCTTATCGACCTCGGCAGATACCTCCTTCCACTGGTTGAGCACCCAGCCGATCCGTAAACGCGCTTTGGGTTGCTCGGCTCCCAGGTAGCTGGCCAGAGGAGCGGGCAGCGAGTAACCATCCTGGGGATCGTGACCGGCAATGGCCTTTAGAACCAAATCACAATCTTGCGCGAGGCGGCACATCGGCCCGATCTTGTCCATTGAATAGGCGAGGGCCATTGCGCCATACCGGCTGACTCGTCCAAGTGTCGGACGTAGCCCAGTGATGCCCGTAAAGCCGGAGGGACAAATAATCGATCCCCAAGTTTCGGTGCCAATGGCAAAGGCAGCCAAGCCAGCCGCAACCACGGCAGCCGACCCGCTGGAAGAGCCACACGTCCAATAGTCCTGATTCCAAGGATTCTTTGCCGCGCCGGAGGCCGAGGCCGATGCATAGCGATATCCCATGCCGCCAGCCAATTCAATCATGGCGGCCTTGCCTAGCAGGACGGCGCCAGCATCCTCGAGGCGGCGAACCACGGTAGCGTCGTAGTCAAAGCGCTGGTCGCTGCAAGGGCGTGCTCCCCAGCCAGTCGGATATCCTCGCACGGCCAACAGGTCTTTGGCTGCGTACGGAATGCCATGCAACGGACCACGGACGTTTCCTGAGGCAATCTCTTTCTCGGCAGCATGCGCCTGCCTAAGGGCCAATTCCGGAGTCAGTGTGGCAAACGCATTCAGGCGAGGACCAAGCGAACGGCTTCTTTCAAGATAACTCTCGGTCAATTCAACGGGAGAGATTTGCCGCTGCCGGATGCGCCTGGAGAGTTCGGTAATCGGGAGAAAAAGAATCTCTTCGCTCAGCATGGTTATTTCTTTTCGCCCCCTCGGCCGGCGTGGAAAACTGTTGCCGGCAGGTCGCCGTTTTCCAATGGAAAGGACCGCATCTTTTCGAGACCGGTTTGGGTCTCAGCCATTACTTTGCGGATATCGGTTTTTTGCTCATCATTCAGTTGATCGCCATATTTGCGGAAGATGCTATTCAGCTTCATCTCCACTTCAGCGCGAGCAGCAGGGGACAACTTGGCCATAGCGGCATCTGCAGCGGCCGCAGCCGACTTGTCATCTTGGGCTGGCACTGGATCGGGAACGATTGCCGGTGTGGATTCGAGTGGTTGAACGGGCTGAATCGCTTGAATCGGCTGAATCAGGGCTGCAGTGGCCGCCGCTACGGCAGCGGCGGTAAAGCTGCGCCGCGTTATGCCACCTTGCTCTTGCGATGATTGTTGTTCTGGGGGGCGGGACATCCGGGTCTCCATTGGAACGCAGGAGAGTACATGAAGCGGCTAACAGCAGTCAAACACTTGCGAGGTGAGGTGCATCTCACATATTGCCCCACTTCGTCTGACAACTGCTTAAGAGGGGGCACTCCCATGCGGTGGATCACATTCGACCAGGAGACATACTCCGCCATACGCTCCATGCATCCCCGTGAAAATGTGTTTGAATTCCCGGCACGTTCTCCGTTGCAGTATGCGTTGGAAGCGAAAAACACCGTCGTGGCTGTGTTGCCCGCAGCACCAACTGGCATCGCCGTTGTAACCTTCCACAAGCAGAGATCTGCGGTTCCTGATCTGGCAGTTGCGAGTCCTGGAACTGCGCGCGCTGGCGGAATTCTAGGACTTAGGGACGAACCGGCTTTTCAGGAAGAAGAGACCCCGGAAAAGAGAAACTGGTGGCGGCGATTTTGGGACTACTGAGGAATTGCCAGGATTGCCACTTCGGCCCACCTCAGTGCAGGCTATAAGTGCCAAGATTGGCCATAATTTGAAAACTAAAAACTTTGAGTTAAGGTGACAGTAACAGTTTCTCAGAAGGTAAATGCCAAGCCGCCGCGAACTGCCCTTGCTGCTTGCACGAGATAAACTCTGCGGCCATCTCGGCCTAGCACTGGAACATAGCCCTGTGCCATCAGATTGCGCATGTCGATCAGAGCTTCCATTTTGCCAGGGATAAACGACGTTCCTGGAATGGATTGCCGAACAAAGAAGCTGAAATAAGGGTCAACCTGTCCCGGCGAGGCGTTGAACTCATCTACGGGTAGAAGGGAACTGTCGCTTGTCCATTTGTAGGATGCTACCCAGCGAGTACCAGACGACGGGACATAGCCTGAGAATTTCGCTCCCACGGAGTGCCGTCGCACATTCGTCAGACTTCGAGATACGTTTTGCCAGGCGGTCACGGTATCTGCTAAAGCGACGACCCCGCCAGTAGAGTAATCCGCCGTGGCAATGAAATCGGGAGAGAACTTCCGCTGGAAGACCACTCTGGTTCCGGAAGTATTCAAAGTCCCGCCGCCATACGAGAACGTCCCAGAGTAAACATCAGGCAGCACATTATCTGAGTAGCTGGAAGGATCCCCAGCTCCTGTCAGGACAAGATTGTGCACCCGGTCTGCGTAGTAGGCTACCTGAATGCTGTTGTTGCCAAATCGGCGTGACACCGAAATCTCCTGGTGCTGGGCATGCTCGATCTGCGGCAATCCATTGGCCAGGGCCATGTGCGGACCCGATTCACTCAGATCAGCCGGAGCGCTATCAAATCCCTTGGCTGAACGGGTCTCTGGAATCGATGTCGCATAACGGTATTCGAGGACCATGTTCGGAGAAAGATGAATATCAACAGAGCCAAAGGGCCTGAACGAACTTACGCGCTTGGTAAACTCCACCGACTGTAGGTGGGCTCCATAATCAAGATCAATAAAGCCAGCTACAGACATGTTATCGGCAGTGGTCACATCCACGGCTGAATAAGCTGCATTTTGCACGGCGAGTCCGGGTGAGGCGAGGTGCCGGTAAGTAACCGTGAACCGAGGCCGCGAGCCGGTGCCGAAATCATGCGTATAGGAGGCGCGCAGAACGCCGTTGGGTTCGCCGCTGGCGCTGTCGATATTGCCATTGATGGAAAATGTGCCGGAGCTAAACAGCGATTTTTCCAATGCAAACGAGGTTGTTACCTCACCGGCGCTGCCGAAGCCGTCGGCTTCCGCTCCTGCAAGGAAAGCCACACGCGCCTTAAGGATGTGTTCATCCGGAGTTTCGGGATTGCAAACCAACTGCGGCCCGTCATCGGCCATCCGCAGGATCGGCCGGTTGGCGGTGGCGCGCAGAGTCCAGTGCCAGTCGTCAGGATCGGAGCTTGACGAACGGCGCGGAGGAAGCAACTGGAGCGCATCCGCGAGGGTGCTCAGGGTCAGATTCACCATCGCCCGAGTGCCGGTCCGCAGGCTTACATTTTCGCGCAACGAGGGCAAAAAGGAGGCTGCTGTGACCTTTACGTAATAGAGGCCGGGGCGAAGGTTTTCCGCGGAGTAGTAACCTCTCGCATCGGTAAACACTGTGGCTCCCACCACAGCGGCGGAAGTGAAGACCTCAACCACGGCTCCCATCTGGGGCACACCGGAGCTATTTTTTACGTATCCCGAGATTGAGGCCGACGACGCTGCAAGCGCCGGCAGCGTGACAAATAGGACTGCTAGCAAGCCGAATTTGCGGGTCATTTCCACCACCTTCAAACCACGTGGGGTCCCCAATTCTTACTCGACCGCGAACTTTGCCGTAGGTGAGATGGTCTGCTTGGAAAGCAAATCGTTGACCTTAATCGTCACCTGGTAGACTCCCGGCCCCAGTTGCGCCAGCGGCAGACTCTTAGCAAGGGTCATCTGGTCACCGACGTTTTTCATCTGGTCCGTATTTTCCGTGACATTCAGCACCGATTGATTGGTCGCTGTATTTACAACTTGATACTCAACAGTCGCTGAGGGCTTCTTGGTTTTATCATCTACAGACAGGTTGTAAACCTGCATCCAGAAATTCACGTTTTGGTTGGGCTGCTGCTTGAAGACCGCGGGTTTCCCATTGGCAGGAGAAACTCGAGGCCGGACCTTGGTAGTGCCGATCACAAAGTCTCCGGTTCCGACCTCACGCGTCGGCACATTCTGGATAACATCTGCCAAGATCAGCGTGGAAGAGGCGAGCTTATCATCGCTGAAATCCGGTACCATAATGCCTTGTCCAAAAGTGCCCAGCTTATCGCCATTTACGTCTTTGATCACGATATCGAGACGGTAACGCCCCGGGCGCATGGGCAATGCCTTCCACGATACGGCCACATTGTTGATGGTCTTTTGCAGCAACTCGGCAGGAACGTCTAACTGCTTGGTATCTTCAAAGGTTTGGGCGATTTTGCCCGTCAGGGTCGTCATCCTGCCATAAATGTTGATGGTCGCGCGTTGTACACCATCTTTGTTGACGAAGGTCAGCTCACGGTTTGGCACCTGGACGGTGATCGGCACCAGCACCGTATCTGAAGTTACCTTCACAAAATCGACCCGGACATCGAACGGAAGTAGGTTGTACCGGACCTTGGTATTGACGATCGCGTCGAGTTCCTTGAACTTGACCTCAGGCGGCCGGTTCAGCTTGGCAAAAGTATCGAGGCGGTCAAACTGCTTGGTTTGCAGATTCTGGTTGAAGGGTCCCTGGCCCAGAGATTCCATGCCTCCCCGGAAGCGGTCAGCTTTGTTGGCCAAACCCATCTCTTCCATGGTGGTGAGACCGGCATTGGGAACGTGTAGGAGGGCGTCTTTTTCAGAGCGATCCAAGGTCATGTGGTACTCGCCGCAACTGCAAGTATCCACAAATTCAATTTCCACTTCCTGCCCTATGCCTTCCAGGTAACGATAGCGCCATACTTCAAAAGGATAGGTTTGGGTCTCTCCCCCGCCTTCTTCTGCGGGACGTGTATATGGTCCACCTGCAGGGTGCGAATCAATGGAATCCGGCTTGCCGTACATGATGTACATGCGACCGCGATCTGTCCTCCAACCGGGGACGCCTGCGGCGAAGCGCTCCGTGGCATAAGCCAGGCGACGATAGTGCTCATCTTTGTATTCGTTTTCTTCAGTGTCGGGAGTGGGGTCGCGACGTTGCCAGAAAGCCTCGATAAACTGATCACGCTCGGCATCGGTTGCCAGCTTCTTAAAGGCTGACTCTTCATCGCCGGTGATGATCCACCGAACGTCTTCTTCCAGCCACTTCTTGTAATACTTACCCATTTTTTCGGGCTTCGATCCCTCCTGCTGCTTCTTGCTGAGGGGCCGCTTCAGTGGGTCCTGTTGCTGGTCTGCTTGTTGTGGCTGGGTACTGGAACCGGAATTCTTTTGGGAAGAATCCTTTTGTTTGCCGGAATCCTGAGCTTGCAGCAGAATCCCTCCAGCTATGAATGTCATTACAAAAAAGAGACCAAGGCGGAAGCGGGAATAAAAGGAGATCACCTGAACAACTCCTTGCAACGCACAATTAAGTGGCTTTAATTCTACAGGGTTCATCGTCCTCAAATCAAGGCCGCCATGGGCCTTTGGTTTAGGCATGCCCCCTCTAAACAGATCACCTTATGCGGTGGCGAAGGGGTTTTCGATGCGTAAACCGGCGATCCTCTGACCGGCATTCAAGTCTTCAGAGAGGATCCGGTCAACGCCACTTTTGAGAGCGGCGGCGATTATGAGGGCGTCCCAGAATCCAATCTTCGATCCATCCTTGAAAAGTTCTATCGTTCATGCAATTCGTCTCTGGAGGCTCGAATTACGCCACCCAAATGAAAGCCTTGGTCGAGCAGCGCACCAGCCTGTCGCGCGGAACGTTGATATGCCTCGTCGTTGCTCACGAGTTTTTCAACTTCTTGCGCAAGCAGACCGCTGATAGAAGTCTCACGGCTCGCGGCCAGGATCTTAGCTTTTTTGAGCACTTGTCGGCTCAGACTTACCGTCACATTCTGTTTCTTGCCGTCTGTCGAAGACATAGCTCGAACTCCAACCAAGTGTTTTACGTGTATCACGTATTTTACGTGAGTACCGCCGCTCGGCAAAGAAGCCGGAGGGTTATCAACATTTTCACCGCCAGAGCAAGATTTAGGCAAGGATGAGTCGTTGTTCAGACATTGGCAATACCAAAGAGCAGAACCAGAATCAATGCGCCCACAAAGAGCAAGTGGAAAATACCGCTCAGCAAGCTAAGAACTAGGGCATCGACTCTCTCAAGTTTTTCGCGTTTGGCGTATTCTTCTATTTCAGACGGCTTCGTGTGTCTCTTTGTATAAAGCGATAAAAAATAGTTATAGACGGAGCCGAAAACTATTGCTGCTACTAAGAAGGCCCAGGAAACCTTTAAGCAGCCTGTCCGTTTTAATGTCCCAGACTTGTCGTGCAGGAAGGTTACCGAAAGGACCAGCGATCCAGTAGCTAGATTAATGACGGTCTGCACGTGCTCTCTAAAGAATTTTGCACGTTCGAGAAACAGCTTTCGTTCTTCCAGATTGGAATCAAGCGTTGCCGGAGACATTTGTTCTCTCAGTGTCTTAAGTTCTCGGCCTGTGTGGACTGCCAACCCACAATCGCTCACTAGAACCGACCACTGCCTCATCCTGCTTTAACCGTATCTCCTGCTACTACTTGCATCAGCGCAAAAAAATCCCGAAGTGCGACGCTTGATCTCTGTAACCGATCGTTAACAATGCGGTGACAGGTCGTATAAGGTATTCCCGAACGCTGAGAGAGTTCTAAGATAGAATGCGCCTTCACCCAGGCGGTTATTGTTTCAGAACCAGCCTGAACATGCCG